>JBPCOF010000336.1:0-9114 GCA_051000515.1 Geodermatophilaceae bacterium
CCCACATCGGGAATGATCAGGTGACGGCTGTAACGGCGGACCTCTTCGACGGTCAGCTCGGCGGCCGGCTCGACCAGGGGTGGCAACTGCACGGGGTACTCCTCGACTGGGATGAACGATTCTCGCCTATCTAGGAGGTCCAACGCGCGTGCCTAGCGAACTCTTCCGAGTTCAACCGGCCCGGTTTGTCCGGGCGCCGGGGACCGGCCGGTTCAGGCGTTCGGGAACGGCCACGGATTCTTGGTGCAGCCGTCGAGGCCGAGAGTCTGCTGCTGCATCACCGGGGCGAGCTGACCCGGACCCGGGCACGCCTCATGCCCGTTGCCGAGGGCATGGCCGACCTCATGATTGACCACATAGAGCCGGTAGGTCGCCACGTCGCCCTCGTAGTCGGGTACGGCGGTCTCCCAACGCGCCAGGTTGATGACCGCGCGTTCGCCGTACCGGCACGAGGTGTATCCGCCGGTGCCCACGCCCGGGCAGAAGCTCTCCACGTTCAGCGGACTGACCAGTGAGACCCGGAAGTCGTAGTCGCCGCCGTCGACTCGCTGGAACGACATCTCACCGCCGGCACCCCAACCGCGCGGGTCGGCCAACGTGCCTTCGACCGCAGCGGCGAACCCGATCCCATCGACGTTTATCCCGTCTTCGACCTCGACGATGAAGCGTTGCAGCGGACCGGTGCCGTACACGACTGAAGACCCGGCTACGACGGTGAGTTGGCCACTTCCCTGTTCGACGAAGGGCACCGCAGCAACGACCGGCGGGGAGACGGTCGGCGCGGCTTCCCCCTCGGCGGGAGCGGTCGGGGTCGGCTCGGGGGGTGCGCTCGGTGTCGGCTCCATCGAGGACGGCGCTTGCTTGGCTGCCGACGACGCCGGGGCGGGCTCGGGCGTGGCGACGTCGAGCAGGGTCATGAATGTCACAACCGCGAGCACCGGG
Organism: Geodermatophilaceae bacterium; assembly: GCA_051000515.1. Classification (GTDB taxonomy): domain Bacteria; phylum Actinomycetota; class Actinomycetes; order Mycobacteriales; family Geodermatophilaceae; genus JACCQS01. The sequence continues at coordinate 943 of JBPCOF010000336.1, forward strand.
ATGACCAGCGCGCGCCAGCCGAAGGCGGCCACGAACCGCGCCGCCCGTCCACCGTGAGCCGGGGTTAGATTCGGTCGTACGGGGGGCAGGTGCTCTCGTGCCACGAGCGGACCGTCGGGGGCACGAAGCCCGTAGTCGGCCCAAGCATGCCGAGTCACCACTTCAGACTCTCACACCACACCTGTCACACCCTGCTACGCAACGGCAGCGCCGCCGGGATGCCTTGGCCCGCTCAGGCTGGCTGCGGCCGACCAAGGGTTTCCTGCGCCTCGTCGAGCAGGGCCATCGTCGCGCGCGCCGAGGTGATCGGATCCTCCAACTGCGGCGTATGTCCCACTCCAGGGAGGACCAGCAGGCGCGCATCCGGCATGACTGCGGCCAATCTCGGCGCATTCCGGACGTTGACGAGCTTGTCCCGGTCACCCCAAATGATCAGCGTCGGCTTGCTGATACTCGCGGCGACCCGCCAGGGATTACGGGCACCAGGGGTCAGGTACGCCGCGACCAGGCTGCGAAAGCTGCGCGCCAGTGCCGTCGAGGCCCAGGGCAGGTCGGCCCGGATCCGGGCCTCGTCGATAGCTTCGGCCAGGCGCTGTGCGGGGACGCGCTCCAGGTCGGCGAAGCACAGTTCGAGCATGGCCCTAACCCGGTCCTCGGCGCTGATGCCGGCCATCCGCCGCTCGACTGCCTTGGCGACTCCGGGCAGCAGCAGCAACGGGAACAGCGGGGTGGACATCTGCCGAGGTGGGCGCAGGTCCGGAACGGCCGGGGAGATCAGGGTCAGCGTCCGGACCAGGTCGGGGCGTCGGCCGGTCACCAGGATGCTGGTCAGCCCACCGAGCGAATTGCCGATCAGGTGTACCGGGGTGCCGCGGGCTTCGATGGCTGCGATCACCGTACGGACGTGCGCCTCGATCCGATAGTCACCGTGAGGCGCCGGCCCTGAGCGGCCGAACCCGAACAGATCCAGAGCTTGCCCGTCCAGGCGGTGGGACAACAAACCCGCGTAGTCGGTCCAGTTCGTGGAGGCACCGCCGAGCCCGTGTACGTAGAGCGCCGGTTCGCTGTTGCCTCCGCCAGGGGTGGCGCGGACGTAAACGATGCCACCGTTGAGCGCTACCCGCCGGCCGGGCCAGGGCGGGGGCAACTGGTCGGCGGAGTGCAGCGGAGCGTCGGACAACGTGGCGGTGCGCATCCTGAGAACGGTAGCTCGCCGCTCGGGCCTCAACTCTCGGCGCTGCGTTAGCTCTCGACCAGACGGCCCAGGCAGTCCTGCCAGCCAAGCAGATGATTGTCGCGCTCGGTCGTTGACTCGTTCGCCGAATGGGTGACGACGACCTGGTCCGGGTCCCGGACACTTCGTTCAGCGCGATCTCGACGCGGCTGACCGCAGTCTCGCCGGTCCACTGCCAACTCATGGTCACTCGGGCCGGTTCCTCGACGTCTTGGTAACGCCGCTCACCCATCTTCTGACCCTCCGGGAGCCCGTCCGCGTGGATGCCGAACGAGCCGCCAGGGCGCACATCGCACTCGAATCGGGTACCGAAGCGGCGGGGCCAGAACCACTGAGCCAACACGGCGGGGTCGGTGAATGCGGTGAAGACGACCGGGCGCGGCGCATCCACCGTGACCGTGACGATCACCGTGTACGTGCCATCTGGTTGGGTCCGAATCCGGCCGGTACGTATTCGGTCAGTGTGTACACGATCGGTCATCAGTCAGGCTCCTCGCCGGTGTGTGGCCAGTGGTGGTCAGGCAATGCATCCAGCCGAGGCACCCTGATCGCGTCGAGTCAACCCCTCGCAGTCGTCGGCGGGTGAGAATAGTGGGATGGCCACTCAGGACCGACCTGCTCCGGTGCTCGTCTTCGACGTCAACGAGACGCTGTCCGATCTCGGGCCGCTGGCCGCTGCGTTCACTGCCGTCGGCGCACCGGGACACCTGGTCGACCATTGGTTCAGTTCGGTCTTGCGAGACGGATTCGCGTTGACCATGGCGGGGAGCTGCCCGAACTTTGCCGAGGTCGGCCGAGGCGTGCTGGCCGGGCTGTTGTCCGGGCAGGCGCTGAATGTCGCGCCCGACGCCGCGGTCGAGCAGATCATCTCGGCCTTCGCCGAGTTGCCCGTGCACTCCGACGTCGCCGAAGGCATTCGCACCTTGCATGCAGCGGGCCTGCGGGTCTGCACACTGAGCAACGGCGGAACCGCCTTCGCTGACGCGATGCTGACCCGGGCCGGTGTACGAGACCTGGTCGACCCGCTGCTGTCCGTACAGGACGCCGGCGCCTGGAAGCCGCTACCGAGCGCCTACCGATACGCCGCCGAGGCCACCGGCGTCGCGGTCGCCGACCTGATGCTCGTTGCCGTACACCCGTGGGACTGCGACGGAGCCATGCGAGCCGGCCTGCAGGCGGCTTGGATCGACCGTACGGGCGCGCCGTACCCACCGATCTTCGCCACCCCGGACCGCACCGCGACAAGCATCGTCGCCCTGGCCACCCAGCTGAGTCGGTGAAGCCGGCACGATGGGTCAGTTTCGACCGCGACTACCGGGTTCGATCTGACCCACTGTCCGATCGAACCGGCTCGCGGTCGATCCCGTCCTGCTCTTCCTCGTAGTCCTCATCCAGATAGTCGGACTCGTCGAAGGGTTCCCGCCCGGACAGGACCTCTTCGACCCGGTCGTTGTCGATCTCGTCGGTCCAGGTGGCCACCAGAACCGTGGCCACCGCGTTGCCGGAGAAATTGGTGAGGGCGCGGGCCTCGGACATGAAGCGGTCGATGCCCACGATCAGACCGACCCCGTCGACCAGTTCCGGACGGTGCGCCTGCAGGCCTCCGGCCAGTGTCGCCAGGCCCGCACCGGTGACCCCGGCGGCGCCCTTCGAGGCGATGATCATGAACAGCAGCAGGGAGATCTGTTCGCCGATGGACAACGGCTGTCCGGTTGCCTCGGCGATGAACAAGGACGCCATCGTCAGGTAGATAGCCGTACCGTCGAGGTTGAAGGAGTAGCCGGTCGGGACGACGATGCCGACCACTGGCTTGCTCACCCCGAGGTGTTCCATCTTGGCGATGAGTCGCGGCAGCGCGACCTCCGAGGACGAGGTGGACAGGATCAGCAGGAACTCCCGGCCCAGGTAGCGCAACAACCGGAAGATGTTCACCTTCGCGACGACGCGCATGAGCGTGCCGAGGACCACGAACACGAACAGCGCACAGGTGACGTAGAAGGAGATCATGATCAGAGCGAGCGCCTTGAGTGCATCCACGCCGGTCTCACCGACGACTGCCGCGATCGCTCCGAAGGCCCCGATCGGCGCAGCCCACATAATCATGGCCAACACCTTGAACACGACCCGCTGGAACACCGCAATGCCGCGCAACGCCGCCTCGCCGGTGCGGCCGAGGGCCTGCACGGCGAAGCCCACCAGCAGGGCGACGAAGAGAGTGGAAAGCACACTGTCCCCGACCAGCGGGGAGACCAGGGTGGTCGGGATGATCCCGAGCAAGAAGTCGACCCCGCCGGAAGCCTCTTCGCCTGCGGGCACCTCACCGGGGGTGATATTGAGACCTTGGCCGGGCTGGATCAGATTGCCCACGACCAGACCGATGGCCAGGGCAAACGTCGACATGACGAGGAAGTAGCCCAAGGCCAGGCCGCCGACCCGGCCGACCTTCGCGGCCTGCCGGACCGACCCGATCCCGAGCACGATCGTGCAGAAGATGACCGGGCTGATCATCATCTTGACCAAGGCCACGAACCCCGTGCCCAACGGCTTGAGCGCAATGCCGAGTTCCGGGTTCACCAGCCCGACGATGATGCCCAGCACGACCGCGGCGATCACCGCCATGTAGAGCCAGTGCGTGCGATCTCTCCGGCCCGGTGAAGATTCGGCCTTCTCGTCGCTGTCTAGCCGAGCCATCGAGCATGTCCCTTCGCCGCGAGTGACGAGCGTCACTTCCGCGGACAGACTCTCACCCACCTGCGATTGCAACGTCAACAAACGGACGCCCCGGAGCAAGGCCAGCGGTTCGGTTTTCGCGACAACCGGTCAGGCGAGGGCGATCTGCTCCGGTTGGGGTGCTGCCTGATCGGTCTTGGCAGAGGCAGCGTTCCCGGGGATCGGCGGCCGCGGAATGCGCAGGACCGCGACGGCCGCGATCAGGCAGAGCAGGCCGGCGGCGAACCAGGCCGCGGAGTAGTCGCCGGTGCTGGTACGAATGAACCCCGCGACGCTGGCCGCCACACCGGCCCCGATCATGTGCGCCCCGAATACCCAGCCGAACACGATGCCGGAGCGTTCGAGCCCGAAGTGTTGCCGGCACAACGCGACGGTGGGTGGCACCGTGGCCACCCAGTCCAAGCCGTAGAAGACGATGAAGAAGAACAACGGCGGCTCCACCGTGGGTCCGAGCACAGCTGGGACGACGAGTAGGGAAAGCCCGCGCAGGCCGTAGTAGGCCAGCAGAAGTTTGCGGGAGTCGACCCGGTCGGTGAGCCAACCCGAGGCGAGCGTCCCAAGAATGTCGAAGGCCCCGATCACGGCCAGCAGACCCGCCGCTGTCGTAGGCGGCATCCCGTGGTCATGTGCGGCCGGAATGAAGTGCGTCTGGATCAGCCCGTTGGTCGACCAGCCGCAGACGAAGAAGGTGCCCATCAGGATCCAGAAAGTGGCCGAATGGGAGGCCGCACGCAATACTCGGATCGCCGTACGAGACGCTCCGTCGCCCTTGTCTGCGTCCTTGGCTGGGGACGGTGCGAGGGTGCTGACTTCGCCGGTCTCCAGATCGCCGTACGGGCGCAGGCCCACGGCCGTTGGAGACTCGGCGAGCAGGATCAGGACGAACGGGATGAGGAGCAGCGCCAGGGCGGCGACCAGCAGCGCGGCCTGCCGCCAGCCGACATTCTCCGTCAGGTTCGCGATGACCGGCAAAAAGACGAGCTGGCCGGTGGCTGACGCCGCCGAGAAGGCACCCATCATCAGGCCGCGGTGCCGCACGAACCAGCGATTGGCCACGATCGCGCCGAACACGAGCGCCAGCGCGCCGGTACCCAGCCCGACGCACAAGCCCCACAGCGCATAGAGCTGCCAGCCGGACGTCATCAGCGTCGTCAGACCCATCCCGGTCGCGATCAGACCGAGCGCGGCCACGACGACGCCGCGCACTCCGAATCGCTGCATCAGGGCAGCTGCGAACGGTGCGGTCAAGCCGTACAAAATGAAATTGACCGTGATGGCGCCGGAGGTCAGGGCCCGGGACCAGCCGAACTCGGCCTCCAGCGGCTCGATCAGCACGCCGGTGCTCGACCGGAACGAGGCCGCTGCCAATAACGCTGCAAAGGTGATGGCGGCGACCCACCAAGCACGGTGAATACGAACCCGCTGAGGGGCCGGCGTGGTGTCTGGGCCGCTCGCGTTCACCTCCGCATGCTCTCAGTTCTTGCCACGAAGCGGGCAGTAACGGTTCACTGCCGGAGAGATGATGACGACCAACCCGCAGCCGGCCCCGCAACCCGATCGGCCGCACGGGCGTCAGGGCCGGCTACCGCGTTCGGCCCGGCGCCACCAGCTGCTCCAGGCAGCGCGCGACATCTTCGTGGCCCGTGGCTACCACGCAGCCGCGATGGATGAGATCGCCGACCGAGCCGGCGTGTCGAAACCTGTTCTTTATCAACACTTTCCGGGAAAGCGAGACTTGTATCTCGCCCTGCTCGACGAACAGATCAAACATCTGGGCGAGCGAATGTTCACCGCGTTGCAGGCCACCACCGAGAACAAGGAGCGGGTACACGGGGCGATCGCTGCCTACTTCGAATTCGTGGACACCGAGGGCGAAGCCTTTCGCCTGTTGTGGGAATCGGACCTGCGTAACGACCCTGAGGTCCACGACAAGGTCGAGGATGGCTTCGCCGCGATCGTCGCGGCCTTGGCCGACACCATCAACGCCGAGTCCGGGGCTGGGCCGGCTCAGTCCCACCTGCTCTCGGCTGGGCTGTCCGGGCTGGCCGAGATCAGCGCCCGCTGGTGGTTGGAACGCCACAACGACCAGGCCAGCGATCTGAGCAAGGACCAGGCTGTCGCGCTCGTGTCTGCCTTGGCCTGGCGTGGGATCTCCGGCTTCCCGTTGCAGTCCGACCTACGGCTGGACAAGGTCAGCGAGTGATGTGCTGAGCCTGTGGTGCCGCGGGGTTCACCGGAGTTCGCGTACGGCGTAGGAGGTCAGCAGGCCCGCCCAGCTCGGCTGGGCTAGCCTCGGCGAGGCAACCGTCGGACCAGCCCGACGGTGCAAACGAAGGCGGGCAGCGTGGAAGTCAAGATCGGCGTGCAGCACTCACCTCGAGAGCTCACGGTGGACAGCCCCGAATCCCCCGACGAGGTTCAGCTGGCCATCACCGAGGCGATCGACCGAGGCCGTGGTGTCCTCACTCTCGTCGACGAGCGCGGCCGCCGCGTGGTCGTACCGGTGGAGCGAATCGCTTACGTCGAGATTGCCGAAGCCGACCACCGCCGAGTGGGCTTCAGCACACAGACCTAACCGCCGCAGCTGGCGGCGAACCGAACTGCTGGCGGCGAACCGAACTGCCGGCGGGCGAGCAGGCGATGATCGGCTCATGACCTGGCAACGGATTCGAGAGTCATTCTGGTTCCTACCCGGCGCCCTGTGCGTGCTTGGCGGGCTCCTTGCAGAGGGGCTTGTGATCCTCGAGGAGGAGGTCGGGCGGCTTTCGCTCGGGCCGCTCAACGCATTGGTGTACCGGGTAGGGCCCAGCGGTAGTCGCGACCTGCTCGGCGCCATCGCGGGCTCGGTGCTCACGGTGGCCGCGACCAGTTTCTCCATCACGATCGCAGTGCTGACCCTGGCGTCCTCGACGTACGGGCCGCGCTTGGTACGCAACTTCATGGCCGACCGAGGTAATCAACTGGTTCTCGGCGTTTACGTCGCCACGTTCGTGTACTCGCTGTTGGTGTTGCGAGCGGTGCGCGCGGAAGGTGAACTCCTGGAACAGGAGGCCTTCGTCCCGCACTTCGCGGTGACCGTGGCCCTGCTCCTTGCCCTGCTCAGCATCGGAGTGCTGGTCTATTTCATCCACCACGTCAGCGACTCGGTACAGGTGTGGACGCTGGCGCAACGGACGAGTGATGACCTCCTCGAGGCGGTGAACCACGTGTTCCCCGCCGATGGCCGCGGCGGGACCGGGCAGTGGAGGACGTCCGCCGAACTGCCGACAACCGACGGTGTCGCCGTGCGCGCCGACCGTTCCGGGTATGTAGCGGAGGTGCGAGATTCGCAACTGGTGGCCGCAGCAACGAGACACGATGCGGTGATGATGCTGCGAGTACGGCCCGGCAACTTTTGTGTCCAGGGCACCACCCTGGCAACGGTGTGGTCGGACGCGGCTGCACACGATGTGTTGGAAGGCACGGTGCGCTCGGCTGTGACCCTGGCGCAGGAGCGTACGACCGATCAAGACGTGATGTTCGCGGTACAGCAACTCGTCGAGATGGCAGTACGAGCGCTGTCTCCGTCTACCAACGATCCGTTCACCGCAGTCAACGCGCTCGACCAACTCTCGGTCGGTCTGTGTGCCCTGGTGTCCCGACCGCTGCCGTCACCGGACCGACGCGACGAAGCCGGGGTCCTGCGGGTGCGCCATCCGGCTGTAGCGCCCACCGAGGCTCTGGAGTTCGTCTTCGATGCCATCCGGGTTTACGCGCTGGAGCATCCGCTGGTGCTGCAGGCCACCGTGGAGATGAGCGCCCGGGTCGGCGGCCGAGCCCAGGATTTGGCGCTGCGGGAGCACCTGGCCGGAGAACTCGACCTGTTGCTGGCCGCATGTGAGCGCACCTCCCCGCCGGCGCACGACCTGAGCCGCCTGCAGGCGCAAGTAGCACCCGTTCGCCGGGACCTGCTGGTCAGCGAGTGATGTGCCCGGCATGCTGGCAATCCACGAGGCAGGTGGTACTCCGGTAGGGACCTGCGAGCTGGCCTTCGAGGCCGACGAACCCCTCGAGGCGATCACGTCCCGGCTGCGATCGGCAGGCTACGAGCCGGAACCGATCGTGGACGAGAACTTCGGTCACTCGGTGCGGGTGTGCGATCCGGACGGCATCTGGGTCCAGATCAACGCGCACGACCGTGAGCTCTATACCTGACCGCTGATGGCCAG
>JBPCOF010000337.1:0-5933 GCA_051000515.1 Geodermatophilaceae bacterium
GCCGATCCTGCTCGTGGACGATCTGGCCGACTCCCGATGGACGATGACCGTCGCCGGGCGGGAATTGCGCCGCAGTGGGGCTGGGTCGGTGCTCCCCTTCGTACTTGCGCTTGCTGGCTAGTTGCTAACGCTGCTCGGTTGGTGAGCGAGACGATCAGGTGCTGCAGCGATACGGATTCCCACTCAAGGCCGAGGGCGATGGCTTTCTGCCGGTCCGCGCCCTGCGCCCGAACCCAGGGGTCGCCTCGGATGCAAAGCTCATGCTGTGCCCGATGCCGACCTGGTCCTGCGCCCTCTGCGGGCGATCCTCGCCGCGTCCGCCGACGCACCCGCTCAGGAACGCAGCGCGTGCGTGGCCGTGCAGGCTGGCCGAATCGTGTCGATCACTGCCTACGACGACGTGCCTGCGGCCGACCGAGTCGTGAAGTTGAGCGACGACGTGGTCCTGTTGCCGGGGCTCGTCGACACGCACGTTCACGTCAACGAGCCGGGGCGTACGGAGTGGGAGGGCTTTGACACTGCGACCCGGGCCGCAGCCGCCGGCGGCATCACCACGATCATCGACATGCCGCTCAACAGCATCCCGCCGACCATCAACGTGGTGGCATTGGCCGCGAAACGAGATGCAGCGCAGGGCAAATGCCATGTTGATGTCGGGTTCTGGGGCGGAGCAGTCCCCAGCAGCCTCGGCCACCTCAAGCCGCTCCACGACGCTGGAGTCTTTGGGTTCAAGTGCTTCCTGCTGCACTCCGGGGTGGATGAATTCCCAGCGTTGGACGACGCCGGGATGCGCTCGGCGCTGGCCGAGATCGCGGAATTCGACGGCCTGCTGATCGTCCACGCCGAGGACGCGCTCACCATCGATACCGCACCTGATCCCGGCGGCCCGAGCTATCTGGACTTCCTCGCATCCCGGCCCCGGGCTGCGGAGCAGCACGCGATCGCTGCGGTCATCTCGGCCGCCCGGGAGACCTCCGGCCGGGCGCACATCCTGCACCTGGCGAACGCCGACGCGCTGGGCCTGCTTCGCGAGGCCCGCCAGGAAGCGGTGCGGATCACTGTAGAGACATGCCCGCACTATCTGAGCTTCACCGCTGAGGAGGTGTCGGACGGGGCGACACAGTTCAAATGTTGCCCCCCGATCCGGGAGGAAGAGAATCGCGAGCGCCTCTGGGCCGGCCTGGTCGCGGGTGACATCGACTGCGTCGTCTCTGACCATTCTCCCTCAACGCCGGTGTTGAAGCAGCTGGAGACCGGCGACTTCGGTGCTGCTTGGGGCGGGATCAGTTCGTTGCAACTGTCCCTGCCGGCGGTCTGGACCGGTGCACGGGAACGCGGCGTGGGGCTGGTCGACGTGGTCGGCTGGATGGCCGAGGCTCCGGCCGCCCTGGCCGGGCTGACGCGCAAGGGCCGGATCGCCGTTGGGTACGACGCGGACTTCGCGGTCTTCGCGCCGGAGGAAACCTTCGTCGTCGACCCCGAGCGGCTGGAGCACCGGCACTCGCTCACGCCGTACGCAGGACGAATGCTGTCTGGCATCGTGCGACAGAGCTGGGTACGGGGCCGCGAGACCGGGGCACAACCGCGTGGCCGGCTCCTGACCCGAGGAGATGCATGACGCAAGCTTCGACTCCATCGCCGGCACCGGCCGTCTCGACCGATGGCGCGCCGAGTTTCGCAGCGCTCCCGGATCTGGCCTCACGCTCGTTGTCGGGTGCGGTCATCACCGCCAACGACGAGTTCTTCGCCCAGAGGGAGAACCTCGTGCTCCCGTGGCCTGCCGCCGCGGTTGCCGACTTCGGACACAAGGGCAAGGTCTATGACGGCTGGGAGACCCGACGCCGCCGCGAGCCGGGCCACGACTGGGCGATCGTGCGCCTGGGCGCTCCGGGTCGGGTCCACGGTGTGGTGGTCGATACGGCCTGGTTCACCGGAAACTTCCCGCCACGAGCGTCGCTGGACGGTGCCGCGATCGACGGCCACCCCTCGGTCGCCGAGGTCGAGGCCGCAACATGGTTCCCGCTCCTGGGGCCGGTCGACCTGGGTGGTGGATCGCCCAATGCTTTCGAGGTCGACACCGCTGTACGAGTCACCCATGTCCGACTCAACATTTTTCCGGACGGCGGTGTTGCCCGGTTGCGGGTCCACGGCGTACCGATCGCCGACCCGCGGCCGCTGGACGCCGGACCGGTAGACCTGGCCGCGCTGGAGAACGGCGGCCGGATCACCGGCTGCAGCAACGAGTTCTACGGCACTCCACATCAGTTGATCGGTCGTGGGCTGGCGCGAAATATGGGCGAGGGTTGGGAGACAGCCCGCCGCCGTGATGACGGCAACGACTGGGTCACAGTGGCCCTGGCCTGCGCCGGGGTCGTGCGCATGGCCGAACTCGATAGCTCGTACTTTCTTGGTAACTCCCCCGGCGCCGCACAGCTGACCGGCTGCCCGGAGGGTGCTGATCCGGCCGACGAGGGTTCGTGGACCACTCTGCTTCCGCGCACTCGGCTCCAGCCGGATACGCCACACCGGTTCGTCCTTCCGCGGAGCGGGGCGGGCGTGACGCATGTCCGCCTCGACATCTATCCCGACGGCGGCATGGCGAGGCTGCGCCTGTGGGGACAGCCGACCAGCGAGGGGCGGAAGACGTTGGGCCGCAGCTGGTTCGATGCCCTGCCGATCGATCAAGCAGTCCCTCTGCTCGAGAGTGCCGGCATGGATCCGGCAGCGGCCAGGTCCCTGGCTGCGTCGCGGCCTCTGCTCGGCTCCGACGTCACTCTGCCCGCCGGCCTCATCAGCAGCCTCATCGACGGTGCGTGACTCGACCTAACGCACATTTTTCGCACAATGTCCCCTCAGGCGACCGTCCGAGGTGACATTTCACGTGAAATGTCCCGTTGGGGCCGTGGGCTCAGGTGAGGCAGATGTCCTGCGGGCGCACCGGCACCCTGCGGATGTCGCGACCGGTGGCGTCGCGGATCGCGGCGGCGATCGCCGGTGTCACGGAGATGCACGGCGGTTCCCCGACCCCCTTTGCCCCAAGCGGCGCTTGCGGATCAGGTTCCTCGATCAGGCTGAAGACCACCGAAGGTGCATCCAGCGCAGTGGGCAGCAGGTAGTCGGTGAAACTCGCATTCCGCACCATCCCGTCGGTCACGATGATCTCCTCCATCACCGCCAGCCCGAGCCCCTGCGCGATGCCACCCTCGATCTGACCGGCCACCGACAGCGGGTTGAGCGCGCGTCCGATGTCCTGCGCAGTGGCGATCTGGACGACCTTGACCAGACCGAGTTCCGCGTCCACGTCGACCACGGCACGGTGCGCGACGAAGGCGAACGCGACATGGCAGTTGCCCTGACCGTTCTCGTCAAGATCCTCGGTCGGCCGATGCCGATATTCAACGGTCTCGTCCAGCCGCAGTCCAGCCGAGGCCTGCGCGACCGGGATCCGCAGCGAACCGATCGTGTCCACCACGTCACTGCCGGAGATCGCGAGTTGGAGTGCCTCCAATCCGCGTCGCGCGGCGACCGCCTCGAAGAGCAGTTCGCGGACCCGTCGACAGGCCGCGTCCACCGCACCGCCGGACATCCAGGTCTGCCGGCTTGCCGACGTGCTTCCCGACGACCCGATCTGGGTGTCGATCGTGTCGAGCATGACCTCGTCCACGCCCAGGATCGTGCGCGCGATCTGCTGGGCCAACATCACGAAGCCCTGGCCGACCTCGGAAGTCGCGAACTTCAGCGTGACGACCCCGTCGTTGAGCTGGCAGCGCGCGGTCGAGTAGTCGTCGAAGCCCTCGGAATACATCAGGTTCTTGATCGCGACGCCGTATCCGACCCCGCGCACGACGTGCCCTCGATCGGCGGTCCGCCCGGCGCCCCCTGGTAAGGACAGCACGTCGGCGTCGCCGGCCAGATCCGGTGGCATCGGCAGGGCGTCGGTTTCCCGGATGCACCGCTCGACCGGAGCCACGCTATCCACAGGCTGTCCGGTGATCAGCGGGTCGCCCATGCGCATCGCGTTGCGCAGCCGTACCTCGACTGGACTCAGACCGGCCGCGGCCGCCAGTTTGTCCATCTGGCCCTCGTGTGCGAAGCACGCCTGGACGACCCCGAAACCGCGCATGGCACCGCACGGCGGATTGTTCGTACGGGTCGCAAAGCCGTCGACGACGGCGTTCGGGCAGCGGTACGGGCCTTGCGCGTGCGTGACGCCGTTGATCAGCACCGCCGGCGAGGTCGATGTGTACGCGCCGCCGTCGAACACCATCCGGGCCTCGATCTTGATGATCTCCCCGTCGGCGCTGGCGTGATGGCGCATCCAGATCTTGGCCGGATGCCGGTGCACGTGGCCGTAGAAGCTCTCCTCACGGCCGTACTGCATCTTGACCGGGCGACCGGTGCGCAGCGCCAACAGGCTGCAGTGCACCTGCAGGCTGATGTCCTCGCGCGCGCCGAAGGCTCCGCCCACGCCGCCGAGCACGAGCCGGACCTTCACCTCGGGCATCGCGAGGCAGGCGGCCACCTGCTTGCGGTCCTCGTGCAGCCACTGCGTCGCTATGTAGAGCTCCAGCCCGGCGCCGTCGTCGTCGGGTACGGCCAGGGCGGCTTCGGGGCCGAGGAACGCTTGGTCCTGCATGCCGATCTCGTACGTGCCCTCCACCACGATCGGACCGGTCGCCTCCGGATCACCGCACAGGATGCGTTGATGCCGGATCAGGTTGCCGTCCGGATGGATCGGATCCCGCGTTCCGGCGATCGCCTCCTCCGGATCGGTCAGCGGTTCGAGCACCTCGTAGTCGACGACGATCGCGGCAAGCGCGCGACGGCAGGTCTCCGGATGATCCGCGGCGACCGCAGCCACCGGCTCGCCGCGATAGCGCACGAACCCAATCGCGAATACGGTCTGGTCCTGGCTGATCAGCCCGTAGGTGGCCTGGCCGGGAATGTCCTCGGCGGTCAGGATGGTCTCGACGCCGGCGATCTTCCAGGCGCCGGTCACGTCGATGGAGCGGATCCGCGCGTACGGGTGCGGCGACCGCAGCGTCGCGCCCCAGAGCATGCCCTCGGCCCACAGGTCGTTGGCGAAGGCGAACCGGCCCTGCACCTTCGGGACCCCGTCCGGCCGGGCGGCGTTGGTCCCCAGCTCCCCCGGGCGCAGGTGGGTGGCCGTTTCGGTGGCCGTGGACGTGGATGTTGCGGACGCCGGGGCGGACACCTCGGTCATCGCGTCGCCTGCTCGGCTCGAGTCGCGACGACGGCCTCCACCGCGGCAAAGATCCGGCCGTAGCCCGTGCAGCGACAGATGTTGCCGGACAAGGCTTCCCTGGTTTCCAAGGCGGTCGGTGTCGGATTGTGGTCCAGCAGGTGGTGCACGGCCACGATCAACCCGGGCGTACAGAAACCGCACTGGACCGCGCCCTCGTCGAGAAAGGCCGCTTGGACATCGGTGAGAGCGGCATCCTCGGTCGGTAGGCCCTCCACGGTCACGATGTCGGCGTCGGTGGCTGAGGCTGCCATCACCAGGCACGCGCAGACCGCCGCGCCGTCGAGCAGAACGGTGCAACTGCCGCACTCACCCTGTTCGCAGGCTCCTTTCGAGCCGGGCAGTCCGAGTCGTTCCCGCAGAACGTAGAGCAGGCTCTCGCCCACCCAGGCGTCCTGTACGTCGTGGGACTCGCCGTTCACCGTGAGGCGAAAGATCTCCGGTTCGCCGGTCATGCGGCAGCCCTGCTCAGCAGTCGCGCGGCGAGAACTCCGACCGCGTGCCCGCGATAGGCGGCGGTAGAGCGATGGTCATCGATCGGCCGGGCATCGGCGGCCGCCCGCTGCCCGAACTCGCGGGCGATGTCCGCGCTGATCTCCGGCTGCTCCACCGTGAGATCGACCTCGCCGGCCAGCCAGGACTCGGCGTCACGGCAGCGCAGGATCGTCGG
>JBPCOF010000198.1:0-2963 GCA_051000515.1 Geodermatophilaceae bacterium
TCAAGGCGGGCGCACCGACCAGGTCAACGGAGGCCGGTTCTGCTGGCATCACGACCGCGACATCGAACAAGGAGCCTGGGAAGCCTTCTACTACCGAGGAAGGATCTGGCTACGCCCACCGGCAGACCTCGCCCCGCAACGACGGCCACGGATCAACCCCACCCACCGACCACCACCACCCCTACACCACTGGCCACCCCGAGCAAGCGGCGCACCCGGGCCGTAGCCCTGCATGATCGGTCACTAATAGCCAATCATCTGGGCAGCTTCCCGCGGCGGGATGTGTGATGCGCCGTTCGGTAGACGAGGATCGGGAGCCATGACGACCGGTGAGCCCTGGCAGGAGGTGGGTGACCGCGTCTTCGTACGGCGCCATGCCTCCCTCGATCTGAACTGTGGCCTCGTCGTCGGTGACGATGCTTGTCTGGTGATCGACACGCGGCTGCATGTCGGAGAAGCCGCCGACCTGATCGCGGCAATCCGCCGGGTCACGGCCCAGCCCTGGACGGTGGTCAACACCCACGCGCACTGGGATCACTGCTTCGGAAACTCCGCATTCCGTCCCGCTCCGGTCTGGGGCCATGTCCGCGCCGCCGCTGACCTGGGTGCTTCCGGGGAACGGCAACGGGCAGTCGCCGTACGGCAGGCCCGCGACAAGGGCCGTGATGACCTGGCTGATCAGATCCGCACGGCACCGATCGACCCGCCCGACCAGCTGGTCGAGGAGCACGTGGAGTTGATCGTCGGGGGCCGCACGGTCGATCTGCGGTTCTTGGGTCGCGGGCACACCAACGGTGACCTCGTGGTCGAGGTCGACTGTGGCAGCGAGGGAGGCGTCATCTTCGCCGGCGACCTCGTGGAGGAAGGCAACCCGCCAGGCTTTGACGACGCCTATCCTCTGGATTGGGCGGCGACCCTCGGCCGGCTGCACTGGCTCGCCAGAGGGCCGGTCATACCCGGACATGGGGCGGTCGTCGATGCCGACTTCGTCGGCAACCAGCGTGCAGACATGCTGGTCATGGACCGAATCATCCGCGAGAGCTTCAACGGTTCCGGCGACGCCGCCGCCCTCGAGGGCCCGCTGCCAGCTGCCAGCCCGTACGACGATGACTCGACGCGACTGGCCGTACGACGCGGCTGGCGCCAGCTTCGTGATTGACCTGCCCGAGCCGCTGCGACAGGCCTTGGACGCGGAGCTCGATGGTTTCTCGATGCGCGAACTCGGGCGAGCAGCCGAGCAACTCAGCGAGCGCTACCGCGCCGATCACCCGGCCGGTCTTCCGATCCTGGGCTCACCACTGGCTGCGGCCGCCTACCTCACCACTCGAATGCCGGCGACCTATGCCGCGGTCCGTCAGGTCTGTGATCGGCTTGCTGCAGTCCGACCAGACTTCCGACCGCGCACCATGCTCGACCTCGGGGCCGGCACTGGGGCAGCTACCTGGGCGGCGGCTGATGCCTATCCGAGTCTGCAAGCCAGCCATCTCGTGGACTCCTCTGCTCCGGCTCTGGCCTCGGCCAGGCGGATGCTGGACCCCAGCGCCCTGCACGTCACCTACGCACCCGATCGGGTGGATCAACCCGGTTCGTGGTCGAGTGGCAGCGGCTTCGATCTCGCGGTCTGCGGGTTCCTGCTCGGCGAACTCCCCTCGACCTCCCAGAGCGCGGTCATCGCCGACCTGGTGCGAGCCGCACCAACGGTCGCCATCATCGAGCCAGGCACTCCCGCCGGCTATCGACGCGTCCTGGCAGCCAGGCAGGAGCTGATCGCAGCCGGTCGACACGTCCTGGCCCCCTGCCCGCACGAACTGGCGTGCCCGCTGGAGACGACCCCGGATTGGTGCCATTTCGCCGTACGGCTGACCCGCTCCATCCGCCATCGGCGGGTCAAGGGCGGCGAGCGCGGGTACGAGGACGAGAAGTACGCCTACGTCGTCGCCGACGCACAAGTGCCGGTAGGCCGTTCGAACCGCATCCTTCGGCATCCGCAGGTCCGTACCGGGCATGTTCGGTTGACGCTCTGCTCGACCGACCCCGGCATCGAGGCCGTGACGGTCAGCAAGCGGCACGGAGCGGACTATCGCGCTGCCCGCCACGCCGGTTGGGGCGACTCGTGGAACCACGTCGATGACGACTGAGTCCAAGTCGACATGCGACGTGTCCTGATCCTGGCCGCGGTGGCAATGGCCGCGCTCAGCGGCTGTGGCGTCAACGACAGCTTTCCCCTCGTCGGTCTAGACCCTGACCTGACGCAGATCGACTACCGATTCACCGACTCCTCGGTCCCCCCGGAGTACCACCGCAGCGACGAACTCTCCGCTCGCGCAGATGGCGTCACCATCGTCGTCGATTCCTACGGGGATGTCCTGCACGAGGAAACCGGGTCGATCGATGACGCCACCAGGCAAGCGGTGCTGCGCTCGGTTGCCACCCTCGAGATCGACTCGGCGGGCGAGCCGGACGGCTGCGTCGGCGGCACCTCCCGGGAGCTGCCTGTCACCGGCGACGCAGACCCGCTCCTGGACGCACGGGTGTCCGTATGCGGTGAAAAAGGTGCGGCAGTGGCAGCCGTCATCGACGCCTACGTAGCACCGCTGCTCACGCCCTTCGACATGGAAGCGCTGCTCGCGCCGTCGAACTGAGGGCAGCTACTCAGCTTGTGGGAATCGTCTGCAGCTGCGGGCCCTCGGTACGGGTGCGCTTGAGTTCGTAGAAATACGGCAGGTTCGCCAGCGCGACCGCCCCGTCGAAGGCCTTCGCAGCTTCCTCACCGGTAGGGACACGAGAGATCA
Organism: Geodermatophilaceae bacterium; assembly: GCA_051000515.1. GTDB lineage: Bacteria > Actinomycetota > Actinomycetes > Mycobacteriales > Geodermatophilaceae > JACCQS01. Next base: position 2,793 of record JBPCOF010000198.1, read on the forward strand.
CCGGGCCGAAGAACGCTGTGCCGTCGATGTGCATCACTGGTGTGCCGACATCGTCGCCGACCGGATCCATGCCCTCGTGGTGGGAGGCGCGCAGCGCCTTGTCGAAGTCCTCCGAGTCCAAGGCGTCGACCAGATCGGCGGGCAAGCCGGCCTCGGCGAGCGAGGCTGCGA
>JBPCOF010000071.1:0-6248 GCA_051000515.1 Geodermatophilaceae bacterium
GCCGGCGAACGTGTCGGTCTCGCCTTCATCCCACCCGGCGAGCCCTGGCGCAACGGCTACATCGAATCGTTCAACTCCCGGGTCCGCGACGAATGCCTCAACATCAACAGCTTCTGGTCACTGACCCATGCCCGGGTCGTGATCACCGACTGGAAGGACGACTACAACCAGCGCCGGCGACACAGCTCACTCGGCTACCGGGCCCCAGCCGTCTACGCTGCAGCCTGCACCCACCGATGAACGACTCTCACACAGAGTGGATCAGTTCTCGGGGTCCTGCCAAGACCCCAACATCCCCTGGCAGCAGGTCAAGGCCGATCTCGGCTGGACGTGAGCCAGTACCGGATCGAGCTACGGCCTGCAGCCGTCCGTGCGCTGCGCAAGCTCGACCAGCCGGCCCATCATCGCCTGCAAGGCGCCATTGCCTTATTGGCGCAGGATCCGCGCCCGCCTGCTGCTCGCGCCCTGCAGGGTCGACCCGGTCTGCGTGTTCGGGTCGGCGACTACCGCATCATCTACACCGTTGCCGATGACGTGCTCCTAGTTGTCGAGGTAACCCTGGGACACCGCCGCGAGGTCTACGACCGGTGAGGTAACCGTGCTGTTGCGGAGGTCAATCGCAGGTTCGCTGATCAGTGGCGAGGATGGACATCAGCACGGCGTCGTGTCGCTGTCCGTTCCACAACAGCGCTTCACGTGCAACGCCTTCACGTACGAATCCGCATTTCTCGTAGACCCGCTGCGCCTGTCGATTGAAGGCGAAGACTTCCAGGCTGATCCGGTGCAGGCCGACCACGTCGAATCCGTAGGCGACCGCGGCGCGGGTCGCCTCCGTCCCGTACCCCCGACCGAATTGGCCAGCCAGTGCAATGCGCAGGTTCATCGACTCGTTGTCGATATCGAGCTCGTTGAGTACGACCTCGCCGAGATAGGAACCGTCCTGGCTACCGATGATGGCCCAGTCGGCGCGGTCTGGTCGCTCGGCCAAGCCCTCGAGGTAGCTGCGGACCTGTTCCCGAGTGAACGTGGCGTGGGTACCGGTCAGCCGCCTGCTCTCCTCGTTCGCCAGCAGTGCCGATAAGCCCTCGAGATGCTGGACGCCCTGCGGTTGAAGACGTAATCGATCGGTGGTCAGGATGGCGACGTCGGTCAACGCGGCTGCGACGATCACAAGGCCATCCTCTCGATACTCAGGTCGCTGCACGAGACTGAGACCGTGCAGTCGATCGAGCGGGTTTGGGAATCGATCGTGACGACGCAGCCGACGCCGCCTGCTTGGGTGATCGCGGTCAGCACCGCGCTCGCGGTGCTGATGGTTCTCGATCGTCGGTTGTGGTCCTGGACCCGGCATCTGATCACGACCGCGCACGAAGGGTCTCACGGTGTGGCCGCGCTCCTGACCGGGCGTCGGCTGAGCGGCATTCGGCTGCACTCCGACAGCTCCGGAGTCGCTGTGTCCAAGGGTCGTAGTTCGGGTGTCGGAATGGTGCTCATGCTGTTGGCCGGGTACGTCGGCCCTGCGCTGATCGGACTCGGGGCCGCGGCACTTCTTTCCGCCGACTACGCCGTGGCTGTGTTGTGGCTGCTTCTGGTGTCGCTGGCTCTGTTGGTGGTGCAGATCCGGAACTGGTTCGGTCTGTGGTCTGTCCTCGTCACCGGTGCAGTGGTCTTGGCGGTGTCCTGGTTCGCCCCGGAGCAGGCGCAGTCGGGGTTCGCCTATCTCGTTACCGGCTTCCTACTAATCGGTGCCCCACGACCAGTCATGGAACTGCACGGTTCTCGGCGACGCGGTCGAGCGCAGAACTCGGATGCCGATCAGCTGGCCAGGCTCACCGGCGCGCCGGCGATCATCTGGATCGGGATCTTCTTCGTCGTAACGGTAGGGATGCTGGGTATCGGTGCCTCATGGCTGCTCGGCGGACTGCTGGCTCGATGACTCCCCCAGTTGACGCCCGCGCAGTACAGCCGAACCGGGCCTTCGGATTGCTGGCAATCGACGCAGATTGCCTGTTCTATGGAGGTGTGCGGAAATGGGGCAGCCGCGCAACAGCACAGGCGATGTGTGTACTGGGACTGGTGGCATCGTTGGCCGTCCCTCTCTGGACGCCGGCTCCCCCACCGCCAGCGCGCGCCGAAGCATCGAGTTCGAGCCGAAGCGAGGATCTAGGGACGTGGCCCTCGACCGAGGAGATCGTCGGTGCTGACAGTGCCGACATCCAGCCACCGGTGAACATCGACGCGGCGTCGGCCTATGCGGCGTCGGTCGCCGCGGCTGGCCGTGGCATGGCCGGTGTCGCCGTCCTGGACCGACGTACCGGTAGTTACGTGGACAATGGCGTCGGAGGCCACACCGCGATGGGTTCCGCGTCGGTGATCAAGGTCCTGATGGCTGAGGAAATCCTGCATCGAGCTGCCGTTGGTCAGGTCCTACTGGCGCCCACGGACTACACGCGGATAGAAGCGATGCTGGTCGACTCCAACGATCCGGCCGCCTCGAGTCTGTACACCCAGTTCGGAGGCGTCACCCTGATCGTGGCCGCTCTGACCAGACACCATCTGACGGAGTCCGCGGCGCCGGCTGACCCGCAGTACTGGGGAAACACGAAGATCACCGCGTACGACGTCGTGAAGTTCTACGACAGCGTGCTGGACGGCTCCCTGCCGGCAACGAGCCGCGACTACCTGTTCGGATTGTTGCGCCGCCCGGCCCCGATCGCCTCCGACGGATTCGGGCAGCTCTTCGGCCTGGCTGGTCGTGACCCGACCCTGAACGCAGCTGTCAAGCAGGGCTGGATGTGTTGTCTGGACGGCGTCCGGAACGTCCACAGCACTGCGGTCCTGGGCGAGCACAACCGGTACGTCGTGGTCATCCTCACCCAATACCCGCCCTCGCTGCCATGGGAGCACGGATTGACCACCACCACCGAGATAGCCCGACTGGTCCTGGACGGGCTACCCGCTGACCGGGAGCTGCCCAGATCGTGGCACCACGGCTGAAACACGGTGGCGGGCCGCGTCTAATGTGTACAGGCGCACGTCCGACCGACACGGCAGAGGAGTGATCGCGAACCGATGGCCAGCAGAGCGCGTGACCCGTATGACTCGCTACCCGACGTTGCCAGCTTCGACGTGCAAAGCCGCGACATCCAGGACGGGCAGCGGCTGCCTCACCCGCACGCAAGCCGAGCGATGGGCGTTTCCGGAGGCGAAGACCGCTCCCCCCAACTGAGCTGGTCGGGCTTTCCCGAGGCCACCAAGAGTTTTGCCGTCACCGTGTTCGACCCCGATGCCCCGACCGCCAGCGGTTTCTGGCACTGGGCAGTCTTCAACATTCCCGCCTCGGTGACCGAACTCGCCAGCGGCGCGGCCAGCGACGGCCTGCCGACCGGTGCCGTGCAGTTGCGCAATGACTCCGGTGAAGCGGGGTATCTTGGTGCCGCTCCCCCGGAAGGCCATGGGCCCCATCGGTATTTCACTGTGGTGCACGCTGTGGACGTGGAGCACCTCGACATCTCCGCCGAAAGCACGCCGGCATATTTGGGGGGCAACCTGTTCAGTCACACGCTTGCCCGAGCAGTGATCGTCCCCATATACGAACAGTGATGGATGGTCCGTCGCGGGCACCGCGGTGGCAGCTGCCGCAACCCTGGTGCGGCCCTTGAGATTCTTTACTCAGCGGGTCCGTCGGGCTACTAGCTGTTAACCTGCTCATAACGAGTTCGCATCATTCGGGTGTTTCGTTCCGAGAAATTGTCCGGGCCCCAGATCTCTGACATGCTGCTCGCGCTGCGGACCCTTCCATCGGGGGAGGACGGACGACGCGGCACGGGGAGGAAAAGCGGCCGACAAGCCGCCGCGCGGCTCATGTGGCCGGCGCATTCAATCGAGTACTCCTGAGCCCCGCTTCCCAAAGCCGTCCGGGCTCGGCGTGCCGTCATCCTGCTTGCGCTTCCGGCAGGGTCGCCACGTCTAGATCTACTCGTCTATTTCGGGCAGCACGCCTTCTCGTATGCCGCACGCCATGTCCCGGTGCGGCATCTCTACGCGTCTCTATGTCTTTGCACCGCAACATCTATGCACGTCAACCCACGCGCCAGCGAAAGAGGACTTCAGGATGATGCGAAACACGCGGCGCCGCTTGATGCATGCGCGCACAGGATAGGTTGGGCGGCAACGTCGTTCAGTCAATCTGGAGCAAGCGCAGCAGAAACAGTGCAGGCCGACGGGTCCTCAGCCTCTTCTCGGTGGGGCTGGTTTCGGCCGGCATCATGACCGCCGGTCTGACCGCCGGCATCGTCGCGCTCGGGACAATCGGCGCGACGCCAGCAAACGCGGACGAGACGACCGGCTACTACACCAGCGGAAACGGAGTCAGCGGCTTCTGCGTCGACCCTGGCCTGACCCCGCCCGGCGGGCGGACCTTCGTCAAGGGCACCAAGTTCGGCAATGACGTGACCAAGGTGCTCAGCTGGTTCGCCACGCACTACGGGCCCAGCGGTAGCGACCAGGGCGGCGGCAGCGCCTACAACTCTGCGAGTGCTGATCCGCTGATCGCCGGCCTGACCGGAAACGGGAGCCCGACTGATATCACGACCGCCATCCAGGTCGACATCGTCAAGGCTGAAGGCGGGACCCCGAACCGCTCCCCGGCGAATCAGACATTTGCCGATCAACTGCTGAGCTTCGCCCGGACCTACCAGGCTCCTTGGAGCCTGAAGGTCGCGCTGAACAGCAACGGCCCCTACCTCGCCGGCACCAGCTACGGCGGCACCCTGGCGATCAACGACAAGTTCGGCCAGCGGGTCCCGGTCCGAGGAATCAACATCTCAGCGACCGGTCAGACGAACGTGGCTATCGACATGGCCCAGGGCGAGACGACCGGGGACGGCTCGGTCACCTTCACCTACACACCCAGCTCCGACGGTCCCTTCGACGCCCAGTTCGTCACCTCCGACGTAGCCGGCCGCGCGCCGATCTATGAGGACGCGAGTGCTCCCGGTGGTTACCAGCGGCTGATGACCCCGGAGCGGGCCGACAGCTCGGCCGACCTGCGCGGATCCGTCATTCCTCCGAACGCGGTCAGCGGCGGGCTCATCGTCGGCAAGGTCAACGAGACCGGTCTGGTCCCCCTGGGCGGAGCAGTATTCAACATCTTTGACATCGCCGGTCAGTACCGCGAGACGGTGGTCACCTCGGACGGCTCAGGTACGCCGGGCAATGAGCTGCCCACCGGCATCGGCGTCAGCAGCTTCGACCTCCAACAAGGCTTCTACTACATCCTGGAGGTCCAGGCGCCGCCGGGTTACTTCCCACCACCACCGTTCGATCCCGCCAACCCGGGCACGGCTTATGAACTCAATCCGGCCAACCCGTTCAGCATGCGACAGCTGCAGCCGGTGTTCGCAGGCCAATACACCAACTCCCTGTTCGCTGACCTTCCCCTGCCGGGCCGGTTCAACTTCGGCAAGGTGGACACCCAGGCGACGGTGTTGACCGGAGCCTTCGTCCCTCTTGCGGGGGCGGTCTTCAGGATCGACAAGTGTGCCGATGCCAGCTGCACGGCGCTGACGGGCGAGACCATCAACACCGGCCCGACCGATGCGACCGGGACGTTCTTCTTCCCGATCGACCAGGGCTATTTCGGGTTGGGTTACTACCTCATCACCGAGATCGTCTCACCACCCGGTTTCGTCTCCTCTCCCCCGCAGATCCACCAGATCACTCCGGGCCGGATCATGGACGTGCTCTTCAGCAACAAGCATGTGCCGCAGGTGACGACGCAAATCTCGGATCAGACAGCAAACGTCGGGGACACGATCGTCGACACCATCAACATCACGGGCACGCGGTACACGAAGGGTGCGGCACAGAACCCGCCGGGTCAGTACGCGACCAATGTCGGATACGTGCTGACCGGTCCACTGGCCCCATTGACCGATGCCAATGGTCAGCCCACGTGCGTCGATGTCGCGTTCCCGGTTCCCACCGACCCGAACGACCCGATCATCGCGCAAAGCGGAGTGGCGACCGAGATCGTGACCGGCGACGGTGCTTACACCACACCGGGATACACGGTGATGACTCCGGGTTGCTACACCTACACCGAGACGGTCTTCGAGACCGACCTGGTCGGTGCATCTGTTCCCACCCCGCCGGGCCTGATCTCGGAGACGGTTCTGGTCAGCACACCGCCGGGTACGCCGACGGTGACCACTCAGATCTCGGCGCAGACCGCGAATGTCGGCGAC
>JBPCOF010000217.1:0-4619 GCA_051000515.1 Geodermatophilaceae bacterium
GTTCCGGCTCACTTCTGTCGTAGCCCCGGCGTAGGCTCCACCTGGATCACGAAGCGCGACCGCAAGCCCTCTGGCTGGTCGCCTGGCAACCGCGCCCCGGCACGGTGCCCCCAGAGGAAGATCCGCCCGCGCCAACCTGGATGCGGGAAGGACGGGTCGCCGCGCAGCGGCGAGGAGGTACTCATGTCGTACGAACCTGCCCCAGCCACCGCACCGCCGGAGCCCACCCCGGAGCAGCTCATCCGAGCGAGGGAGCAACGAGTCCTGCCGGTCATTCCGGAGCGACTGTCCGACCCCGAGCTGAGGCTGATCCGCGAGCCGCCGGCCGGCCCGCTGGCCGACTCGTACCGCAGGCAGTGGTACTCGTTCGCGTACGACAACCGCCGGTACGAACTGACTCCAGAACGTTCCGGAACAGTGTCCGACCCGTCCGTGTTGCCGCCGACCGAATTCCCCTCGCACTTCGTGGGCAGCTGGCATAGAGCAGGCGCACCAAGCACGTTCGCCGATTGCGTTGCCGCCCAAGGTGAGCTGTCCGCGCGGCTGGCGGAATCGAGGATCGCTCAGTGGCCGGCGACCGCGGTAGCCCACGATCGGACCTGGTTCGAGGGCTTCGTGCTGGTGTCCGGACTTGACGACGGGCAGGTCGTCGCGCTGGGGCGCTCAGCCGCCCAACCAGCCGTCCTCCGCTGGGATGCCGCCGGCTTGGCCGTACTCCCCACCGGACTGCGACCTGACATCCCGGCGAGCACGACGGCGTGGCGACTGGAGTCGGCGGAGGTGGCGACCTGCCCCGTACGCAAGGACGCCGACCCGGCCGGACGATGCACGAGGTACGGCGGGCCGTACGGGAGCTCGGCCATCCATGCGGCGGCGCTCTGGCGGGCGCACCGATCGGTCGCCGTCACCCTGCTGGGTTGCGGCCGTGCGCCGACGGGCGGGAGCCGATCTGGGGACACCCGCGTACCGGGAGTCCGCTGTCGCTGGCCGACGAGATCATCGGGAGCCGGTACGGCGGCTACACCTGGCGCCCGCCCGACGGTCGCGGGTAGCAGAGCCCAGGTTCGACGTCTCGATCCCAACCGTCAGAAGGCCTCGATAGCCTGGTCCCCTCAGATCACTCACCTCCGGGCCTTCGGGAGACACGTGCCGCGCTACCGCTTCGGTTGGGAGCAGCTCCCCAGCGTCCTGACGCGTCGCTTGGCTCGCGAACTGCAACTAGAAGGTGAGCCGGCCGCCGCGCTGCGAACGAGCTACGGCGCGCGTCCCGGTGAGGACTTCATACGGGATGCCTGGCCGATCCTGCGCGACGAGTGGTTGGCCAAGGATGGTCCGGCCCGCCGATCGGTCGTGACCCTGCTCCGCGAGCGCCGACTGGGCGACACCACTCTTCCGGTACGCAACCGGAAGGAGCAGCGCGACTACCTGGCCTCGTGCCGGAACTCCTCAGCCCTGCGTCAAGTGGTCCTCGAGCAGTTCCGAGCCAGCGGCAGCGTGCCGGAAACGAACGTCGGTACGGGCGAGCCGGACAACGTCGAGGAACCGACCGACCCAGCCAGCGGAGAAGCTGGCGGGCGAGTGATCCGGAGCGCGCCGCCGGAGTTCGACCTCGACAAGCGCCTTGCGATCGCCTGGATCCAGCTCGGCGGCCGGCTCACCTCGGCGCTCACCGGCCTCACCCCGTACGAGACCCTCGTGATCGAGTTGCCCTCAGCATTCGACGAGACCGAACTCACGGGCTCAACGCCGTACCTGCAGTTCATGGCCTACGGCGAGGATCTCGTACGGGGTGAGCTGTCGAGCAACCACGTCCTCGACGTTCGGCATCAACTCTCCGACGCGCAGGGTCAGGCGTTGCTCGAACTCGGTTGGGCCGCACCCGCACCCGACCCCAGCAACCTGGAAGACGGCGAGAGCCCGAATTTCTCGATCGACGCTGCACCAGGCGAGCTGGCCGAACTCGCCGGAACCGCGGTCGCCACGATCCGGGACGTCTTCGGTATCCCACACCCGTCATTTCTGATCGCTGCGGGCGGCGAAGGTGGGATGGGCGGTGCCGCGGCGTCACTCGGACTGCCGCGGCCCGCGCCCGAGGAGCCGTCGACCGACGACGATGAGCCGATCGCGATCGAACCGCGCGATCGCGACCACCTGATCGAGCTCGTCGATGCAGCGCTGGTCTCAGTCGTCGGCGGCGTACCGGCCCACGACGACGACGGCGACATCCCGATCCGGTCGGGGAGCGCGATCGTCTTCGTACGGGTGGCCGAGGATGGCCCCTTCATCGAACTGTTTTCCCCAGTCCTTGTCGAAGTCGAAGGCTCGCCGCTCGCCCTGGAACGGATCAGCCAGCTCAACCGCTGGGTCCGCTTCGTCAGCTTCGGCTGGGATGCCGGGACCGTGCACGCGTCGATGCACCTGTACTGCCATCCCTTCGTACCCGAACATCTCCGCCACGCTGTGGCCGTACTCACCAGCGTTGCCGACCGGCTCGACGACGAGTTACGCCTGGGCCTTGGCGGACGCGCCTTCTTCGGTGAAGAGGAAGACGGCGGTACGGACGATGCGCCGGCCGGCCCGGGGGACTCGGCTGAGGACGAGGCCGGCGATGACGAACTGCCCGAGGCCCTGCTCACCCTGATCCAACTCGACGCCGACGCGGCTGGGTCGATCTCGGCGCAGGAGGCCGCCGAAATCTGCGGCCGCAATCGACGAGACATCCTGGACTACATCCGGATCGCCGAAGAACAGGTGATCGAGTGGCGAAGTTCGGCCGAGGAAGCTCTCGGTGACGGCGACCGCGAGGAAGCGGCTGCCTGCACGCACGAGGGCAAGGCTTGGCAGTCCACGGTGGATCTGCTCCGCTCGGCGCTCCGGCTGGTAGCCAAGGAGTAGCTCCGCCGCGGGCCAGGCGTGAACCGTTATCCACAGTTGATCAACCGGCCCTTGGGCGGTCGCCGTCAGGTGGTTACCCTCAGCGTTCAGGGCAATGCGGACGGTTGGGGGCCGAACGGGTGAGGACGCTGCGGCTGAGAGTCATCGCCTGCGGTCTCGCAGCGCTCGCTCTGGTGCTCGCCGGCTGTACGGATGACCGGGAAGGCCCCAGCGACACCCTCCCGCCGCTGCCCTCTGCTACTGCGACGACCGCAGCGGAGACCACCGAGGACTTGCCCGGACCTCCCGGATATCCGTTCCCAACCGAAGCGCTCGAGTACACCGAGGCCGGCGCCCTGGCCTTCTTCAACTACTACATCGACCTGCTCAACAAGACCACCGAGACGCTGGATTCCGAACCCATCCGACTGTTGTCGGGCCCTGAATGCCTTGGTTGCGAGCGGCAAGTCGAGATGTACAACGAGGACCGAGCTGCTGGGTATCAGTACGAGGGCGGCGCCATAAGCGTGACCCAGACACCAGTTGTTGCGACTTTGCTAACCGACTTTCAGGGCCGACCGGCGATGGAGATCGCCGTGGATGGCCAAATCGCCGAGTTCACTGTCGTTGACGGAAACGGGACACCTGTTCCTGACCGGACGTACCCCGTTTACAACATCATCCTCGCGGTTAATGCCACTTGGTTTCCGGCCCAGACAGCATGGCAGGTAACCGGACTGAGTTTGGATGTCGTGTGAAGGCACGTGTTGTCACACTGATGATGCTCGCAGCGCTGCTTGTGGGGACAACACTCGCGGGGACGGCAGGTCTTGCGGCGCCGCCTGAAGATTGTGGTCGGGGAGAGTGTGATGTCGAGCCCTTTCCCTACCCCGAGCTGAGCACCTTCGCCGAGCATGTCCAGGCAATCTCAGCGAACGCGTACGTGGCGTCCAACAACCCGCCAAGTCCACAGTTTTACACTTACTCGCTGGTCCCGTACTGCGTGAGGAACGACGATCAGCAGGGACGATGTAACACTGTCCCGACCTGCAACGCCGCCGCTGGCCAGCTCAATTTGTACTACTACATCTATAGGCAACGGATCGCTCAGCCGGCTGGAACACCGCCGCCACCCGAATACGGCATCGGAGAGCCCCCGGCGCCAGCCCCACCAGCTTCGGCTACCATCGGCCAGCCATACGGCAACGTGATTTCCTCTGGTCAGGGCTGCGTGGATGTCTCGACGCTGGACGTGCCACCGTCGCCTGAAGAGGTGTCGCTGTACTTCCAGGATCTGCCGCTTCCTGGGTTGGGGTTCGGGTATCAGCCGCCGGATCTTGGGCTGGTGAACCTGGCGGAGATCTTCTTCACGACCGAGCCGACCACCGGGTCGTACCCGGTCGACATCCGCGGCTACAGCGTGACCATCGCGACCAGCGTGGACCAGTTCATCTGGCACACCGGCGACACCGCCTCACCCGAGGGCGAGGCAGTGATCAGTGCCGACCCGGGTGCGCCGTACCCGAACCAGACGGTGACCCACACCTATCTGCAACGCGGCACGTACGGCGCCTCCCTCGAGACAGTCTGGACGGCGACGTACACCTACGACGGCAACGGCCCGTACGGCGTCCCGGGCTCGGTGACCACCATCGGCCCGACGCAGACGATCAACGTCGTCGAAGCGCACCCAGTACTCACCGACCCCTATGACTGATGGGCCAACTGTGGCCGCATACCAGCCT
>JBPCOF010000226.1:0-9770 GCA_051000515.1 Geodermatophilaceae bacterium
ATCCGCGCCGTGCGCTCAGCGCGCGAGGCTGAACCGACGCTGGGACCCGACGAGGTGCTGGCCCTCGTATCGGACGTCGCTGGGGTCGCCGGACCATTGGTCCAAGCCGCGATCGCCTATTGGGCCGCGTTCTCCGATGAGATCGACGCACTGATCGCGCGTGCCGTTGCGGCAGAGTCACAAGGAAGACAGCGCTGGGAACGCGAGCACGGCCTGCTTGCGCAGTGAGTCCCACTGGAGTCCCGCCGCCGCCGGATCATCTGCTGCTGGATGAGATGTTCTCACCGCGGATCGGGCAACTTCTGTTTCAGGGGGCATCGACTGCGTGTGCGTGGCCGATGACCGCCTGCTCTGCGCACAGGAGGACGCAGCCGTGCTCGCAGCCGCACTGGTGCAGGGGCGTGTCCTGGTGACCAACAACGTCATCGACTTCGAACCCTTGCGGCGCAGCCGCGTCGCCGACGAAGAGCCCGTACCACCGCTCGTCTACACCGACGACGCCACCTTTCCCAGAAACCGAGAGTACGTGGGGCAACTCGCCCTCGCCCTCGCTGACGCCGCTCGCTCGCATCTTGTCAGTGCGTACGGCGGAGTCCTCTGGCTCTCTAGACTGAGCCAGGAGTGATGGATGCTACTGGCGTATTGACGCTGAACTTTCTGGCGTCGAAGACGTACCCGTTTGATAGCGCTCAGGCGGTCCCGAGGAGGGAGTCGTCGCCTTGGCGGTCCGGTTCACCGGCCAGGAAGCCGAGGACCAGCGAGGCGAACGGGTCGGGCGCGGACAGGTGCACCCGATGACCGACCGGCAACGTGACCAGGCGGCAGTCCGGGATCAACCGGGCCATCTCTTCCAGCCGGTACCCGGGAACGTGGCTGTCCGGGCCACCGTGGATCAGCAGCGTCGGCGCGGTGATCGAGCTCAGCTGCGACCACCACAGCTCATCCGGGCGGCGGAACTCCCGCAGCACCGTCTTAGCCATGTCCAGATCCAGGTGCCGCCGAATCCACCGGTAACGAGCGACCAGGAACGCGAGAAGCAGAACCCGCGACCGCGGCGGCAGTGAGCGCAGTCCCGGCCCCCGGTAGCGATCACCCGGGTACGGCGGAGGCGGGGCGTCCTCGATCACCAGCCGGCGGACCCGAGCCGGCTGCTGCTGCGCCACGATCGAGGCCGCATGCCCACCGAGCGAGTGCCCGATCAGGTCGACGCTGCCGATCCCCAGACTGTCCAGCAGGAAGATCAGGTCGCCGGCGAAGACCTCGAAGGTGTACGGCCCGGTCCGGTCGCTGTGCCCATGCCCCCGCAGCTCGGCCACGATGACCCGCCGGCCAACTGCGGCCAGCCGAGGCGCGAAGCCGTCCCAGCTCCAGCCAGCCGAGAACAACCCGTGCACGAGCAGGACCGGGTCACCGTCCGGGTCGCCCAGCTCCCGGTACGCGAGCCGGACCCCCGCCCGATCCACGTACCGGTACGCACCCGCCTCATCCACCCACACCACGGTAGCCGCGACTACCGCACCTCACGTCTACGGCAGCGCGATGCGAAGGGCGGCACTGACTGCTCTCATGGTCGGCGGGGACAGCGCCCCCAGGGCGACTGTTAGTTCGTCTCTATAGAGCTGGATCAGGTCGTCGACCACAACGTGGCCCGTGAGCGCATCCGCTGATGACAGCGCGACGACGGTGGGCATGTCGGCGGGTTTGCTCGTGGTGGTGATCCGCGCGGCGATCACGGTCTCGAGGTTGCGGTTGCGGGAGTTGTTGCTGACCACGAGCCATGGTTTGGCCCCGTGACCGAGATCTACCCGAAAGACCTGGCCCCGCAGAGGCGTCACCTTGAAAGAGTGGCTTCGGTACGGGCGAGGTATCGCTCACGGTTGGCTCGGCGCTCGGCTCGCTCCTCGGCGCCGCCGTAGATCTGCGCTAATTCCGCGTAGCCCTCGTCGAGCACATCATCACGCAACGCAAGAACCCCTGCTTGCAGCAACGCACGGATGGCTCCGGCTTCAGAGTTCACCGCGCCCGCGCCGTGCTCGGCCGCCCAGCGCGTCAGCACCTGATGTTGGCCCGTACCGACCTGAATGAACGGCTCCAGCTCGCGCTGGTCGCCTTCACCGAGGATGAGACTCAACCGCTTCGTCATAGCCGGGAGCGTACACCTCGAACCGGTGCATCAACTGCTGCAGATCGTACGCCGCAGCTGGAGCCCGATCCAGCCGGAGTTGCCTGGATCACCCTGGGACGCTGATCGCATGGCGGCAGAACCCATCGCGATCGGCTGCTCACCACCCGGCTCGGCGCATCCCTGCGCGACGACCCCATCGGACTGTGGACGCACCTGGCGGGACGGCTGCCGTTGGCATCGCATGAGGCGGGGTACGACGCGGGCATCCTGATGCTGCTGATCGCCGCTGCACAGGCCGGCCCGCACGCCGCTGAACCCAAGGAGGTCGACATCAGGATCGCTCTGGGCCTGCACGCGTGCGGTTGGGGGTTCGGCCCAACCGTTCGTCCAGCTGACCCGCACGAGGTGGACCAGCTGACCCGGGAAACGGCTACGGTGCTGCGCCGCTTGCGGGCCCATGACGCGGAGTTGGCGTTTCGCGGCCGACGACCCGTGTTCCGCCGTACCCTCGAGCGCTCGTACCGGCAGCCGTACGAGCTGCGCCGTACCGAAAGGCAGTTCATGGCAGCCAAGTTTGCGACCATCGACGACTACATCGCCTCCTACCCCGACGACGTCCAAGCGATTCTCGAGAAGGTCCGGCGGACGATAAAGAGCGTCGTACCGGCACGACCTGATCGGGCGGCTCGCCACGCTTCTCGTCGACAAGCGCGAGGGGAGATCGAACCCTGAGCCAGCCGCACCCAACGCGAGATACGCCACCGCCGCCCCAAGCTGCGGCGCGAAGACGTCCTGAGCAGGTCAGTGCCCGAGTGCCTTCCAGAAGGTGGCCGCCGCCCGCGAAGGACGGCCGGTCCTGGCCTCGGTGCGATCGGCCAGGGCGAACAGTGCCGTGCCGGCGTTGATCTCGATCCAGCGCAACGGCTCCGGCTCCCACCTCGGTGACTGGCGCGACAGCCACGGCAGCGTCACCAATTCCGACGCGCGATCCGTGATCAGATCGGCCAGGGTTCGGCCGGCGAGGTTGGCGGTGGCCACCCCATCGCCGACGTACCCACCGGCATGGGCCAGTCCGCTCGCCCGGTCATAGGACAGCGAGGGGTACCAGTCCCGGGGGATACCCAGGTTGCCGCCCCAGGCATGGGTGAAGGAGACGCCGTCGACAGCCGGCAGCAGGTCACGCAGAACGCGGCGCAGCATGGCATGCACGCGGGGGTCGAGGTCGAAGTCGGGACGCACCCGCGATCCCGGATGGTACGGAGCGCCGCGGCCACCGAAAGCGATGCGTCCATCGGCGGTGCGCTGACCGTAGATGCGCAGGTGCCGCTTGTCGCTGAACGTCTCCCGCTGCCGCAATCCGATTGCAGCCCACTGACTCTCCGACAGCGGCTCGGTCGCGACCATCAGTGAGTACATCGGCGCGATCGCCCGCCGCAGGCCCGGCAACTGCGCGGTGAAGCCCTCGGTGGCGCGTACGACAATCCCGGCCGTGACATCACCCTGCCCCGTACGGGCCCGGCCGGGCACGATCTCCTCCACGCCGGTGCTCTCATGGATGCGCACGCCGAGACCCCGCACGACCGAGGCGAGGCCACGCACGAGGCGGGCCGGGTGCAGCGCCGCGCAGTGTGGTGTGAACGTGGCACCGTGCACATCGCTCGCGTTCAGCCGTTCCGAGGCCTGCACCGCATCCAGCAACCGCATGTGATCTTCGCCGAAGCCCCACTCCCGCCAGCCGGCGACCTCCGCCTGCGCGCGGGCCCACTGCGCCTTGTTGCGGGCAACCGACACGTACCCGGCCCGGGTGAAGTCGCAGGCGATCCGCTCGTCCCGGATCACCTTCTCGAACTCGCCGATCGTGTCGTTCATCGCGCGCTGCATCCGGCGGGCACCGTCGCGGGAGCTGCTGGCGGCGACCTTGCGCAGGGTCGCCGGGAAGATCGCCGAGCACCAGCCGCCGTTGCGCCCGGATGCCCCGAACCCGACGACCTCACGTTCCAGCACCGCGATCCGCAGGGAGGGGTCAGCCTTCGCCAGGTAGTAGGCGGTCCACAGACCCGTGTAGCCGCCGCCGACGATGGCCACGTCCACATCTCGAGGTCCGGTCAGCGGGTCGCTCGTCGTCCAGTCGAGCTCGGGGTCGCCGTGCCACAGGCTCAGACCGCGGTAGGCGAAGCTAGCGCTGATGGAACGCCTCGTCGTCGCCGTAGGGGAACCACCAGAAGTCCTGGTCGGTGGCGTACGGGTCGACCATGACCATCTTGGTATGCCGGAAGGTGTCCAGCCCCTCGGCCCCGAGTTGACGGCCGCTCCCAGACAGCTTGCGCCCCCCGAAGGGACCGGCGTCGTTGTCGAGCAGCGGCGCGTTGACCCACACCAGCCCGGCTTCGAGTTCGTTGGTCGCCCGGCTGACCTCGACCAGGTCGGTCGTGTAGATGGTGGAGCCGAGCCCGTACGGCGAGTCGTTGGCCAGCCGCAGCGCCTCCTCGAAGCTGTCGACCCGGCACAGCGGGGCGATCGGCCCGAACACCTCGCCGTTCACGACATCCATGTCAGGAGTCACGTCGACAAGGACCGTCGGCTCCTGGAAGAAGCCGTCGTCCAAACCGCTCGGCCGACCGCCGCCGTGGGCTACTCGGGCACCCTGTTCCACCGCCCGGACGAGGATGCGCTCATAGCGGTCGCGCTCCTTGGAGCTGACCATCGGACCGACGTCCACCTTGTCCAGGCCGTTGCCGACCCGCAACTTGGCCGCCTCCTCGACCAACAGCTGGGCGAACTCGTCGTAGACGTCGGTGTGAACGTAGAACCGCTCCGCCGAGGTGCACACCTGGCCGCAGTTGAGGAACGCCGCAAAGGCGGCCCCGCGCGCCGCGGTCCGGAGCGGCGCCGACGGCATCACCAGGAACGGGTCGTTGCCGGAGCACTCGATCAGGCTTGGCTTGAACGTCTCGGCACAGGCTCGCGCGACGGCCTGGCCGGAGGGGACACTCCCGGTGAAGGCGACCATGTGCGTACCGGGATGGGTGACGAGGTGGTTGCCGGCCTCCGCGCCGCCGGTGACGCACTGCACGAGGCCGGCCGGTAGTCCCTCGAAGACCTCCATGAACTTCAGCGTGGTCAATGAGGTGGACTCCGACGGCTTCACGATCACGGCGTTGCCGGCCGCCAGGGCCGCGATCCCGGCCCAGCACAGCAGCACCAGGGGGTAGTTGAACGGCAGCACGATGACCACGACGCCCATCGGCTCCTTGATCGAGTAGTGCAGCTGGCCGGCAACGGCCGGCCCCACGATGTGCCCCATGTCGTGCCGGCCGATCTCGGCGTAGTAGTCGGTGGCGGTCACCGACCACAGCACCTCGTCCGCGCTCTCCTTGTACGGCTTGCCCATCTCGCGGGTCAGCAGCTCGGCGATCTCCGGGAGCTGGCGGCGCATGGCGGCGGCCGCCTCGTGCAGCTTCTCGGCCCGGTGCAGGCCCGACTCGGCCCACCAAATCCGTTGCGCAGCACCCGCAGCCGCGACGACTTCGTCGATCTCGGCCGTCGTGCACTCGGCAATCTCGCCGATCTGGGCGCCGGTCGCCGGGTCCAGCACCTCGGAGGTCTCCGTCGCCTCGCTCTCGCGAAAGGTGCCCTTCGAGAAGTACGTCCTGCTCAGCCGCGAGAACTCCTTGCCTGCGTCCACGTCTCCACCCTCGTCGCTGGTTCGGCACGCTTGTACGGCGTGCCTCGTGCCCTCCAAGCATGCGTTCCCTGTCTGGGTTCGGCAATGCCATCGTCGCCAGGCGCGGCCGCGCCATGTCGGCCGTCCGGCTGCTCGGGTGGCGATCATGGCGACCAAAACCTGGACGAGCAGCTCGGCCCCCCGCCTGCTCGGGGTAGACCACCTCGGCGCCGGAGAACCTCTCCTGGGTCCAGGCCAGGAGCCGCTCCCACCGGTCGCTCACCCCACTCGTGCCGGGCGTGAAGTGCTCCCCGGTGATGATCAGGAGGCGCTGCCCCTCGCGGTAGGGGGCCGTACGTACCGAGCGGGTGTTCTGCTCCGGGGTGATGAACATCCCGCCGGGATCGTTTTCGGGGGGAATCACGGCGGCTACGACGAGTTCCCGGCGTGGCTCCAGCCGGGCGAACAGCAGCGCGCGGTCGAAGACGGGGTAGTGCGTCGCGACCACCACATCTCGCGCGCTGACCGTCGCTCCGCGCTCGGTGCTCACCCGGCACGGCGCACCCTCGTCGAGCCCGACCGCTCGGCTGTGCTCGAAGATTCGGCCCCCCCGCACGGGTGAGGTCCTCGGCGAGGCCGAGCAGGTACTTGCGGGGGTGGAACTGAGCCTGGTTCTCGACCCGGACCGCCCCAGCGATCGGGAACGGCAGGCCGGTGTCGGTGACGAACGAGGCGTCCATCCCGGCCTCGCGGGCGGCTTCAGCCTCGGCGCGGACCTGATGGACATGGTCGGCCGACTCCGCGTAGGTGAAGGCGGGCACCCGCTCGAGATCACAGTCGATGCCAAGTCGCGCAGCCACGTCCACTACCCGCTCGATGGCCGCTTGCTGCGACTGCGCGACAGCCGCGCCGCATCAGTGCCGAAGGCCTTGCCAATTTTGGCGTAGATCAGTGTGTGCAGTGCGACAGCTTGGCCGTTGTGTGGCCGGTGACGCTCGCCGCGATCCGGTCGGCCTCCAGCACCGCCACGCGGCGGCCCGCCTGGACCAGCTCCCAAGCGGTGCACAGGCCGGCGATGCCACCACCGACAACGACCACGTCCACAGCCAGATCAGCAGTGAGCGGGGAGTAGTCCGTCGCCGGCGTGGAGTCGATCCAGTACGACTCAGCATTCCCGGGAAGCATCTGCAGTCATCCTTTTGTCGTGTCGTTGCTGAGCCTGTACCCGGTCAGCCCCGGCCACAACGGCCCCTCGGCCGGTGCAAGGATGCCGGTTCCGGTGCATCGCCCAGATAGAGGAGAGACGATATGACCGAGCCGGGACTCACGGTGCTCGACGATGGTCGCCGGCTCAGCTTCAGCTTCCAGGACCTGATGAAGTACCACGGCGGCGGCTCACCGGGCGGAGTGGCCCAGGCGTACAAGGTCCTGGAACGGGCGCTGCCGCTGCTGTCCTCCGACGGCCCGCCGGAACGCGGGGAGATCAGCCTGCGCACCCCGTTCGGCGGCCCCGGTTTTCGCGACGCGTTCGAGCTGGTCACCCGCGCGGTCACCGGCAATCGCTTCCTCGTCAACTCCGAGCTGCTGAGGCCCGAGCTCGGCAAGAAGCGCGAACAGTTCGTCTTCCACATCTCCTACCGGGGCCGTACCGTCACCCTGCTGATCCGCGACGGCCTGGTCCGGGATGACTTCATCGAGCTGCTGCACAACGAGAACCGGACCGCCGAGGAAAACGCCCACTTCGAAACCCTGAAGCAGGACTTCGCCGATCGACTGATGGCCGGCTCAGCGCAGGACGCCTACGACGTGGCTGACCCCGCCTAGCGGCTCGAACTACCGCTCTACGACAAAGGCGATCTTGCAGTGCACCTTGTACAGGGTGAGGTCGCCGTTCTCGTCGACGTCGGCGTTGCTGCCGATCACTTCCACGCCGCGGATGCCGCGGACGGTCTGGCTCGCCGCCTTCACGGCGTTACGCACCGCGTCGCTGAAGGAGTTCGGTGAACTGCCGACCAGCTCGGTGATCCGGACGACGGCTCCGGGGACAGTGTCCTGCACTGACATTTTTTTCCTCCTGACGCGATGGCGCGCGGCTCCGCACCGCGCGTCCATATTGGATCTGTTGCCCGCTCCGCGTCGTCCGAAACCCGGGCGGCGCCCGTGGTTGACGGCCAAACAGCGGACCAGCCACACAACTGCGACCTCCCGTGAGCGCGCCTCTAGGGTCGGCTTCATGAGTGAGAGCAGCGATGGCGGGTTCCTGGGTCTCGTGGGCATCCGGGACCAGACCGCGCACGACGGAAAGGCCCGGCTGGAGCTGGACGCGACCGAGAAGCACCTCAACAGCGCCGGAGGCGTACACGGCGGTGTGCTTGCCACTCTCGTCGACACGGCGATGGGCCGCGCGGTGCGCAGCCGGCTCGGGGAGGACGAGGGCTCGGCCACCAGCCAGCTGACCGTCACCTACCTGCGGCCCGGCAAGCCCGGAACTCTGGTGGTGACTGCCGAGGTCCGCAAACAGGGCGAGCACCTCACCATGTGCGAGGCGGACGTGGAGCAGGAGGGCAAGGCACTGGTCCATGCAGTCGCCACGTTCGCCGTCCTGCGCGACTGACCCGAGCACTTGGATCTGACCACCTCAAAATGTCGTATTCCTCTGCGACACTTGGGCTCTGACGTTGAGGGAGCACAACATGGAACACGAGCTTCGCTGGTTGCGTACGTACGTCGTCCAGTGCATGGAAGGGGCCTTCGGCGAACGGCCAGGGGTCGACGGTGACGGGGACGTCGCCATCCGACAGGGCACGGCGGCCTGCTACATCAGCTGCCACGACGGCGGCTTTCCGGTCGTACGGGTCTGGGCGATCGCCGTCATCGGGCTCCGGTCCCAGGGCAAGCTGCTGCGGGAGATCAACGACATCAACGCACGGGCCAGGACCGCGCATGTCTACTTCGACGGTGGTCTCGTCTACGTCGAGCAGACCCTGCACGCGTACGGCGTGGACGAGGAAACCCTCGGTCAGGCTCTGGCCGCTGTCGCAGGTGTGGCCAATGACATCGGTTCGTTGATGGCGATCACCTTCGGCGGTGACACGCCGTACCCGGTCGACGCCGAGGACGTGGACGCGCACGACGAGGCCGCCTGACCAAAGGTGACCGGACCGAGGGCCGCCGGACCGAGGGACGCCGGACCGAGGGCCGCTGACCAAAGGCGGCCGGAGGCACGCCGGCCCTCGAGCCAGCCCCCGGATCTCAAATGCTGCGTGCTATCGGCGCAATGCAGCCGAGAAGCTGTCGTTCCAGAGATTGAGATGCGGCCACAACGCGCCCACGCGCTCGGTCGCCTCGTCGGCGCTCACGCCTTCGGCGCGCATCAGCCAGGCGCGGAGCACGAGCCCGGTCCGGGACTGCCCGGCGTAGCAGTGCACGAGCACCCGCTTGCCGTCTGCCCGCAGCGCCTCGATGTCATCGAGGATGTCGTCCAGCACAAAGGCGAGTTCGGAGTTGGTGTCGTCGTCGATCAGGTACGCGAACCGCTGGATCTCGTGCCCGAACCGCCCGCCGGTACGGCACATCGAGATCACCGCGAAGTCCCGGTCGCTGTCGCGTGCGCCGAACACGTCGCTGGCCCAGATCCCGTCGAAGACCTCGCCCGGCTCGATCCCGCGCCGATCGGGGTCGACTTCGTAGGCCCATGGGTCGGGATCGCTGTCCAGCTGCTCGGACAACCGTTGCAACCCGGCCAGGTCCCACGAGCGGTCGCCGTACCCGGGCACGAGGCCGTTGAGCGCGCAGGTCCACCGCATCGGGATTCCGACGATCCCGTAGACGGCGCCCAGCAGTCCGCCGGTCACCGCCGCCACCGTGTCGGTGTCACCACCGAGATTCAGGACCCGCCGCATCCCCTCGGCGAACGACTTGGCCTCGCGCAGCGCCCAGACCGCCGAGCCGAGGGTCGGCCATACCGCACCGTTGGACTCG
>JBPCOF010000229.1:0-20000 GCA_051000515.1 Geodermatophilaceae bacterium
GATTACCGTTCCGGCTTTCTTGCCGACCTGACCGGAATCACGGCTGCTGTGCACCAGTCCGGTGGGGTCGTGGTCTGGGATCTGTGCCATTCCGCCGGCGTTGTCGCGATGTCGTTGGACGAGGCGCAGGTGGACTTCGCGGTGGGCTGTACGTATAAGTATCTCAATGCCGGACCCGGAGCTCCCGCCTTTGTTTACGTTGCTGCCCAGCATCTTTCGCTGGTGTGGCAGCCAATCACGGGTTGGTTCGGGGCAGCGGATGTTTTCGCGATGGCCGCGAGCTACGAACCGGCGCCCGACATCCGGAGGATGCTGAGCGGCACTCCGTCAGTGCTGGGAATCGTCGCGGTCCAGGAGGGGTTGACGCTGATCGCCGAGGCCGGGCTGGACCGCATCCGGGCCAAGGCCGTCGACCTCACCGAGTACGCGATTGCGCTGGCCGACGAGAGACTGGTCCCGCTCGGGGCCGGTGTGGCCAGCCCCCGTGCCGCCGCCCAGCGGGGTGGGCACGTGACGATCCGGTGTACCGACGCAGCCGACGTCACCCGGCGGCTGGTGGCGGCCGGGGTCGTACCGGACTTCCGAAACCCCGACCTGATCCGGCTCGGCCTGTCCCCGCTCACGACGTCCTACGCCGAGGCCTGGACAGCGCTCGACATCTTCGCCACCATCCTGGCCACCGACGGCACCTAGGTCGCGCAACCATCGCCGTTATGCGCATAGCGGTCATTCTCGGGCTGATTTCGCCGTTATGCGCATACGCGAAGAAAGGGCCAGATCGGGACGTCTAGGCGACCGGGTCGCGCAGGATCGGGCAGGACATGCATCGTGGGCCGCCACGCCCGCTCCCGAGTTCGCTTCCGGCCAACCGCAACACCTCGATGCCCTGCGCCTCGAGCGCGGCGTTGGTCACGACGTTGCGTTCGTAGGCAACGGCCAGCCGCGGGCCCACGGCGAGGGTGTTGTTGCCGTCATCCCACTGCTCCCGCTCGGCGGTGATCGGGTCCAGACCGGTGTCGATCACCCGCAGCCGGTCGATCTCCATCGCTTTGGAGGCTGCGACGAGGAAGGGCTCCGGGCCGCTGATCGTCAGTTCACCGTCCTCGTCGGCCGCCTCGGGCGGAAGCCCGTCCGGCTCGGTGAGCGTCCAGGCCATCAGGTCGGCGGCGACGTTGGGGTACATCAGCACCGCGTCGATGTCGACCATCGTGCAGATCGTGTCCAGGTGCATGGTCGCGCGTTCCTGCGGGATCGGTACGACCAGCACCGTGTGTGCAAGTCCTCGGTGGAAGACCCTGCGGGCCAATCGCTCTGCGCCAGCGGGGGTGGTCCGTTCCCCGACGCCGACAGCGACGACACCGCGGGCCAGCAGCAGTACGTCGCCGCCCTCCATGTGCTCAAAGCTCGGCCCGTACAGACGTTGTATGCCGGCGAACCGGGGATGGTGGGTGTAGATCGCCTGGGTCAGCGTGGTCTCGCGGCCGCGGGCCGGCATGGCCAGCGACGTCACCGCCACCTGATCGGCGACCCAGACCGAGGAGTCCCGGGTGAACAACAGGTTGGGCAGCGGCGGGATGACGAAGTCCACCGAAGGCATCAACTGGTGGGCCAATCCGCGCGCACCCGGTAATTCGTCATGGCCCACACCGGCGATCAGCGCGCCAGCCAGGTCAGCAGCTGCGAGATCGGCGAGGTAGCAGGCTGCGACATCGCGCAACGTGACGCCCAGCCGCGGGTCGTCGACGGCGCCCGCGATGACCTCGGCCCGGGCCTGGGGTACGGCCATGACCTCGGTGAGCAACTGGTCGACGTAGAGCACCTCGACGCCATGGGCTCGCAGGGACCCGGCGAACGCATCGTGCTCCTCCTGAGCCCGGCCGACCCAGGGGATGTCGTCGAAGAGCAGCGCGTCGTTGTTGCGTGGGGTCAGTCGCTTTAGTTCAGGCCCCGGGCGATGCAGCAGAACGGTGCGGAGCCGGCCGACCTCGCTGTCGGCGTACGCCTGTTCGGTCACCCCGGCAGGGTAGGCCCCCTCGCAAGCGAGCCCCCGCCGGACTTAATCCGGAGAATGTGCCCTCAGCCGGCTCCGTGACCGCACGTTGTCCGGATAAAGTCCCTGCCTCGTCCAACTACCTACGGTCGCCGAAGAGCACGCAGGGGTTGCAGATCCCGGTCGGATCGAGTCGGTCCTTGACGGCGTGCAGTACGGCGACGCCCAAGTCACCGATCTCGCGGGACAGCCACGGTGCATGGTCGATGCCGACGGCGTGATGGTGGGTCAGCACTCCGCCCGTGGCCAGCAACGCATCGGTGGCGGCCCGCTTGGCCAGTAACCACTGTTGCAACGGGCGGTCGTCGTCGCGGTCGGCGAGAACGGTGTAATAGAGCGAGGCGCCTGTCGGATAGACATGCGACACATGACACATGACGAGCGGCTTCTTGTCCGCTGTGGACAGTGACGCGATGAGTGCTTCTCGGGTGGCCTGATAGACCTCGGCGAGATCCGACCAAGAGGCTGCTGTCTCCAGGGTCTCTACCAGCAGTCCGACGTCGAGCAGCGCATCGCGCAGGTACGGACCGGCGTACCGGTTGGACAGCCAACTCTGACCGACCGACCTGCCGATGCGTACGGCTTCGCAGCGGCGCAACAGCGAGCTGGCAGCCCGCCTTCGTACGCCGACGGAGTCGGTGTCACCCTCCCAGCCAATGATGAGCAGGCATCCGGCGCCGTGCCCGCGCGCACGCAGAATCCTCTGCAGTGCATTGGCTTTGGTGCTCGCAGCCAACACGATGTTGGCACGGGTCTCGTCGGGGTCGGACAGTCGGGCGATATCGGGAAGCAGCTCGGCGCGAGCCAGTTGCCGCAGTCCCTCGAGCGCCCGCGGTAACGAGCGGAACGACCAGCCCTCGTAGTGCTTGGTCTCCGGCGCCGGCCGCACCCGCAGGGTCAGGTCGGTGATCACGCCGAGGACACCCTCCGAGCCGAGCACCAGGCCGAGCAGGTCGGGGCCGGCGGCGCTGGCCGGCGGCCGTCCCACCTGCCAGCTGCCGACCGGGGTGGCCAACCGCACTCCGGAGACCAGTTCGTCGAAGCGCCCGTACCCTGTCGAGGCCTGTCCGACCGATCGGGTCGCGGCGTACCCGCCGAGCGTGGCGAACTCGTAGCTCTGCGGGAAGTGACCCAGGGTCAGGCCATAGCGAGCCATCCGGGCTTCGAACTCCGGTCCTCGTAGGCCCGCGCCCGCGGTCACGAGCAAGGACTTGGCATCGATCGAGTCGATGGCGTTGAGCCGGGCGACATCGAGAGCGACGACGGCACGATGTTCGCCGGCACCGCCGGCCAGGCCGCCGACCACGCTGGTCCCGCCGCCATAGGGCACCACGGCGATGTCGTCGGCCACGCACCGGGACAGAACCGCCAAAACCTCGTCGTGCGAACCCGGCAACACGACGGCGTCGGGCAGGCCGGAGACGTCGCCACTGCGCCGACGGATCAGATCGAGATAGCTGCGTCCCGCGCCGCGCCGGAGCCGGCTCGGGCCGTCGGTACGGACCTGGTCGGCGCCGACGATCTTGATCAGAGCGGCGCTGCTGGAATCTGGGAGCCGGGTGGCCGCCGTCGTGACCGCAGCCAGCGCCTCGGCGGGCGTGTCGCGCGGAGTCCAGCCGATCTCGCGGCGCAACCATTTCCGGCCGGCGTTGGGCAGTTCATGCAGGCTCTCGGCCTGACCCCAACCGGTAGGAGTGAGCTCGGCGCGCTCGTCCGGCATGGTCATCAAGGGAGTTTACCCAGTAAGCCGCGATCTCGAGATGGCGTGCCGCGGGTCCGATCCATTGGCCTCGGCCCGCGACTGGAAGCCCTCTTCTTTCCGAAGCTGGCTGGAATTGATCGGACACTGTCGTTCCAGCCGGTTCCACCGTAACCGCCGGCCGCCGAGAATCGGGGCATGGCCGCTCACCCTCCCGTCCACGTGACGACCATCGCCGAGCACGACCTCGGGGTGACCGTGACGCTGCTCGGTGGCCCCACCGCCCTGCTGGAGATCGGCGGGATTCGGCTGTTGACCGATCCCACCTTCGACGACCCGGGTAGCTATCCGATCGGCACGAGGAGCCTGGTCAAGACGGCTCCGCCCGCATGGTCCGCCGACCGAGTCGGGGCCGTCGACGCCGTGCTGCTTTCCCACGATCAGCACCCAGACAATCTCGACTCCGGCGGCCGGGCGTTCCTTCGCGGTGCGCCGTTGGTGTTGACCACCGCGACCGCCGCCCAGCGACTGGGTGGGACCGCTGTCCCGCTGCCGGAGTGGCAGCACGTGGAGCTGACGCGCCCGGACGGGCGGCTCCTTCGGATCACCGGGGTGCCCGCGCAGCACGGGCCGGACGGGTGCGAAGAGTTCACCGGTCCGGTGACGGGGTTCGTGTTGTCCGGCGAGGGAGTACCCACGGTGTACGTCAGCGGCGACAATGCATCCCTGGCCGTCGTCCGCGCTGTCGCCGACCGCTGGAAGCCTGTGGATGTCGCTCTGCTGTTCGCCGGTGCGGCTCGTACCGCACTGCTCGGCGGCGCATTTCTGACACTCACCAGCGACGAGGCCGCCCAAGCCACCCGCATACTGGACGTCCGACACGTCGTCCCCCTGCACGTCGAGGGCTGGGAGCACTTCACCCAGGGTCCGGACACATTGCCCGCCGCATTCGAGCGTGCCGGAGTCCGCGAACGACTCAGGATCCTTCCGCTCGGTATCAGCACGACCCTCTACCGCGACCGGACAGACACGGGCAGATAGGGGGATAGCGGCGGAAAGAGGCGGTTGTGTAGCGAACCGGCACTTTGGGGCGGGCCAAAGTGGAGGTTGTGTGGCGAACCGGCCCATTCGACGTGGTGCTTGCGCGGCATGCTGGAGCAATGCTCGTACCTTGGCCGTCCCTGGACGCAGCCTGCCGCGCTGATCGTCTCGAGTCGGCGGTCCGTACCGGTGTGGATCTCCTGGTCGTCGGTGGTGGAGTCACCGGGGCCGGGATTGCTCTGGACGCGGCCAGCCGCGGACTGCGGGTCGCGCTGGTCGAGCGCGGAGATCTGGCCCAGGGCACCAGCCGCTGGAGCAGCAAGCTCGTACACGGCGGGCTCCGTTACCTGGCTCGCGGGGAGCTGGGCCTGGCTCGGGACAGCGCCCGGGAACGGGCCGTCCTGATGACCCGTACGGCGCCGCATCTCATCCGGCCGCTGCCCTTCCTCATTCCATCGACGGCCGGGCGAGCTGCTGTCCTGCTCGGGCGGCTGGGCGCCGGCGGAGGAGATCTGCTTCGGCTCGGGCTGCCCGGCGGGACCGGAAGCCTTCCCCGGGCCCGGTGTGTCGACCAACAGCGTGCGCGGCAGCTCGTTCCGGGGCTGCGCGCTGCGGCCCGGGGCGGCGTTCTCTTCTGGGACGGGCAGTTGATCGACGACGCCCGGCTCGTTCTCGGGCTGGCTCGTACGGCGGCGGCGTACGGAGCCTCGATCCTCACCCGGGTCGAGGCGACGGCCCTTGGCGCGAATGGCGCCGATCTGGTTGACCGCTTGTCGCCGGGGTCGCCGCTGTCCGTCTCGGCTCGTGCGGTTGTGAACGCGACAGGTGTCTGGGCCGGCGAACTCGCCAACGGAGTGTCGCTGCGCCCGAGCCGAGGGTCGCATCTGGTCGTCCGCAGTCGGCTGCTCGGCGCTCCGCGCGCGGCCCTGACGGTACCGCTGGCGGGGTCGACCAGCCGGTACGTCTTCGCGCTGCCCCAAGTCGATGGCCGCAGCTATATCGGGATCACCGACGAGCCGGTCGAGGGACGGGTCGGGCAAGAGGATCCACGTCCGGCAGCCACCGAGATCGATCTGCTGCTCGAGTCCATCAACACCGCACTGGACCGCCCGCTGACCCGGTCCGATGTGGACGGATCCTTCGCGGGGTTGCGCCCGCTGGTGGCCGGGCTTGCTTCCGCCGGCAGTGCGGACCTGTCCCGG
The DNA here is from genome assembly GCA_051000515.1 of Geodermatophilaceae bacterium. Classification (GTDB taxonomy): domain Bacteria; phylum Actinomycetota; class Actinomycetes; order Mycobacteriales; family Geodermatophilaceae; genus JACCQS01. Next base: position 5,993 of record JBPCOF010000229.1, read on the forward strand.
CGGCACCTGATCAGCCGGGACTCGGTCGGCCTCCTCACGATCACCGGCGGCAAGTTGACCACCTACCGCGCGATGGCCGAGGAGGCGGTCGATCTGGTGGTGTCGCATCTGGGAATGTCCGCCCGGTGTCGGACGCGCAGGCTGCCGTTGATCGGAGCGGGGGCGCCGGAGCGGCTGGGTGCCGTGGATGCCGCGCCCTGGCTGGTGGCGCGGTACGGCACCGAGGCAACACGGGTGGCCGCCGAGGGAGGTGCGGATGGTCAGCAGCGAGTCGTACCCGGACTGCCGGTGACGATCGCCGAACTCCGGTACGCCGTTCGCCACGAGCTGGCCCTGACGGTGGATGATCTGCTCGACCGGCGGACGCGGATCGGTCTGGTGCCGCGGGACCGATCCGCCGCCCTCCCGGTTGCCGAGCAGGTCCTCGCCGAGTTCGGCACCAACTGAAGCCCGCCTTGCGCGCACCGGATGCGTCCAGCTTCTCGCCGGTACCCAGCCAGGCGTTCGACTCGCCGGTATCCGTTGATGTCGCAGGTTTGCAGGTGACTCGCTGGGTGTGTTGTCTGCAGACCTACGACATCTGGGCGACTTCGGGGCCCCGCTCCGTCGATGTCGCAGGTTTGCAGGTGACTCGCTGGGTGTGTTGTCTGCAGACCTACGACATCTGGGCGAGGAGGACTGGGAGGGTCAGGGCGTCGGGGCCGGCGGTTCGCCTGAACTCTCCGGTGCGGACGGCTGCTCGGCGACCTTGGGCTGGGCCATCAGGCCGTACAGCTGCTGGCGGGCCTGCTCGAGGATCTCGGCCGCTTGGGTGGCCTGTTCGGGTGTTCCATGCAGGGCTACCGTGCTGGCGGCCATCCCGACCTGGGCGATGACGCCGGCCAGCGTGCGGTTCTCGGCTCGGACGTCTCCGGCCACATCGGTCCAGGGTTCGCCGAGCTGGGCCCGGTTCTCCTCGATGTAGGCGCGTCCCTGGTCGGTCAGCGTCGCGGTCTTTCGCCCGTCAAGGCGGTCCAGGGTGATCAGGCCCTCGTCCTCGAGCTGGGACAGCGTCGGGTAGACGGTGCCGGGGCTGGGCCGCCAGATGCCGCTGCTGCGCTCGCTGATCTCACTGATCAGCTCGTACCCGTGCCGCGGCTGCTCGTCGAGCAGGACCAGGATGGCCGCGCGTACGTCCCCGCGACGCCGGGCACCGCGACCTCGGCCACGTCCTCGCGCTCGCCATGGCCCCGGAGGACCGAAGCCGGGGCCGGCATGACCTGGGTGTCCGCCGTGCTCGTGGTGGCCGCCTGGACCACCTGGTCCGAACATTCCTCCGGGTCCGAACGGAAACCCGGGGCCGCCGTCGGCGCGATCGAAACGGCCTTGCTCGGCGCCATCATGACGCCGACCGTGGCGTTGTCCGTGTCCGTGTCCGCCGTCCCCTTCGTGGTCGTGCCCGCGGTGTCCGCGGCCACCGGGCGCATTCCGCGAACGGTCTCCGCGACCTGGTTGCACGGCGGCGCCGCGGACTGCCTCGGCAGCGGCGGCGACCAAGCTGTTCCATGCTGTGCTGGCGTCCCGCCAGCCGGCAGATGCGTATGTCGACATCTTTGCTACTCCATCTCTTGTTACTCGACGGTGTCGTCGATGCAAGAACGATATATCGGCAACGTATCGTGGTGCAAGCTCTCCGCCGATCGTTTCGCGACTCGACTAGATTTCGTCGCTATGGGCATTCTCGAAGACCGCGTCGTCATCGTGACCGGAGCCGGCCGAGGGCTGGGCCGCGGTGAAGCGCTCGAGTGCGCTCGGCAGGGTGCCGCTGTCGTCGTGAACGAGTTCGACCCGGCAACCGGATCTGCTGTCGTCGCGGAGATCGAGTCGGCAGGGGGGCGAGCCGTTCTCGTCGAGGGTGACGTCAGCCAGGTCGAGGTGGCCGACCGGCTTGTCGGGGTGGCGCTGGACAGCTTCGGTCAGCTCGATGCCTTGGTGAACAACGCCGGGATCCTGCGAGATCGGACCCTGGTCAAGATGTCACCGGAGGAGTGGGACGCAGTCATCGCCGTACACCTGCGTGGTCACTACGCCGCGACGCACGCCGCCTGCGGCTACTGGCGCGCGGAGAACCGGCCCGGTCGGATGGTGCACACCGCGTCGACCTCGGGCATCCTCGGCAACTTCGGTCAGGCCAACTATGGAGCCGCCAAGGCGGGGATCGCCGCGTTCTCCACGATCGTGGCCCAGGAGATGGCCAAGTACGGCGTCACGTCGAACGCGATCGCACCGGCGGCGCGTACGGCGATGACCGAGTCGGCGTACGGGGACATCCCCGCGACCGAGAGCGGAACGTTCGACTTCTGGGCTCCGGAGAACGTGGCTCCGTTCGTCGCCTGGTTGTGCTCCGATGCGGCTGGCGACATCAGCGGCAAGGTCTTTGGCGTGCAGGGCGACACCGTCGAGTTGTACCAGCCGTACACGTCCGTCGCGGTGATCGAGAACGACGGCCAGCGGTGGGAGCCAGAGCAGTTCACCGAACGGGTCGGATCGTTGTTCCAAGAGAGCGGCATAGTGCCACAGGCGGAGTTCATGATGTCGAAGCTGCGCTACACGATGTCCCAGCGCTGACCGGTTGGAGGTCAGGGAATCAGCAGCACCTTGGCGGTCGTCTTGCGGCCCTCCAGGTCTCGGTGCGCCTCCGCGGCGTCGGCCAACGGGTAGCGGTGCCCGATCTGCACTCGGAGTGACCCGTCGGCGATCCAGCCGAAGATCTCATCGGTACGCCGAGTGAGTTCGTCCCGATCGCGGGTGTAGTGCACGACTGAGGGCCGAGTCAGGAACAGACCGCCGCCGCTGTTGAGCCGCTGCGGGTCGATCGGCGGCACAGGTCCGCTGGCGGCGCCGAACAGCACCATCGTCCCGCGGATCCGAAGTGCGGCCATGCTGTCGTCGAAGGTCGATTTGCCGACCCCGTCGTACGCCGCAGCGACACCGACCCCGCCGGTGACTTCCTTTGCAGCGCTGGGCATTTCGGCATAGCTGACCACCTTGTCCGCACCCGCCGCCGTGGCCAGGGCAGCCTTCTCCGGGGTCGACGTGGTGGCTAGGACGTGCCCGCCGCGCAGTTTCACGATCTGGGTCAGCAGCTGGCCGACCCCACCTGCGGCCGCGTGCACAACGACCCAGTCGCCCCCCTGGACCGGGTACGTCGAGGTGGCCAGGTAGTGGGCGGTCAGGCCTTGCAGCATCGCGGCGGCGGCCAGCTCGGCCTCGACGCCGTCGGGTACGGGTACGGCCTCGGCCGCGGAGATGGCGACTGTCTCGGCATAGCTGCCCAGACAGTTCTTCCACGCGACCCGGTCACCGACCGAGATGCCGTCGACCCCGGTGCCGATCGCCCGTACCGTCCCGGCGCCTTCCTGGCCCAAAATGAACGGCGTGTCGATCGGGTAGCTGCCAGAACGTTGATAGGTGTCGATGTAGTTCAGTCCGGCCGCGGCGACGTCGACGACCAATTGCCCCTCGCTGGCCTCTGGTGCCGGGGCGTCGATGAGTTTCAGGACTTCCGGGCCGCCGTGTTCGGTCACTTGAATCGCCCGCACGTGCCGCCTCCTCTATTGTCCCGAATACCCGAGTTGATCATCGGCGAAATCAGGGTTTCTCGACGGACAACCTATCTATTTGCCGATGATCATCAGGATCTCGGTTCATCGGCTCGGCCATGATCGCGCTTCTCGGCATGAACGGTCGACGTCTCACGATGACCAACGATGCGGCCTACGACGTCGTGATGGCAGTCGCTTCCCGAGAGCTGGATGAGGTAGCAGCCATCGCGGCCATCCTCCGCGCGGCCACCGAACCACGCTGACCGCCAGCCCTTTCACTCGAGGGTGCGGCCGGCCCAGGTCCAGGCGTAGCCGGTGTCCTCGCAGGCGATCGCCGGCAGGCACAGATCCAATGGGCGGAACGTGTCGATCATGACCGCCAACTCGTCGAAGTAGCCCAGCCCGATGGCGCCCTCCGGTGCGCCGGGCTGCGGGCCGTGGGTGAAGCCGCTGGGGTGCAACGAGATCGAGCCCTGGCCCACCCCCGAACCCTTGCGCGCCTCGTAGTCCCCGCCGGCGTAGAACATCACCTCGTCGGAGTCAACGTTGGCGTGGTTGTACGGCACCGGGATGGACTCCGGGTGATAGTCGACCTTTCGTGGCACGAACGAGCAGATCACGAAGTTCGGGCCCTCGAAGGTCTGGTGCACGGTCGGGGGCTGATGCACCCGGCCGGTGATCGGCTCGAAGTCAGCGATGTTGAACGCGTACGGATAGAGGCTCCCGTCCCAGCCGACCACATCGAAGGGATGGTCGGCATAGGTGAATTTGGTCCAACCGACACCGCCGTTGTGATCCGAAGAACGGTGCTGGACAAGAACTTCGACGTCCTGGCCGGTTGCGTTGAACGGCTCGGTGGGGCCGCGAAGGTCGCGCTCGCAGTACGGTGCGCTCTCCAGGAACTGCCCACGAGAGGACAGGTAGCGCTTGGGTGGTCCGATGTGTCCGGTGGCTTCGGTGCTCAGCGTCCGCAACGGTTCGTGGCCGGTCGGGACGATCCGGTAGGTAGTGGATGTCGGGATCACCACATAGTCACCGGGGCCGATGTCGAAAGCACCGAGAACGGACTCGAAGCGCGCCGTACCACTCTCCACGTACACGCATTCATCACCGATCGCGTTGCGGTACAGCGGGGATGGGGTGTCGGCCAACGCGTACGAGATCCGGCAGTCGGCGTTGGCCAGCAGGTGTTGGCGGCCAGTGATCGCATCGGAGCCCGAAGCGTCCAGTTTGTGCGTGACGAAGTGCCGTGGCTTCAACGGATAGTTGGACTGTCGTGCCCACTGTGGACCATCGAAGGGCTCGCTGTGCACGATCGCTGTCGGCAGGTGCTCGTGGTAGAGCAACGCCGAGTCCGCGGAGAAGCCTTCGATGCCCATCAGCTCCTCGGCGTACAACGTGCCGTCGGGCTTGCGAAACTGGGTGTGCCGCTTGTGCGGAACGGCTCCGACTTGGCGGTAGTACGGCATGTCCGAGACCCCTTTTTCGGTGTTACGCGAGCTGTCGTCCAGCGCATGTCCGATAGCCGGACATGAGTGTCCGCTGGATACCCGCCAGCGTGCGCTAGCGTCACGGGCCGTGTCAACACCCGAGCCGGAGCCGGCTTCGTCGATCCCGGAACGCCAGGCCGCCTCGGCAGCTCTGACCGGCCTGTTCGGCTCGCTGGTCGACGACGCAGCTCTGTTCCCGCCCGGCAATGCGGCGATGGCCGACGCGCTCGCCGCACACCCGCATCACCTGGCCGGCACGTACGGCTTCATGGTCGGGCGCTTCCTGTGTCCGGCTTCACGGGTACCGGAGCTGGCCCAGGCCTGGTCGCGGCCTGAGCCGGTGACCGTCGGCCTCATTGCCGATACTGGCCTCGACGGCTTGAGCGACGCGGTCACCCAGATCGTGACCGATCCTCGGCTGGACCTCGGCGCGGTGGAGATTGCCGTGCCAACCGGATCTCCAGCGGAAACACTCGACGACATTCTGGCCGCGCTGCCCGGGGTGACGGGGTACGTCGAGCTGCCTCGTAGCCGCGACTGGGCGCCTGATCTCGACGCCATCGCTGTGGCCGGACGAGAGGCGAAGTTCCGGACCGGTGGCACCACCAGCGGGGCGGTTCCGACGCCGGAAGAACTGGCCTCCTTCATCGCGGCTTGCGTTGCCCGCCGGGTGGCGTTCAAGTGCACGGCGGGGCTGCACCACGCGATCTGTGGAATCGAGGACGAGGCAGGAAACACCCAGCACGGCTTCCTCAACGTGTTGCTGGCCACTCAGGCCGCAATACTCGGTGAGGGCGGCGAGGAGATCGTCGGCTGGCTGCGAGAGGGCAGTTCGGAGGTGATCGTGCATGCCCTGCGCGCCATGCACGAGCACGACGCCCGCCGGGTACGTACCAGCTTCATCGGTTTCGGATCTTGCTCGGTCACCGAACCCGTGGACGAACTGACCGCCCTAGGGTTGCTGTGAGCGAGCATCGCAGCGAGGAGCGAGCGAGGAGCGGAGCGAACACGAGCGAAGCGAGCCGTGCGGAGCACGGAGTGACGCTGTGAGCGAGCATCGCAGCGAGGAACGAGCTGAGCCGGGGGGCGCCGCACACCAGGTGGGCACCGCTTCGTCGACGTGGGTGGCGGTGCCCGAGGGCAGCGACTTCCCGATCACGAACCTGCCGTACGGCGTGTTCTGTCCGATCAACGGCAGCCGTTCCCATGGAGGAGGCGGTGGCGGACGGCGGATCGGAGTGGCCATCGGCGACCAGATCCTCGACCTCTCCGCGGCGGCCGCTCGCGGCCTGATCGACGAGCCGTCCCAGATGCTGCGCTCGGAGAGTCTCAACCAGTTCCTGGCCAGCGGTCGGCCGGAGTGGGATCGTGTCCGCGCCAAGGTCATCCAGCTGTTGTCCGAGGAATCCCAGCGCGGGGCCGTGGAACGGATGCTGATCCCGCAGGTCGACGCCGAGATGTGCTTGCCGTTCGAGGTTGCCGACTATGTCGACTTCTATGCCTCCATGGACCACGCCTCGAACGTCGGCGCGATCTTCCGTCCAGATTCTCCTGCTCTGCCCGCCAATTGGAAGCACCTGCCGATCGGCTACCACGGCCGTGCCGGCACCGTCGTCGTGTCCGGAACCGACGTCGTACGCCCGAACGGACAGCGCAAGTCGGCCGACGCGCAGGCACCGACGTACGGCCCCTCGCAGCGCCTGGACATCGAAGCGGAGGTCGGGTTTGTCGTAGGCACGCCATCCGAGCGCGGCAGCCAGGTTCCGATCGGGCGGCTGGCCGACCACGTCTTCGGGGTCGTGCTGCTCAACGACTGGTCGGCGCGGGACATCCAGGCGTGGGAGTACGTACCGCTCGGCCCGTTCCTGGGCAAGTCCTTCGCCACGACCATTTCGCCGTGGGTGGTGCCACTCGCGGCCCTGGAGGCGGCCCGGGTCGCCGGTCCGGTCCAGGACCCGGAGCCGCTGGCCTACCTGCGCCGCGTCGAGGACTGGGGGCTGTACCTGAGCATCGAGGTGGATTGCAATGGGACGGTGATCTCCCGACCGCCCTTTGCCACGATGTACTGGACCGCCGACCAGCAACTGGCCCACCTCACGGTGAATGGCGCCAGCCTGCGCACCGGGGACCTGTTCGCGTCGGGAACGGTATCCGGGCCCGAACCCGGTCAACGCGGCTCCTTGTTGGAGCTGTCCTGGTCGGGGCGCGATCCCGTGACGCTGGAGGACGGCAGCACCCGCTCCTTCCTGGAAGACGGGGACACGATCACCCTGCGAGCCAGCGCTCCTGGTGTCGGGGGCACGCGGATCGGCTTCGGAGCCTGTACGGGCACGGTGCGCCCCGCCCCCTGAGGGACTTTCTCCGGAGAAAGTGCGGTGTGGCGCTCGCCTGAGGTGACGTTCTCCGGAGTAAGTGCGGTCAGGCGTCAGCGGGCGGTGCCGATCAGGTCAGGACAGGGCGGCGCGGATCTGGTCGGCGGCCCGTACGACACGCTCCCCGACCTCGTCCACGGCGAGCTCACCAAGCGTGATCACCCCGACGCTGGCGCGCAGGTCGCTCACGCCGGTGACCGGGGCCGCGATTCCGTGCGCACCGGGCTGCAACTCGCCGCTGGTGGCCAGGTAACCGGGGCGAGCGGGGGCGTCGAGGGCCAGGATCGCGAGCCCGGCTGCGCCTCGGTCGAGCGGGTGACGCGAGCCCACCCGGTAGGCGACGTGGTAGTCGGTCCAGGACGGTTCGATCACGGCGACGGCCAACGCTTCCCCACCGTCGGCGATCGTGAGATGTGCGGTGGCGCCTACGTCTTCGGCCAGCCGGCGCAGCGGCCCCGCGGCGGCCTCCCGCAGCAGTGGGTGGATGCGTTGGGCCAGGTGCAGCACTCCCAGGCCCATGCGCCAGCGGCCGTCGGCGTCGCGGTGCACCATGCCCTGCCGGGCCAGTGCGGTGATCAACCGGTAGACGACCGGGCGATGAGTCTGCAGTGCGTCGGCCAGCGCGGTGACGGTCATCGGCGCTGAGGCATCGGCCAGCAGCCGGAGCAGACGCAGCCCGCGCTCCAAGGACTGTGAGGTTTCAGCCGCCACGCAGGCGACCCTAGGCCAGCCGCCCGTGACGGCAAGGTGCCCGCTGCCGCCCATTCCCCGGTCCAGGACCAGGGCAGGGTGCCCGATACCTCGCGTCGCCCCGTGCTAGGACGCGTAGGCGGTGACGGTCTCGTACGTCGCGAGGACGGCGAATGCGGCGAACAGAACCGCTGCCGTACGGCGGACCAGCCGCAGCGGCAGCCGCGTGACCAGCTTCGATCCCACGAAGACGGCGAGCGAGGCGATCAGCAACAGCGCGGCGTAGGCGCCGACGAACACCGACAACGGAGCGTCGTAGCGGGCAGCCAGACCGGCCGTGGCCAGCTGGGACAGGTCTCCCCACTCGGCGAGGAAGGTAATGCCGAAGGAAGCCAGGGCGATCCGCCAGGCCGGCCAATCCTTGTGCTGGGCTCGCTTCGCGTCCCCACCCGCGGCAGCCAGGCCGCCCTCGCCAGCCTCGCCAGCCTCGCCAGCCTCGCCAGCCTCGCCGGCCACGCCGGCCTCGCCGGCTTGACCGGCTTCACCGGCCGAGCGCCACAACACAACCGCGCCGATGGCGAAGAGCACGGCGACCCCGAGCGCAACCCATTCGCGCGGCAGGAGTGAGAGCAACGAGCCGGCGGCCACCGCGATCACGGTCTGCAGTGCGAATGCCGCTCCGACACCGGTCAGAACCGGCAGCGGCCGAAACCGACTGGCCAGCAGCAAGGTTGCAAACATGGTCTTGTCGGGCAGCTCGACCGGCGCGACGAGCACAAAGGCGGTGAACACAACCGAGAAGATCATCCCGGCGAAGGCTCCGCACTGCCGAGGGCGAAGAGCCGGTGGGCCTGCGCAGTGGCTGCTCGCAGCACCTCCTTGACCGGCAGGTCGAGCTTTTCAGCGGCGCTTGCGACGTCCTCGAACTCGACGCTGACGTTGACCACCCGGCCATCGTCCCGGGCCAGCTTTACGCCAATCTGTTCGCCTTGGACGCGGACGCTGGCCTGTTCCCGGTCCAGGGCGTACTTCCCAACCGCGATGCGGCGCAGTCCGATGGTCGAGGTACGCGCGAAGATCTGCTTGCGCACCGAGGCCTCTGCGGTGGGGGCGCACAGCGCGTGCAGCGTGTAGGCCGGGCGGCCCTTCTTCATCAGGATGGGGGTCAGCCAGGCATCCGAGGCGCCAACGGTGAGCAACGCGGCCAGCACGTCCGGCCACAGCCGCGCGTCCATGTCGTCCACATTGGACTCCAGCAGAACCGCCGTACCCGAATCTGGTTGTTCCACCGGCTCACCCAGGACGAGCCGGACGATGTTGGCCACCTCGTCAACCTCGCGGCTTCCGGCTCCGTGCCCGACCGTACGGACCCGCATCTGTGGCATCTCCTGCCACCGGGTCACGGTGGTCGCCAGCAGCGCGGCTCCCGTCGGCGTACACATCTCGTACGGCGCCGGACCGGACCAGACCGGAGCAGCCACATCCGAAAGCAGTTGCAGTACAGCCGGTCCCGGGATCGGGATGAAGCCGTGTTCGCCACGGCTCATCCCGCTGCCCAATGACACGGGTCCAGCGGAGAGCTCGGTCAGCCCGAGTGAATGCAGGCCGGCGCAGACCCCGACAACGTCAGCGATCGCATCCAGGCCGCCCACCTCGTGGAAATGCACCTGCTCCGGTGTCGTCCGGTGTACGTCGGCCTCGGCTCTGGCCAGCCGGGAGAACGCATCCAGGGCGCTTCGGCGGATCGCCTCGGCCAGCGGCGCGGAGTCCAATTGGGCCCGGATGTTGGCCCAGGTACGGGTGACCGTGGAGCGCGGGGCCTTGACGTCCACCTTGGTCGCGGCCAGCCCGTGTCGGGTTGTCGCGGACACGCTGAGGTGGACCGGCTCCACCCCGATCGCGTCCACGGCCTCCTGCATCACCGACATCGAGGCCCCGGCATCGACCAGGGCGCCGAGCAACATGTCGCCGCTGGCACCGGCGGTGAGGTCCAGCCATCCGATCACGTGAGCGAGTATCTACGAACCGACTCAGGGGCGCCCTGGTACGTACCCAGCGCTGCAATCTTCCCCACATTCGGCCAATGACTCCGCCGGATTAGGCTCGCGGCCATGCCAGGGGTTCCGCCGACGCGCTTTGCCTTTCTAGGCCCCGAGGGGACCTTCGCCGAAGCGGCGCTGCGCAGCCTGCCGGCCCTCTCGGGTTCGAGCGAACCTGCAGGTCAGGCACTTCCGTCGGTCAGCGACGTTCTCGAGGCCGTACGCCGAGGTGAGGCAGATGCCGGCCTGGTGCCGCTGGAGAACTCCGTCGAAGGATCGGTCGCCGCGACGGTGGACGAACTTGCCACCGGTGAGCCACTTGTCATCGTCCGGGAGATCTTTCTACCGGTGACCTTCCCCTTGTTGGTACGGGCAGGTACCGCCGTCGAGGACGTCCGTACCTTCGCCACCCACCCGCACGCCTATGCCCAGGTCCGGCAGCACCTGGCCGCGATCCTGCCCGATGTCGAGGTGATCGCAACGGCCTCGACCGCCGCGGCCGCCGAAGGAGTGGCCAAGGGCCGGTTTGACGCCGCGGTGGCGTCCCCGATCGCCGCCGTACGGTATCGGCTCACCGTCGTACGCGATGACGTTGCTGACCACCAGGGCGCGGTGACCCGGTTCGTCCTGGTGTCCCGGCCCGCCCCGCCGCCACCGCGTACCGGTCACGACAAGACGTCGCTGGCCGCGTTCATCGACGACGACCACACCGGTGCCTTGCTCGAGGTGTTGACCGAGTTCGCGATCCGCGGAATCAGCTTGACCCGCATCGAGTCTCGGCCGACCAAGCAGCGGCTGGGCGTCTACTTCTTCTCCCTGGACTGCGAGGGACACGTGGGCGACGAGCGGGTGGGCGAGGCGCTGACCGCGCTGCGACGGTTGTGTGCAGACCTGCGGTTCCTCGGCTCGTACCCCCGCGCGGACGGGCGCACCCCGAAGCCCGTGCCGGACAGGGCTAATGACGCGTCCTTCTCCGATGCCACTGCCTGGCTGGCCCGCCTGCGAGAAGGCCGCCTCTGACCGCCTCAGGGTCGGGAAGCCGCTGCGCCTGTGACCGTCAGCGCTAAGCTAAGTGGCGATGATTTCGCAGCGCTATCTGGCGCGGTCATCTGCGTCCTCGACTGTCGCGCGCATGTCCCACAACCCTCGCTAACCGGAACCGAAGGTTGAAGCCAATGCCGGCGATGCGGCCATGGCAGGCGCGGTTCTATGCGTTTCAAGCTGAGATCGAACCCGCTGCGACTCGTGTGCCGCCTGGATCTTGCCACCTCCGAAGGGTTGCCACCTCCGAAGGGTCCGTTGATCCACAAGAGCATGTAGAGCAGCTACTTCGCGACCGCATCGGCCGATACGTCGATAGCCGAACCCCTGCGAGACGCCTTCTAGCGGCCTCGTGACGAGGGAGCGATGATCTCGCGTGTCAGATGCGGAACGTGGAGATCCGTCTGCGGCCAGCGCGTCGCAGCCGTCCCATGCCGACCACTTGCGCACGTTCGTCCCGCTGGACCCGCAGATGTCCGCGGTCAGGTGAGACAACCGTGACTCTAGTAAGGTCGGCCATGCGCCACCGGCAGCGGGAAGCGACCACGCACCCGCGTTGATCATCGAAACTGCGCGGGTTGTCGACGAGGACGGCCGGTAACCCGGCTCAGTTTCCGATGATCAACAGTGCGGGCAACGGCCTTAGAGGTAGAGGCCGGTCGATTCCTCGATGCCTTCGGCGGCGATGGCATGGGCGTCGCGCTCGCGCAGGATGATCAGCGACTCGCCGCGGACCTCGACCTCATGCTGATCATCGGGAGAAAAGAGCACCTGATTGCCCGGCTTGATCTGGCGTACGTGATTGCCGACTCCTAGCACCTCCCCCCAGACGAGGCGTTTGGCCACCTCTGCGGTTGCCGGTATCACGATGCCCCCGCTGGAGCGGCGCTCGCCGGCTTCCTTGGACAGGCTGACCAACAGCCGGTCGTGCAGCATCTTGATCGGCAGTTTGCCGCGCTGGTCGGTTCCGCTGTTCGAACGCCGGTCATCGCGAATATCCTGAGACAGGTCCTCGTGCATCCGTCCGACGCTAGCCCTTGCGGAGGCGTGACGAGTGCTGCGGTCCCATGGGGACCTCGAGCCAGAACGCCTTGTAGGCCAGCTCTGGATTCCGGTGCGAACGGGTCGTGCGTCCGGAGATGGCATGGCCCCATGAGCGCACCAGGCTCTCGAGAGTGTCGAGATCGCGTTCTTCGTTGAAGGTGCCTACGACCAGCCGACCGCCGGGAACCAGTACCTCGTGCAGCACGTGCTCGACCAGATCCGCGCGACGGTTGCGCGGTACGTAGTCCAGTCCGGTCCGTACGACGTCGAACTTCCGCGGCGGCCGCCAAGCCAGGATGTTGCCCGTCCAAGATTCGGTGCGACCACTCAGGACGGCGGCGGCGGGCAAGGTCGGCAAGAGCAGGCGAGATCTCGACGCCGTACGGCTCGACGGTCCTGCCGTCTTCGGCGGTCCAGTTGACGAGGCTCTCCATCAGATGGCCGTTGGCACACCCCACGTCCAGGAACGAACAATTGCCTGGAATTGCATCCAGCGCCTTATCGATGTCGGCGAGTTGGCGCCAGGCTGTTTCCTTTCCAGTACGCAGTTCGTCGGACATGTTCAGCCCCAGCCGAGTTCGTGCAGCCGGGCGTCGTCGATCCCGAAGTGGTGGGCGATCTCGTGTACGACGGTGATGGCGACCTCCTCGACGACCTCGTCCTCGGTGGCGCAGACCTCACAGATCGCCGCCCGATAGATCATGATGCGGTCGGGCAGGTCACCGCCGTAGTTCCAGTCCCGGTCGGTCAGGGCGAACCCCTCGTACAGCCCGAGGATGCTGGGCTCCTCGGGGTTGCGCTCCTCGACCAGGATCACGACGTTGTCCATCATCTGGGTCAGCGGTTGCGGGATCAGGTCCAGCGCGTCGGAGACCATCTCCTCGAACTGGGCCAGCGGTACGTCGATCACCGACTCACCAGCTGACCGGTCGCGCCCGGCCCTCCTCGTACCCAGCGGCGCTCTGTACGCCGATGACCGCGCGCTCGTGCAGTTCCTCGATCGTGCTCGCCCCGGCGTAGGTACATGCACTTCGTACGCCGGCCATGATCGTGTCCAGGAGATCCTCGACACCGGGGCGGGCCGGGTCGAGGTACATCCGGGCGGAGCTGATCCCCTCGTCGAACAGGCCAGATCGCGCCCGGTCGAAGCCACTCTGCTCGCGCGTGCGGGCCGAGACAGCGCGGGCCGAGGCCATGCCGAAGCTCTCCTTGTACTGGCGCCCGTCGCTGTCGGTGTGGATGTCACCGGCGCTCTCGTACGTACCGGCGAACCACGAGCCGATCATGACGCTGGCCGCCCCGGCCGCAAGCGCCAACGCGACATCCCGCGGATGCTTGACGCCGCCGTCGGCCCAGACGTGCTTGCCGGCTTCACGCGCGGCCGTCGAACACTCGAGTACGGCCGAGAACTGCGGGCGCCCGACCCCGGTCATCATCCGTGTCGTGCACATGGCCCCCGGTCCGACGCCGACCTTGACCACGTCCGCGCCCGCCTCGATCAGTGCCCGAGTCCCCTCGGCGGAGACCACGTTTCCGGCGACCAGCGGCTGATCGGGCCCGACGGCGGCTCGTACGGCGGCCAGCGAGTCGAGCATCTTCTGCTGGAAACCGTGAGCGGTGTCGATGACCAGCACGTCGACTCCGCTGGCCAGCAGCTCAGTCGCCCGCCCGATGACGTCGCCGTTGACCCCGATTGCGGCGGCGGTGAGCATCCGACCAGCGCCGTCGACGGCCGGTTGGTAGAGAGC
>JBPCOF010000296.1:0-6256 GCA_051000515.1 Geodermatophilaceae bacterium
CCGAGCTTCGGGGTGATCGTCCTGTTCGCCCTGACCCTGGGTTTCGGCAGCCGCTACGTCATCTACGCGCTCATCCTGAGCACGGTCTTGCCCGTCCTGAGCAACACCATCGCGGGGCTGCAACAGATCGAACCGGCACTCAAGGAGGCTGCCTCAGGGGTGGGGATGACCCCGCTCCAAGTGCTGACCCGCATAGAACTCCCCCTTGCCGTACCGGTGTTGCTCGCCGGCCTGCGTACCTCGATCGTGCTCAACGTCGGCACAGCCACCGTCGCGGCCTTCACCGGGGCCGGTGGGCTGGGCTCGTTGATCGTAACCGGGCTGGTTCAGAACCGCGACGTCATCACCGTTGTCGGGGGCGCGCTAACAGCCATCCTCGCCCTCGCCCTCGACCACCTCACACGCATGACACAAGAACTTCTCACACCCCGCGGGCTTTGATCCGCATCAATCCGGAAGGAAGCCTTCACGTGAACCTTCTTCACACCCCCCGGGTGGCCGGCGTCGCCGGCGCCCTCACCGCAGCATTGGTGCTGGCCGGCTGCGGGTCCTCCGCAGGCTCGTCCTCCGGCGCGCCCGAGGCCGGTGAAGATTCGGTGGCATCGGGCGTCGACCTGTCCGGTGTGCAGATCACCATCGGCTCGAAGGAATACACCGAGCAGCTGGTGCTCGGTTCGATCATGGTCCAGGCGCTGCGCGCAGCGGGCGCGGACGTCGTGGATCAGACCGGGCTCACCGGTACCAAGGTTGCGCGAGCCGCCCTCGAGTCCGGAGAAATCGACGCCTACTACGAATACACCGGCACGGCGTGGCTGACGATCCTGCAGAACACCGAGCCGATCCCGGACCCTGAGAAGCTGTTCGAGGCGGTGCGAACGGCCGAAGCCGAGAACGACATCTCCTGGTTCTCGTTGGCCTCGTTCAACGACACCTACGCGCTGGTCGCCGGCCCAGACGCGGCCAAACGTACCGGCGTGACGACCATCTCCGAGTACGCCGCCCTCGCGAACGAGGACCCGCAGGCGGCCAGACTCTGTGCCAGCGCGGAATTCACCACCCGCGAGGATGGTCTGCCCGGCTTGGAGGCGGCCTACGGCTTTGACCTCCCGGCGTCCGAGCTGGTACGCACCGAACAGGCGATCTCGCTCACGGCGCTGGCCCAGGACAAACTCTGCAACTTCTCCTATGCCACGAGCACAGACGCCTCGATCGAGTCCTTCCACCTCACCCTGCTCGAGGACGACAAGTCCTTCTTCCCGATCTACAACCCGGCGGTATCCATGCGGACGGAGATCTACAATGCCAACCAGGATGCCTTCGACAAACTCTTCGATGCCATCAGCGCCGAACTCACCCAAGAAACGATCACCCGGCTCAACGCAGAGGTAGAGATCGATGGGGTCCCTGTGGAGATCGTCGCCGAGCGCTTCCTGACCGACAGCGGGATCATCTGAGCGGCCCAGGCACGCGCTGCGTGCAGACGATGACACGAGCACCCACAGAGAAGAAGGCCCGTACGTGCCTGTCCACACCGGCGGTGAACTACTAGCCCGAAGCCTCGCCGCGCACGGGGTCGACGTTGTCTTCGGAATTCCGGGCAACCATAACCTCGGCATCTACCAGCATCTCGGCCCAGCCGGAATCCGCCACGTACTGGGCCGTCACGAGCAGGGCTGCGCCTATGCCGCGGACGGGTACGCCAGGGTCTCGGGACAGCCCGGGGTGGTGCTGGTCACGGCCGGTCCGGCTGTTCTGAATACTCTTGCCGCACTCGGCCAGGCCTACTCCGACTCCGTACCGGTGCTGCTGCTCTCCCCCGGCATGCCACTGCGGCACCCGTACCGGGGCAACGGGCACCTGCACGAGACCAGGGACCAGCATGCAGCCGTCGACGCGGTCGTGGCGGTGAGTGCCCGGGTCACGTCGGTAGCCGAGATCGGCGACGCGGTCAGCCATGCCTTCGCCGATATGACCGCCGGACGTCCGCGACCGGTCCACCTCGAGGTACCGATCGATGTCCTCGACGAATCCGCGGACACAGAGCTCGGGCGACCGGTGCCACTGTCGAAGCCGACCGCCCCGCCCGACCAGCTCACTCGGGCCGCGGCCCTGCTCGCTGAGGCGGCCCGTCCCGGCATCGTGGTGGGGGGCGGTGCCCGCTTCGCCGCGCCGGAGGTGTGTCGGCTGGCGGAGCGGCTGGGCGCAGGCGTGGTAGCCAGTACTAACGGGAAGGGCACGCTGCCCGAGGACCACCCCCTGTCCCTGGGGGCAGGGGCGCACTTGCCCGCCGTCGCCGACTGGGTCCGCACCCGGGACGTGCTCCTGGCCGTCGGCACCGATCTGGGCCCCTCCGACCTGTGGAACGGTCCCTGGCAGCTTGACGGATCACTCGTCCGGATCGACATCGACCCTCGGCAGATCGTGATCAACGCGCGTCCCGACGTGGCCCTGGTCAGCGACGCCGCCCCCGCTCTGGGTTCCTTGCTGGAATGGCTCGGCGAGGCCCCCGAGCGGCTGCTGAACGTAGGGGAAACCGCCGACTGGTCGTCTCGC
The DNA here is from genome assembly GCA_051000515.1 of Geodermatophilaceae bacterium. Taxonomy (GTDB): domain Bacteria; phylum Actinomycetota; class Actinomycetes; order Mycobacteriales; family Geodermatophilaceae; genus JACCQS01. The sequence continues at coordinate 2,554 of JBPCOF010000296.1, forward strand.
ATCCGCTCCGAGGCCGCCGCGGAGGGTGGTCTCTGGCACAGGGAGATCCAAGCGATGGGCGAGGTGCTTGCCCGCGACGCCATCGTCACCGGTGACTCGGCCGCCGTCTGCTACTACGGGCTGCGGGCCAACCTACCGCTCTACAAGCCGGGATCGTTTCTGTACCCGACCGGCTACGGCACCCTCGGGTACGGGTTGCCGGCCGCCATCGGAGCAAAAGTGGCAGCGCCCGAGCGTCAGGTCGTCGCCGTACTCGGAGATGGCGGTGTGATGTTCACCATTGCCGAACTGGCCTCGGCAGCGGCGGAGGGCCTGGCGATCCCGGTGATCGTCGTGGACAACGGCGGGTACGGCCAGATCCGGCAAAACATGCAGCGCCGCGGCTACCCCCCGCTGGGAGTGGACATCCCCTCCCCGGATTTCGCGGCCATCGGACGGGCAATGGGATGTCATGGCGTCACGATCGAGAGCCCGGAGCATCTTGGCGAAGAGCTGGCCAAAGCCCTTGTGGCAGACCGGCCGACGGTGCTGCACATCATGGAAGGAGGGACCTCCGCATGAACCGGCCGGAATGGGTACGAGAGCATGCCTACATCGGTGGCTCCTGGGTGCGCCCTCGGGGCGACATCTGCGAGGTGGAGAATCCAGCGACCGAAGAGGAGCTGGGCCGGGTTTGCAGCGCCACCGCGGCCGACGCCGCAGCGGCAGTTGACGCCGCCGTGGGCGCCAGTGCCGCCTGGGCCTCGACCACTTCGGCCCACCGGATCGGCGCGCTGCGCGACCTGTCGGCGGCCCTGCGCGACCGCTGCGATCTGCTGGTGGCCACCCTGGTGGGTGAGGTCGGCACGCCGGTAGGACTGGCGCGTTCCTCACACGTCGGTCAAGCCCTGCAGATACTGGACAGCTACGCCGACCTTCTCGAGACCTTCGCCTTCGAAGAAGGCATCGAAAACACCCGGGTGCTGCGGGAACCAGCCGGAGTGGTCGCGGCAATCACGCCTTGGAACTATCCGCTCTACCAGCTGCTCGCCAAGGTTGCACCGGCGCTCGCGGCCGGCTGTCCGGTCGTTGCCAAGCCGGCGGAACTGACGCCGCTGTCGGCCTTCATCGTTGCCGACGCGATCGAGGCGATCGGGCTTCCCGCCGGCGTATTCAACCTCGTTCCCGGACCTGGCAGCGAGGTGGGCGAGTTGCTATCCACTCACCCTGGCATCGACGTCGTCTCGTTCACGGGATCGAGCCGGGTCGGACGCCGGGTCGCGGGCATGGCCGCCGACACCGTCAAGCGGGTCTGCCTGGAGTTGGGCGGCAAGTCAGCGAGCCTGGTGCTGCCCGGCGCGGACGTAGAGCTGGGGGTGTCGACCACGGTTGCCAACGTGATGGTCAACAGCGGACAGGCGTGTGCGGCATGGACACGGCTCCTAGTGCCGCAGTCCGAGATCGGCCAGGCGCTGGCAATAGCTGAGGCAGCTGCAGCTCAGCACGTCGTGGGAGATCCGTGGGACCCGGCCACTGACCTGGGGCCGGTCATCTCCGCTGCCCAGCGCCGCTCGATTCTGGACTACATCGCCGGGGCTGTGGCCGAGGGGGCCAGCCTCGTGTCGGGTGGGCTCGAACGCCCTGATGGGTTGACAGTCGGCCATTACGTTCGTCCGACGGTTCTCACCAGGGTGTCCCCGCAGTCGCGCATCGCCCAGGAAGAGGTATTCGGCCCGGTCCTTGTCGTCCTGCCGTACGTGGACGTCGACGAGGCAGTCGCCCTGGCCAACGCGACGTCCTATGGCCTGGCGGGCAGCGTCTGGGGAGCAGACGACGAGCAGGCTTTCCATGTCGCGCAGCGTTTGCGCACCGGCCGGGTCGACGTCAACGGGGCGGCCTGGAATCCGTGCGCCCCATTCGGCGGATACAAGCAGTCCGGCAACGGGCGGGAATTGGGCCGCTGGGGGATCGAGGAGTTCCTCGAGATCAAGGCCGTGCAGGTGCCAGACGGGCAACGCGGCCCGCGGTGAACTCCCAAGCATCGCCCCGATGGGCGGCCACGATGGCCGATCAGCTCTTCCCGGACTTCCCGTGGAATCAACTCGCCCCCTTGTGGACGCGAGCACGGAAGTACGCCGATGGCCCGATCGACCTTTCGGTGGGAGCCCCGGTGGACCCCACCCCCCGCTCGGTGCGCGATGCGCTGATCCGGGCCGTCGATGCCCCCGGCTATCCCTCCACGGAGGGAACGCTCGCCTTACGCCAGGCCATGGTGGGCTATCTCAGGCGCCGGGGAGGCGTCAGCTGTCTCGACGCAGACATGGTCCTACCCGCGATCGGCTCGAAGGAGGCCATCGCACAACTGCCGGCGTTCCTCGGCCTGAACTCGGGCGATGCGATCGCGATCCCGGACCTCGGATACCCGACGTACGAGATCGGTGCCTTATCGGTCGGGGCGAAGCTGCGTCGCTACCTCGATCCGATGGAGGTGGATACCGACGGCGTGGCGGTGATGTGGGTGAACTCACCGAGCAACCCAGAGGGCCGGGTGCTTGGCGCCGAAGATCTGCGGGTCCTCGTGTCCCAAGCCCGTGACACGGGCACCCTCCTGGTCAGTGACGAGTGCTATCTCGATCTCGGGTGGGATCGCCCCGCCGTCTCGATCATGCATCCAGGCGTATGCGGCGACGATCCATCCGGTCTGCTGATCACCAATTCACTGTCCAAGCGGTCCAACCTGGCGGGCTACCGCGCCGGCTTCCTGGCCGGCGATCCTAGGTTGGTATCGCGGTTGCTCGAGTACCGCAAGCACATGGGCCAGATGGTGCCGCTACCGGTTCAGGCCGCCATGACGGCGGCATTGACCGACGACGACCACGTGACGGCGCAACGGGCACGTTACCTTCAGCGCCGGCAGCTTCTCAGAGCCGCGGTTCAGAGGGCCGGCTTCACCGTGGACCATTCCCAAGGCGGGCTGTACCTCTGGGTCCGTCGAGGCGGCGAGGACTGCTGGGAGATGGCCTCCTGGTTCGCTCGGCGCGGCATCATCTGCGTCCCGGGAGAGATATACGGAGCCTCTGGTCGCAGGCATGTGAGACTCACGATCACCGCGACAGATCAGAATATCTGCGCCGCCGCCGATCGGCTGCGCGGGTAGCTGTCGTGAAAATCGTCGTTGCTCGAGCATCATTGGCCCGGCTTGGGGAAGCGCAGGCGCGCTGGACGACGAAAGCCACCTTTATCGAGGCTGACCTGGCTACCGAAGATCAGGTTATGTCCGCGACCCAGGACGCCGACGGCGTAGTCGTTGCTCAGCAACGCCTGTCTGCCGAGGCGATTGACGCGCTGGGACCTTCAGTGCGGGCAATCGGTCGGGCAGGCGCCGGGGTGGATGCGATTGATCTTCAAGCGGCCCGTGCTCGAGGCATCGCTGTCATCAATCAGCCGTCTTATGCAACCGCCGAGGTAGCCACCCATGCGGTCTCGATGGCGCTTGCCGTTCACCGACGACTGATCAAGGCCGATGCCGCCACTCGGGACGGTTGGGGATCGGCGAGCGACTTCGGGATGATTGCGCCTCTGGATGAGGCCACGGCCGGTGTCGTGGGTGCCGGAAATATCGGCCGAGCGGTGATTGACCGACTCCGCCCGTTCGTGGCAAGAATCCTGACCTACGACCCCGCGCTCGCCCAGGATATCCCCGGTGTCGAGGTCGTCGGCTCGA
>JBPCOF010000317.1:0-3307 GCA_051000515.1 Geodermatophilaceae bacterium
GCTCTCGGCTCGACTGCCCCGCCTCGTGCGCCGCGCGCTCCGCTCCTCGCTCGTTCCTCGCTGCGATACTCACTCGCTCTCGGCTCGACTGCCCCGCCTCGTGCGCCGCGCGGTCCGCTCCTCGCTCGTCCCTCGCTGCGATGCTCACTCGCTCTCGGCTCGACTGCCCCGCCTCGTGCGCCGCGCGCTCCGCTCCTCGCTCGTTCCTCGCTGCGATACTCACTCGCTCTCGGCTCACGGGCTCTCCTGCCTGCTGTGAGCCAGCTGGTCCAGCCAGGACTGCAGGATTATCGCCGCGGCCGTCTGGTCCACCACGCCGCGTTGCGCGCGGCTGTCGAGACCCCGCGCTGCCAGCGCTGCGCTCGCTGCCCGGGTGCTGAGCCGCTCGTCCACCAGACGAACAGGCACCGGCTCGATCAGCGTCGCCACGGCAACAGAGTAGGCGCTCGCCTCGTTGGAAGCTGCACCTTGGGCACCGGACAGGTGCAGTGGGAGCCCGACGACCACCTCGACCACCTCGTGTTCGCGGACCAGTTCAGCGATCCGCCGCTGGTCGGCTGCCCCGCGGTCTCGCGACAGAGTGACCAATGGCGTCGCCAGAAGTCCGTACGGATCGCTGAGGGCCACCCCTACCCGCACCGATCCCACATCGATGCCCAAGCGCCGACCTTCCCGCGGTGCGTCGGCCATCATGGAGCGGTATCGGCCGCCGCGATCACAACCTCGGCTCGGGCAAACGCCTCGGGGATCCCGGCCGGGTTGCTCCCGCCACCCTGGGCCATGTCCTCGCGCCCGCCCCCTCGGCCACCGACGGCGGCGGCAGCCGCGCTCAACAGATCCGCCGCCGAAACGCCGCGTTCGCGCGCCCGCACGTTCGTCGCGCAGATCAGGGCGACCCTTCCCTCGCTGACAGAGGCGAGCAGCACCACTGCCGGACGGTCCTCGGCCAACCGTCCCCGGACATCCTGGGCGAGGGCCCGCAGATCCCCGGTCGCCAGGCCCGCAGGGGCGGCCGCGACAAAGGCTACGCCGGAAACGTCGCGGGCCTGCTCTGCCAGCGACGCGGCTCCCGAGCGGGCGGCGGCCCCACGCAGCCTCTCGAGTTCCCTTTCGGCGACCCGGAGCCGCTCCACTGTCTGCCTTACCCGCTCCGGCACCTCCTCGGCAGGAACCCTGAAGACCTCGGTGAGTTGACTGACGAGGACGTGCTCGCGGGCCAGGAAGCGGAAGGCGTCCAGTCCCACCAGAGCATCGACCCGGCGTACCCCCGCTCCGATCGAGGACTCCGACAGCAACTTGACCATGCCGACCTGAGCCGAACGGGTGGTATGCGTACCCCCACACAGTTCGCGGGCATAGTCGCCCACCTCGACGACTCGTACCTCCTCGCCGTACTTCTCGCCGAACAACGCCATCGCACCGATCTCGCGGGCGTGCTCCTGTGAGGTGAGGAAGGCACGAACTTCGAGGTCGTCGGCCAGGACGGCATTGACCTCTTCCTCTACGTCACCGAGCACGCTGAGCGGCACGGCTGACGGGGTCGAGAAGTCAAAACGTAGCCGCCCCGGCGCATTGAGTGAGCCTGCCTGGGTGGCACTCTCACCGAGGGCGCGACGAATAGCCGTGTGTATCAAGTGAGTAGCGGTGTGGGCTCGGGAGATGGACAGGCGGCGGCCGACGTCGACCTCCGCCAAGGCGCTTGAACCGACCTGCAGTTCACCGGAATCGACGCGACCCCTGTGTACGATCAGGCCAGGCATCGGCGCCTGCACGTCGTGAACGCTGACCGACGCGCCATCCCCGGTGATCAGGCCCTGGTCGGCTAGCTGGCCGCCGGCCTCGGCGTAGAAGGGCGTTGCATCGAGGACGATCTCCACCTCTGTGCCGGCGCCCGCGGCCGACACCTGGGCTCCGTCGACGAACAGGCCCACGACGATGGCCTCGCGAGTCACCTCGACATAACCGGTGAATACCGAAGGACCCTGGCCGTCGAGGACCGCACGGTAGGCCGAGACGTCGGCTTGTCCGGACCTTCGACCTGCAGCGTCGGCCTTGGCCCGGTCGCGTTGTTCGGTCATCAAGCGGGTGAACCCTGGCTGGTCCACGTCCAAGCCGGCTTCCTGGGCGATCTCCAAGGTCAGGTCGATCGGAAAGCCGTAGGTATCGTGCAGCGTAAAGGCCTGCTGGCCGGACAAACCTGGCGTACCGGAGGACTTCGCAGACCGTAGGGCGGTGTCCAGGATCGTGGTTCCCGACGCAAGTGTGCGCCGGAACGCCTCCTCCTCGGCGTAGGCGTAGCTCGAGATCCGCTCGAAGTCGGTGGCCAGTTCGGGGTAGCTCGGGGCCATGCAGTCCCGCGAGACCGGGAGCAGTTCGGGTAGCGCCGGATCTTCGTAGCCGAGCAGCCGCATGGACCGTACGGCCCGGCGGAGCAGGCGTCGCAGGACATAGCCCCGGCCCTCGTTGCCGGGCCGCACTCCATCTCCGATGAGCATGAGGCCACTACGGACATGATCGGCGATGACCCGTAGCCGCACGTCGTCGTCCCGGTCAACGCCGTACGGCCGGCCGCTGAGTTCGGCCGCGCGTTGCAGAACCGGGAAGACCTCGTCGACCTCGTACAGGTTCTGCACTCCCTGCAGCAGATAGGCGATTCGCTCCATGCCCATGCCGGTGTCGATGTTCTTCTCCGGCAGCTCACCGAGAATGGGGTAGTCCTTGCCGGGGCCGGGGCCGCGTTGGTACTGCATGAAGACGAGATTCCAGAACTCCAGGAACCGGTCACCCCCGGTGTCGACGATCGGGCCGCCGTCGGGTCCGAAGTCGGCGCCTCGGTCGAAGAAGATCTCCGAACACGGTCCTGCCGGGCCGGGTTGTCCGGTGTCCCAGTAGTTCTCGTCCTTGCCCAGCCGCTGGATGCGCTCGGGATCCAGTCCCGCGATCTTCTGCCAGAGATGCGCGGCCTCGTCGTCGTCGAGGTAGACGGTGACCCAGATCTTGTCCGGATCGATGCCGAATCCACCAGTTTCCCGGGAGTTGGTGATCAGCTCCCAGGCGTGGGTGATCGCGCCCTCTTTGAAGTAGTCGCCGAAGGAGAAATTGCCGTTCATCTGGAAGAACGTGCCATGCCGGGTGGTCCTGCCGACCTCCTCGATGTCGAGGGTGCGCACGCACTTCTGGACGCTGGTGGCTCGCAGGTAGGGCGGCGTCTGTTGCCCGGTGAGATACGGGATGAACGGGACCATCCCGGCCACCGTGAACAGCAGAGTCGGGTCGTCGCTGACCAGGCTGGCGCTGGGGACGACGG
>JBPCOF010000320.1:0-7294 GCA_051000515.1 Geodermatophilaceae bacterium
CGTGGACTCCTCCACTGCCGCCAAGGACACAACAGCAACCACGGTGGCGGCGACGGCGAGTCCCACCCCGCCACCGGCCCCGCCCCGGGTGGTCGTTATCGATGCGGGCCACAACGGCGGAAACTCCGGCGCGCCCGACGAGATCAATCGCCCGGTCCCGGACGGGAACGGTGGCACGAAGCCGTGCAACACGGTGGGTACGGAGACCAATGCCGGGTACGCCGAGCACGCCTTCACCTGGACGGTCGCCCTGGCGGTACGGGATCTGCTCACCGCCCAAGGGATCCAGGTGGTGCTCACCCGCCCGGATGACATGGGGGTTGGTCCGTGTGTGGACGCGAGAGCGGCGGTAGCCGATCAGGCTGGTGCCGCAGCCTTCGTCTCGATTCACGCCGATGGGTCGGATCCGGGCAACCGCGGATTCCACGTCATCACCTCGACCGTGGATCCGGCCGGCCCCGACGTAGCGGCTGCCTCGGACGCCCTGGCAGTCGCCGTACGAGATGCCATGTCCACGGTGTTGCCGCCGAGCAACTACATCGGCACGGACGGCCTGAACGCGCGAGACGATCTGGCCGGCCTCAACCTGAACCTACGGCCGGCGGTATACGTGGAGTGCGGCAACATGCGCGACGGCACCGACGCCGCACTGCTCAGTGGCCCGGACGGCCAGCACGCCATTGCCGCGGCGATCGCCAGCGCAATTCTGGCATTCCTCGGATAGCCGATCAGCTCCACCGCTGGAGCAGTCCGGCGAAGGTGGCCAGCACTGTGGACCCGGGCAGCGTCTCGGCGTACCCGTGCGCCTTGAGCCGGACAGTCTCGCCGAGGTCATGCACGATGAATCCGCCCTCGAACTCGTTGTGTTCCAGATGCATCTCGTACGCCACGAGCGCGGCCAGCCCGCGTACGAAGAAATGCCGGGGCGTGACCAGACTCCCCTCCGGCCAGGTGATGCGCACGTCCTCGTCCTCGATGTCGAACACGAAGCCGCCGACCACGCCGGAGCCTTCGGGCTCGATGGGGGATGAGCCGATGCCGGCCCAGTGCGGATTGCGTTCCAGGATCTCCAGGCTGATCCGGCGCTTCCCGTCGCCGGAGAAGGTCCGGTGTGCGACGTCCTTCGGGAGCTTGAACAGGTCCCCCGTGCGGGCGATGTACTGGCCGTAGTGAAGCTCGCCCTCGGTCTCCTTGAACTCCACGCGCACGCTTCCGTGTACGAGGTAGAGGTAGACATCGCACTGGAAGTTCGTGTTCCAGAAGGGCAGCGCATCGGCCGCTCCGGTCGACTCCCAGAACACCACCGGACCGACGCTGCCCAGTTCGGTGGGCACGTGCGTGGCTCGGTCGCGTGCGCCGCCGAAGGAGACGACGTTGATCAAGTCGTAGATCTCGGGCGGGCCGGTGATCTGCGATTCGCCCGGCCGGACCTCGAGACCCTCGAAGTCCGGATGAAGGACCACCTTCGACGACGGGTCCCCTTCAACAGCTGGACGGTTCATCCCGTCGGGTCTCCGATCAGTTCGTGCCGCCGCAACCACTCCACAATCAGGTGCACTGCGCGGTCAACGTGGCCAGGTTGGTCGGCGAAATAGTGCGTCGCCCCCTGTACGGCGACTAGGGACTTGCGGTCGTGCGGGACGGCGTCGTACAACGCTTGGGCATGGGAGGGGAAACACACCTGGTCACCCGTCCCGTACATCACGAGAACCGGAACGCTGACCCGCTTGAGTTGTTCGGGGCCGTTGCATCTGGACTCGTCCACGCTCCATTGGCTCAGCCACGACCGAAGGCTGGTCAGATGGCCGAGGGTCGCCGGGGACATGTTCGCCTCGTACGGCGGCCCCCAGAGGGTCCCCGGTTCGCGGTCGTTGGGATCGATGGCGAGGTCGAGGAAGCGCGGATCCGCCACCGTGCCGTGCACCGTGAACGGGAGATCCCGCACCTGTCCGCCGCTGACGGCCTCGACCCGGTCGAGTTCGGTCCGCACCCATGCGGTGATCCGCCGGTTGCGTTCGAGCTGGGCCGCGCGATATCGCTCGAGGAAGTCCGCGGTGTACGGCGGACCGTTGTCGGGGTGGAACATGTCCACAGTGGAGTCACGCGCCCGGAACGGATCTGACTCATCTGTCACCGCCGGGTCCAGCCACTCGGTATAGACCAGTGCTCGTCCGGGGTGCGCCATGAGTTCGATCACGGCATCGGCCGGTGACAGATCGGCTCCGACGATGTCCACCGGGTCGCCGGCCGGTGTGTGCGTGATCGTCGGAGACTCGGCCTGGCTCTGATAGAGCGCCGATAGCCCGCCGCCGCCGGAATTGCCGATCAGGACGACCTTTTCGTAGCCCTCACCGCGTAGGTGCCCGACGATCGCGCCGATGTCCAGGATGCAGTTCTCCATCGTCAACATCGAGTCGTTGCCGAGGTAGCGGGTGTTGGCGCCGATCACGTCCACGCCGTGCGGAGCCAGCGCGGGTAGCAGGTAGTGGCCCATGAAGTTCGAACTCGGATGGATGACCACGACCGCAGTCCGCGTGCCGTCCGGGCAACGCTGCCTGGTGGCCCACAGCTTGCCGGCCATCCGGGCGATGCCGGAGTAGATGTCCACCCGCTTGCCGGACAGCATCGGGATGGCCAGCAGCTCGGGTCCGGGGGTGCTGCTCATGAGATGAGGCGTCCGCCGTCGACGACGATCGTCTGACCGGTCATGTACGCAGATTCGTCACCGGCCAGATACAGCACCGCATTCGCGATGTCGGTCGGCTGGCCCGCTCTGCCAACCAGGATCTTGCTGGTCAGCCAGTCGCGCCGCTCGGCATCGGCGAAGACCGGCTCGGTCGCCGGGGTCTCGATGAGTCCCGGAGCCACTGCGTTGCAGCGGATTCCGGCGGACCCGTAGTCGAAAGCCACCGACCGGGTGAGGGCGACGACGCCACCCTTGGCCGCCACGTAGGCGCCGAAACGCGGGGACGACGCCAGGGCTGCGACCGATGCCGTGTTGACAATGGCCCCACCGCCACCCTGGATCATCGCGGGGATGGCGTGTTTGCAGCCCAGGAACACCCCGGTCAGCGTGACGGCGATCGTCCGATCCCACTCCTGGAGGCTGGTCTCGGTGACAGATCTGTTCAATGGGGCCCAATAGGCGTTGTTGTGCAAGACATCCAACCGGCCGTATCGCGCAATGGCGAAGGCGATCATCTGCCGGACAGATTCGTCGTCACTCACATCGACCGTGCACGCGGCGGCTGCACCGCCGGCTTCCTCGATCTGGCTGACGGTCTGGGTCGCCGATTCGGTGTTGATGTCAGCGACCACCACCTCGGCACGTTCCCGAGCGAAGGCACGAGCAGTCTCCCGACCGATGCCCGATCCCGCACCGGTGACGATGACGACCTTTCCGAGGAAGCGGTTCCGGCTGGGACCGCTCGGCTGTTGAATCTCTGTCACGCGCTCTGGCTCCCGCCGCCGAGATAGCTGTCGATCACGCCGGGATCGGCGAGTAGTTCCTGCGCGGACCCGATCAGTGCGACAGATCCGGTGGACAGCAGATAGCCGCGATCGGCGACTCCGAGTCCCTGTTTCACGTTCTGCTCAACTAGCAGGATGGTCAACCCTTCGGTGGAAAGTTCGCGGATCAAGGCGAAGACCTCACCGACCAGGCGGGGAGACAGACCCAGCGACGGCTCATCGAGGAGCAGGATCTCGGGCTTTGCCATCAGCGCTCTGCCGATGGCCAGCATCTGCTGTTCTCCGCCGGAGAGAGTGCCGGCCTTCTGGTTGCGCCTTTCCCGCAGGGCCGCGAACCGAGTCAGCACATCGTCGAGGTCGGCTGACACATCCCCCGTGCGGCGTCGAGCGAACGCCCCGAGTCGCAGGTTCTCGTCCACGCTCAGGTTGGGCAGGATGCGCCGGCCCTCAGGAACGTGGGCCATCCCGGAGCGCACCAACTGGTCGCTGCGCCGCCCGGTGACGTCCTTGCCGTTCAGCAGGACCCGACCCGACCAGGGTCTGATCATTCCGGAGACGGCGCGCAGGAACGTGCTCTTGCCCGCGCCGTTGGCACCGAGCAGGGCGACCAGTTCCCCCTGCGCCACGGTGAGGCTGATCCCGTCGATGCCGGCGATCCGGCCATAGCCGGCCCGCAGATCGCGGACCTCCAGGGCTGGACCTGCGGTGGGAGCCAGCCCCGGTACGGGTGCCCTGTCAGGTGCCAAGGTAGGCCGTCCTCACCAGGTCGCTGGCCAGGGCCTCGCGCGGAGTTCCCTCGACCAGCTTGCGGCCGAAGTTCAGCACCGTGACGACATCGCAGACCGTCGCGATGACGTCCATGTCGTGCTCGACGATCACGACAGTGATGCCCTCGTCGCGCAGTGCGCGGATGCGGGGCACCAAGTCCCGGCGCTCGGTCGCCGACATTCCGGCGGCCGGCTCATCCATCAACAGAAGTCGCGGCTTGGACGACACCGCGCGGGCGATCTCCAGCTGTTTCTGCAAGCCGTAGGGCAGCGTCACCGCCCGTCGCTTCCGGTACTCGGTGAGTCCGAAGATCTCCAGGGCGTGGTCGGCCTCTCGATCGAGTGCCTTGTCGCTGGCCGTGCGCAGGGGCCACAAGGAGAGGAAGCCGGTACGGGCGTGGGCGTGCTGGCCCAGCATCACGTTCTCGCGCACGGTCAACCCGCCGAAGAGCCGCAGGTTCTGAAAGGTTCGGGTGAGGCCGAGCGGGACTCTCTTCTGCGGGGTCAGCCCGGTGATGTCGCGCCCGTCCATCTCGACCCTGCCCTTGGTGGGCGGGAGGAAGCCCGACATCACGTTCAACAGCGTCGTCTTGCCGGCGCCGTTGGGCCCGACTACCCCATGGACAGTGCCGCGCTCGACCTCGAGGCTCACCTCGTCCAGGGCGGTCACGCCGAGGAACTGCTTGGTGATGTCCAGGGCCCGTAATGTGAGGTCAGGCATCCCGACCCCCTCCGCTGCGACCGGAGACGAGCCGCTTGACTGAGCTCAGGTCGAACCTGCGCCCAGTCCCTCGGCCGATGATCCCCTGGGGCCGCAGGATCATCAGCACAACGAAGAGCAGCCCATAGGTGATCTGGTAGTAGTCCTTCAGGAAGTCGAACCAGATGGGGAGCATGGTCAGGACCACCGCGCCGACGATCGCTCCCCAGAAATACTGCACGCCACCCAGAACCACGAAAAGGATGATCAGCAGAGACTGCGGAGCACCGAACTGCGACGGAGTGATGATCAGGGTTTCGTGCGCCGACAACGCCCCGGCCACCCCGGTGACCGCGGCGGATACGGCGAAGGCCTCCACCGAGATTCGGGTGACTCCTAGCCCGCACGCCCGAGCTGCCTGTTCGTCCTCACGGATCGCCTCGTACGACAAGCCCTTTCGGGATCTCGTCAGCAGGATGAGGTAGACGATCACGATGCCGATGCAAACGGCAACCAAGGGGATCGAGGTGCCGCGCATTCCGAAGAGTCCGCTCGCGCCGCCCACGTACTCCCAGTTGTCGAGCAGGATCATGACGATCTCGGCGAATGCGAAGGTGATGATCGCCAGGTAGAGAATCGACAGTCGCAACGCGATCCACCCGACGAATGCACCGGCGATTGCCGCGGCGAGCCCGGCCATCAGGAGCGATGTCTCGAGGGACCACTCGAACTTCTCGGTCAGGATCGAAGCGGTGTAGGCACCGATTGCCATGAAGGCCGCATGACCGAAAGAGAACTTGCCGGTGGCCGCGTTGATCCAGTAGCCCAGCGCCAACAAGATTGCGATGCCGACCTGGATGGTCACCGCCTCGTCGTAGGCGCTCATGCCCAGTTCACCTATACCCGTCCCGTCACGCCGGTGTCGCGGGTGAACAGGCCCTGTGGGCGCGCGACGAGGGTGATCCCGACCAGCACGAAGACGATGAGATCGCGCAGGGTCGCCGAGAGGTAGGCGACGGTCAAGGTCTCGATGACCCCAATCATCAGGGCCGCGATCACACCGCCGGTGATATTGCCCAGTCCGCCGAGCACGATCACCATCAGCGCGGTCAGGGTCGTCTCGAAGCCGGTGAACGGGCTGACCGTGTGGAAGGAAAGTCCGGTGAGCAGCCCTGAGGCCCCAGCCAGCATCCCCGAGATCGCGAAGGTCAACAGGATGACCCGCTGCACCGGGATCCCGAGCAGCCCGGACATGTCCGGGTCGTCAGAGACGCCCCGGATGGCTGTGCCCCATGGCGTCCGGTTGAGGAACACGTACAACAACACGGTCATCAGCGCGGCGACGCCGACGATGATCAGCTGGTCCCCGACGACCCGCAGCGAACCGATCTCGATGTGCACGCCCTCGAGCACGGTGGGCACCCGCCGCTGATCGCTGCCCAGCACCCGGGTCACGAGTGAGGTGATGATCAGCCCCACGCCCAGACTGCTCAGAATCGGGGCCGTGTGGTACTCCGGGCTTACGAAGCGGAACGAGAGCAAAAAGGTGATCCCGGCCACCAGCCCGCCGACGGCCAGTGCGGCGAGGAAGGCGAGCACGAATGGCAGATCGAGTTGGGACATGAACAGCGCACCGCATATGGCGCTGACCATGGCGGTCTCACCGAGTGCGAAGTTCAGCCGATCCAGTGCTCCGACCACCAGGTTGAAGCTCAGGGCCATCAGCGCGAAGGTCGTCCCGAGCAGCAACCCGTTGATCAGTTGCTGGAGCAGCATGGGTGTCCTGTTCTGTCGGGGTCACATTCCCGATCGGCGTACGCGGTCCGAGCCCCGGGAGCGGGTCAGCCCCCAACCTCGCTGATCACGAACGTGCCGTTCTCCACGACCGCGGACAGCTCTGGGCGGTCACCCGTGCCGTCGTCGGCGAACCGTACGTCTCCAGACATCCCCTTGAACGGATCGACGCCCTCCAGGTAGTCGAGCAGGCCCTGGCGGTCCTCGGCAAGGGTGTCCGAGCTGGCGGTGGCATCACTGTCGTCTAGGTAGGTGGCGATCATGTTGACGAGGTCGAACGCGTAGGCGAAGTTCAGCGGCACCACGTCGAGCCCGTTGTCCTCCTCAGCCTGGGCGATCAGGGTCGCGGCGGGTTCCTCGGTGTTGTCCGGGTTGAACTGCGCCGCGGTGATGGTGCCCTCGGCCGCATCGCCTGCGCCGCTGATGAAGTCCGTTCCTCCGGCCTGGAGGGAACCGGTGCCGATCAACGTGCCGTCCATGCCCTGGGCACGGATCTCGACCGCGATCCTGGCTGCGTCGGCAGGGCCTGCGGCCAGGGCGATGACGTCCGGGCTCTCGGCGG
>JBPCOF010000227.1:0-3330 GCA_051000515.1 Geodermatophilaceae bacterium
CCGCGAGCGCGAGTTCGCCGCCTCTCTCGAGCGGCTCCGCCAGACCCTCGACCACCAACCCGGCCACCTCGCCACAGCTATCATGGCTCCGGACCGTCACAGCCCGGACGCGATCGTCGTCTACCCCGTCAATCACCAGGACAGCCTTCAGGCCTGGCCCGCCCTCGACCCAGCGCGCGCACATACTGACCGCGTCGGCACAGTTCACCCGGCTCCACCCCACGAGCGATCCCTTCTCGGCGCTAGATGGCTGGTTCGTCGCCCCCGGGCGGCCGCGTCGTGCACCCTCCCACACGGTGGAAGACCAGGTGATGGCCGACGGCGGTTGCCGAACGATCAGCGCCGACGCGTTCGGTCCGGGATCCCGAGTGACACAGCGACCGGTCCGTTCTGCAGGGGGCGTCTCGCGGGACGACCATGATCAACAGTCCGCGCAGGCGGATCGACGTGTCGGACTACGTCATCGAGGTTCCGCTTGCGGTGACCCGGAGGTTGTCGAGTCGCGACCGACGCGACCGAACGGGCGGATCTGCTCGGCCAGATGCAGGACATCCTTGCCGAGCAACTGGTCGTCCTGTCGCTCTACTAGGCCGATCAGTACTTCATCTTCGACAAGAGCGTCTTTGACGCCTGGTACTACACGCCCACCGACTTCCCGTCAGCGGCGGCCTACAACAAGCCGGCATTCACTACTGACGACGAGGCCGCGCCAGTGGCTCACGGGTGCCGGCGACCGCGACCAGAGTCAAGCAGCCGGGCGGCACAGCCTGATCAGGCCTGACGAGTCCGGTGGTCGGGGCGCAGCGAGTTGGCGAGATCGTCGGCGAAGCGGGCTGCATCGTCGGGTAGCAGCGTCGACGTGGTGACCCGAATTGCTGGTGGGCTGACCAGCCGGAACCGTTGGCCCACGCTCACCGCCCAGCCGAGGTCGATCAGGATCCGGGCTGGACCGAGTTCGTCGGCGACCGGTACCCACACGTTGATCCCCGAGTCGCCATGACTTGCGATGCCCCGCTCGCGCAACGCATCCATCAAAGCCACCCGGCGCTGCGCGTAGGTCTGCGCTGCCTCGGAGACCAGCTTGTCGACCTGCGGGTCCGACCACAGGGCGACGACGAGATGTTGGAGCAGGCTGCTGACCCAGCCGCTGCCCAGCAGGCGTCGCCCCTCGACCCGCCCGATCGTCGTGGTGTCGCCGGCGACCACCGCCAGGCGCAGGTCGGGTCCAAGGGATTTGGAGACCGACCGGATCACCGCCCAATGACCGAGGTCCTGGTTGGCCAGCGTGCGCGACGGTGCGCCAGAGGTCCAGGCCGAGTGATCGTCCTCGATCACCAGGACGTCGGGAAAGCTGCGCAATACCTCGCCGAGCTCGTCCTGACGCTGCGGGCTCATGACCGCACCGGTGGGATTGTGTGCCCGCGGCGTGAGCGCGACAGCTCGTACCCCCCGCCGCAAGGCCTGCTCGACCTCGACCGGCGTCGGCCCGAACTCATCGACGGCCATCGGTTCGATCGAGAGCCCCAAGCTTCGGGTGAGATCGATCAAGCTCGCATGCCCGGGGTCCTCGATGGCGACCCGGTCGCCCCGCTTCAGGTGCGCCCCGAGGATGCGCTCGAAGGCCTCCATCGCTCCACTGACAACCGTCAGGGCAGGCGTCGGTACGTCGTCGGCTTCGAACTGCCGGCCGGCAAGCACGAGCAGGGCAGGCAGGCACGGTTCCTCGCCGTACATCCGCGGCTGGCTAGGCACCTGGGCCAGAGCGGGGCCGAGATTGGGCAGCAGCGCAGGGTCGGGGTTCCCGTCGGCAAGGTTGCGCACCCCAGCCGGCACGTGCAGCGAGCCGCGGATGGGAAGTGCCGGTCCGAGGCTGATCCGGGTTCCGCCCCGGCCCCGGGTGGTGACCAGACCGCGCTCACGCAGGGCGCGATACGCCCCGGCAACCGTCGATGGGCTCACCCCGAGCTCGGCGGCAAGGTCGCGGATCGGCAGCAACTCCTGCCCGGGCCGCAGTTCACCCTCGCGGACAGCGGTTTCGATCCTGGCCGCGATCTGGCTCGCGCCTTGACCCGCCGCGCGGGCGCGATATCCTTCTGTACTACTCATAAACAAGTTTGTACTAGTATGAAAGGGACCAGCACCGAAGTCGAGCCGACCCGTCGGTGATCAGGCCATTGATTCATGCGGCCACTGTGCCATCGACGCTCCGGCAGCAGGCAAGCAGCCGACACAGGAGGCGCAGCAAATGTCCTCATCCATCCCGAACCCGGCAGCGGAGGAAACACCGCCTCGGAGTTCCATGCGGACGGTGGTCCTGGCCAGCTTCGTGGGGACCACGATCGAGTGGTACGACTTCTTTCTGTACGGGACTGCAGCAGCGCTGGTGTTCAACAAGCTGTTCTTTCCGTCCTTCGACTCCGCGGCTGGCCTGCTCGCGTCCTTCGCGACGTTCGCGGTCGGGTACGCAGCACGACCCGTCGGTGGCTTGATCTTCGGGCACTTCGGCGATCGGGTCGGCCGCAAGAAGATGCTGATCATCTCTCTGCTGATCATGGGAATCGGCACATTCGCGATCGGGCTGCTGCCGACCTTCGACTCCATCGGCGTCCTTGCACCGATCCTGCTTGTGGTGCTGCGCATCGCGCAGGGCATCGGGATCGGCGGGGAGTGGGGCGGCGCAGTGCTGCTGACCGTCGAGCATTCGCCGCGGGCCAGGCGCGGCTTCTACGGCAGCTTCCCCCAGATGGGCGTGCCGGCCGGCCTGCTCCTGTCGACTGCCGCCTTCGGACTGACCCGCTGGTTGACCACCGACGAGGCCTTCCTGTCCTACGGTTGGCGGATCCCTTTCCTGCTCAGTGGAATTCTCGTGGTGGTCGGCTACTTCGTCCGCCAGAAGGTGCTCGAATCCCCGGCTTTCCAGACCGTCAAGGAGACCAAGGCCGAGTCGCGGATGCCGCTCATCGATGTCGTGAAGGCCTACCCACGACAGCTGCTGGTCGGGGCCGGAATGCGGGCGGCCGAGAACGTCATCTTCCCGGTCTTCACGGTGTTCGTGCTGAGCTATGGCGAGGGCGTGGGGATAGCCGAGGGCACCTTGCTCACCGGCGTGATCATCTCCTCCGCGATCGGCCTGCTGAGCATCCCGGCGTGGGCCGCGCTGTCCGACCGGTACAGCCGGCGGTCGGTCTACCTGGCCGGCGCGGCGTTCTCCATGCTGTTCGCCTTTCCGTTCTTCTGGCTGGTCAGCAGCGGCACACCCATCCTGATCTGGCTGGCGATCGTGCTGGGCATCAACGTCGGGCACAACCTGATGTACGGCCCGCAAGCCAC
>JBPCOF010000039.1:0-4720 GCA_051000515.1 Geodermatophilaceae bacterium
TCACGTTCGTGGCAGCCAACGTGGTCGCGCTGGCCCACGCACGGCTGGACGAGCAGAGCCTCGTCGGTGGCCTGTTCAACACCGGAATGCAGGTCGGCGGCGGGCTCGGACTGGCAATCATGAGCGCCGTGGCCGCCGGCCAGATCGGTGCCGGCCAATCGACCGATGCGCTGCTGTCCGGTTATCAAGCGGCTTTCTGGACTGCTGCCGGCATCGCCGCGCTAGGTCTCCTAGTCACCGCGGTCTTCCTCCGAACCACTGGCTCGAAGTCAAGCCTGGACTCGGGCCCCACACCGAAGGTCGGGCCGGCCTAACCGATCAGGGATGGCGCGCCGCTCACTGCTCCTGTTCGGTCGGCCTGATCAGGATCTCGTTGATGGCAACGTGGCGCGGCCGCGTCACGACATACACGATTGCATCGGCGATGTCCGCCGACTCGGCTCCACGTCGGCGAAGCGCTCCTTGATGCCCTCGAGGATCTCCGGGCGATTGTGGCTCGACAGTTCGGTGGCAACGGCTCCGGGCTCGACCAGGGAGACCCGGAGGTGGCGACCGGTGACCTCTTGGCGAAGTGATTCGCTGAAGGCCCCCACGGCGTGCTTGGTGGCGTTGTAGACGCCGCTGCCGCGGCGCACCTGGCGGCCAGCGACGGAGCTGATGTTCACCAGGTCGGCAGCACCGCGCGGGTTGTTCTCGGCCGCCTCGAGCAGGTGCGGGATGGCCGCCTTGGCGCAATACAGCAGTCCGAGCAGGTTGAGATCGACCATCCGCTGCCATTCCTCGACCGGAGCATCGAGGATCGGCCCGAGCAACATCACACCCGCATTGTTGACGAGAATGTCCAGGGCTCCGTACTCAGACACCGTGCACTGCACCGCCGACTCGGCTGCGGAGAGCTCGGTCACATCGGCCTCGATGGTCAGCGCGGTACCACCGGATTCCCGGATCCCCGGGCCAGGTCCTCGAGCCGGTCAGCCGGCGCGCGGAGAGGGCCACGGTCGCACCCTCAGCAGCCAGCGCACGTGCTGTGGCCGCTCCGATACCACTGGATGCACCGGTCACCAGTGCGACGCATCCAGCGAGGTCCGCACTCGCGATCATGGAAACCAGCCTACGTGTGCGGTGCGCGTCAAGGTCAGGACCACCGGTCGATCGGTCCGTTACCGTCGCGGCTGTGACCATGAGGGCCTGGCGGGTCCACGAGTTCGGGAAGCCGAGCGATGTCCTGCGCTGGGAGGACATCGAGATCCCTACACCCGGTGAGGGCCAGGTAGTGGTTCGGGTCAGAGCCGCCGCCCTGAACTTCCCCGACCTGCTGATGATCGCGGGTAAATACCAGGTCCGCCCGCCGCTGCCCTTCATTCCCGGTGTCGAGCTCACCGGCGAGATTCTCGAGACAGGACAACGTGTGGTCGGCTCGCCCGCTGACGGTTTCGGTGCGTTTGCCGAGTACGCCTTGATGGACACCGCGGCCCTCTGGCCGGTCCCGGACGGAATGCCCGACGATCAGGCCGCGTCGCTGTTTCTCACGTATCAGACCGGGCACGTCGGCCTGCACCGCCGTGCCCGGTTACAGGCCGGTGAGGTGGTCCTGGTGCACGCTGGTGCCGGGGGAGTGGGATCGGCGGCCATCCAACTCGCGAAGGCGGCCGGTGCCACGGTCATCGCAACGGCTGGTGGCCCGGCGAAGGTCGAGGTCTGCCTGGAACTCGGCGCTGATCACGCCATCAATTATCTGGCCGAGGACTTCGTGGGCCCAGTCAAGGACATCACCGGCGGCCGGGGTGCTGACGTGATCTACGACCCGGTCGGCGGCGACGTCTTCGACGGCTCGCGCAAATGCATCGCCTTCGAGGGGCGGATCGTGGTCGTCGG
Organism: Geodermatophilaceae bacterium; assembly: GCA_051000515.1. Classification (GTDB taxonomy): domain Bacteria; phylum Actinomycetota; class Actinomycetes; order Mycobacteriales; family Geodermatophilaceae; genus JACCQS01. Next base: position 1,876 of record JBPCOF010000039.1, read on the forward strand.
CTTCACCAGTGGGCGGATTGCCGATGCGCCGACCAATCACGCGTTGGTCAAGAATTACAGCGTGGTCGGGTTGCATTGGGGCCTCTACCGGACTCATGAGCCGACACTCATCTCCGAGGTGCATGACGAGCTGAGCCGTCTGTACGCTGACGGGGCCATCAAACCGCTTGTCTCACAGACACTTCCGCTAAGCGAAGCGCCGCAAGCCCTTGCCGCCCTGGGCCGCCGCGAAACGATCGGCAAAGTCGTACTGAGCCCGTAGACCGAGCGGTCAGCTCTCCGCTACAACACGGGGCCGGGAAGGTGCGCATGCGTACGGCGGCGACGCAACGTCACCTTCCGAGTCCCGTCCGCGTGCAGCAGCATCCTGGCCAGTTCCCAACCGCCGGTATCGGCCTGTATCGACAGGAGCACCGCCGCGGATGCCCGGTCGGTGCCCGGAGGGATGCGCACGGGTACGTACTCGTACTCGGTGCGCACACTCTTCACCCGCTGCATTGTTCGCTCAGGATTGGATGGTCTGCAACTCCCCGGTCGTCCGGCCGACCACGAACAGCCGTCCGGATTCCGGGTCCACCGCCACCGTGTTGGGCTGGCGAACCGTGGGATAGCGGGCAAGCTGACGCGGTTCGCCGCTGGACATGTCGAAGCCCACCACCTCATTGGTGGCTGTGAGGGTCACCCAGAGGACATCGTCGATCGCGTCGTAGGCCAGCCCGTACGGAGTGCCGGGCAGCGGCAGCCTGGCTTGCAGCTCGACCGGGTCTGCGCGAAAGACCAGCAGCGCATCGCCTCGGGTGTCGGCCACCAACAAGCTCCCTCGGTTGTCAGCCACCAGGTGCGTCGGCCCGTCGCCGGCGGGAACCCGACCGACGCGTTCACCGGCCGCGATGTCATAGACCGACAGCGAGAAGTCGGCCACGTCGATGACCCCGACCAGATCACCCACGGGCGCCAGACCTCCCGGTTGAGTGAGATCGTCGAAGGTCTGGATCACCTCGCCATTCTCGACGACCGACAACGTGCCGCCCTTCTCATCGCCGACCACCACCCGTCCGGAACCGACCTGGGTGGCATCGTGCGGGTAGTCACCGACCTCCGTCGTGATCACGGCACCGCCTGGCAAGGCGACCTGGATGAGGGTGTTCGAATCCTCGCCCGGGACCAGCACCGGACCACCCGGCGCGGCCAACTGCAGGTGCCGCGCATGACCGGGTAGCGGCACCTCGTTCTGGACCTGCCCGGTTGCTCCGTCCACCAGCAAGAGCCGATTCGGGTCCCGTACGGCGACGGCGAGCAGGCCGGTGACCGGATCGAAGACCATGCCCTCCGGATCGGCTGCCAGGTCGGTGACCTGGCCCGCCGGGTCTGCGGTCGGCTCGGGTGCGTCGGCCGGTTCGGCGGCACCAGGTGGTTCCGGCTCAGGATCTGCGGTGCACGCGGGAAACCAGATCAGGCATAGCGAGGCGACGACAAGCGCGGTCGCGCGTCGCGGGTGGGATCGCATCACCGGTCCATGGTGCCTGGACATGTCAGGTTGTGCTGCCTCAGTCTGTGCCGTCCGGACGAGGTGCGGCGGAGACGTCGTCGAGGGCCCGACGGATCTCGACGGGCAGGGTGAGGTCCTCGGCGGCCAATGACCCGGTCAACTGAGCCACCGTACGAGCCCCGACGATCGGCGCCACGACGCCGGGCTGGTCGCGGACCCAGGACAGGGCAACCGCCAACGGTGACGTACCCATTCCGTCGGCGGCCGTGATCACCGCTTCGACGATTCGCTGATCGTGCGGGCTTCGCAGCGGATCGATGTACTTGCCCCAATCGGGGTGTGCGCCACGGGAATCCGAGGGAGTGGCGTGCCGGTACTTGCCCGTGAGCACCCCTTTTGCCAGCGGCGAGTACGGCAGGACGCCCAGCCCGAGCGCCTCCGCGGCCGGCAGCACCTCCGCCTCGATCCCTCGACGGAGCAACGAGTATTCGACCTGGTGGGACACGATGGGCGCCCGACCCGGCCAGGCCCGCTGCCAGGTCGTCGCCTGCGCGGACTGCCACCCGGTGAAGTTGCTGATCCCGACGTAGCGCACCTTGCCGCTGTCCACCGCCTGGTCGAGCGCGGCCAGGGTCTCCTCCAGCGGAGTGTCGTCGTCGTAGGTGTGCAGTTGCCAGAGATCGATGTGGTCCACGCCGAGTCGGTGCAGGGAACTCTCGAGTGCGTTGAGCAGGTGCAGGCGGGAGTTGCCGCGATCCATCCGTCCGGGTCCGGTCGACAGACTTGCCTTGGTCGCCAACAGGATCTCGCCGCGGGAGATCGGTCCACGCAGCAGCCGACCGATGGTCCGCTCGCTGTCGCCGTCGGCATAGACATCCGCGGTGTCGAGCAGGGTTCCGCCGGCATCGAGAAAGGCGCGGGTCTGCGCCTTCGCTTCATCCTCATCTGCGTCCAGGCCCCACATCATCGTGCCCAGAGCCATCCGGGAGACGACGAGACCACTGCTGCCCAGACGGCGCGCTTCCATGACCGGCACCATATTCCGGCGGCCGAGGGCGGTCGCCGTAAGGTCTCACCCCGTGCGTCTCGGACTCAACCTCGGTTATTGGGGTGCAGGCAACGACAAGGACAACCTGATCCTCGCCCAGGAAGCCGACGTGATGGGCTACAGCGTGGTCTGGGCGGCCGAGGCGTACGGATCTGATGTGCCCACCGTGTTGGCCTACTTGGCCGCGCAGACCACGCGGATCGACGTCGGTGCGGCGATCATGCAGATCCCGGCCCGAACACCGGCCATGTCGGCCATGACAGCGGCGACCTTGGACTCGCTGTCCGGGGGGCGCTTCCGGATGGGCC
>JBPCOF010000047.1:0-6346 GCA_051000515.1 Geodermatophilaceae bacterium
CCCTGGAGACCGCGCGCTGGGTCGGTACGCAGCTCGAGCTCGCCGAGCTCGACCAGTCCAGAGCCCGCCTGGCCCGTGCCGAGATCCGGGCGCTGCGGGCCCAGATCAGCCCACACTTCATCTACAACGCGCTTGGGGCGATCGGCTCCTTCGTCCGTACCGATCCCGACCGGGCCCGTGAGCTGCTGTTGGAGTTCGCCGAGTTCACCCGCTACAGCTTCCGCCAGTACGGCGAATTCACCACGCTGGCCGAGGAATTGGGCAACATCGAGCGATACCTGCTGATCGAACGCGCTCGCTTCGGCGATCGGCTGCAGGTGACCCTGCGCATCGCCCCGGAGGTGCTGCCCGTCGCCGTACCGTTCCTGACCCTGCAGCCGCTGGTCGAGAACGCGGTACGCCACGGCCTGGCCGGCAAACCGGGGGTCGGCACCATCGCGATCCGCGCGGAGGATGCCGGCGCGCAGTGTCTGATCACGGTCGAGGACGACGGCGTCGGTATGGATCCGGCTCGGCTGCGCGAACTGACCGTGGAGGATGGCGGCGACGGCCGGGAACACGTCGGGCTGGGCAACGTCGACGATCGGCTTCGCTCGGTCTTCGGGAACGACTACGGGCTGGTGGTCGAGACCGCGCCCGGGGCCGGTACGAAGGTGAGCCTGCGGATCCCGAAGTTCCACGCCGGCGTACGAGCCGGCTGAGCTGAGCCGGGCGCCCTTCGCGGCGCGTGCGCCCGGAAGGGGCGGTGTCGCTTACTGTCCACGCAGGACGGAGGAGGTGGCAAGGTGACGACGACCATGCGCGTCCTTGCGGTCGACGACGAGCCGCCGGCCCTGGACGAACTCGCCTTTCTGCTCCGCTCGCACCCCGCGATCTCCGCAGTCGTGACGGCCAACAACGCCAGCGACGCCTTGCGCGCCATGCAGGACGGCGGTTCGCACGAGCCAGGATTCGACGTCGTGCTGCTCGACATCCGGATGCCCGGCTTGGACGGTCTGGAACTGGCCAAGGTGCTGGTGAACTTCGTCCGTCCCCCGGCTGTGGTCTTCGTGACCGCCCACGACGACCGCGCCGTCGACGCGTACGACCTCGGGGCGGTGGACTACCTGCTCAAGCCGGTACGCGCCGACCGGCTCGATGAATCCCTGCGCCGCGTCCTGCTGCTCCGGGATGCCGCGTCGGCCTCACCGGAGGACGAGGTGATCCCGGTCGAACTGGCCGGCATCACCACGATGCTGTCCCGCTCGTCGGTGCGCTGGGTCGAGGCCCAGGGTGACTACGCCCGACTGCATACGAGGGACGACAGCCATCTCGTACGGATCCCGTTGTCCACATTGGAGAGTCGGTGGTCCGAAGCTGGGTTCGTCCGGATCCACCGGTCGTATCTCGTTGCGCTGCGGCTGATCACCCAACTGCGGCTGACCCCTAGCGGGTACGTCGTGATCGTCGACGACCGCGAACTCCCGGTCAGCCGCCGGCACACTCGCGAACTCAAGGACCGCCTCGTCCGTACCGCCAAGGCCGGATGGACCCGCTAGAAGTCGACGGCGGGCGCCCCCCTCGCCGGGTCCGGGTCGATCTGGCCGGTCGCGCCGTGCGGCGGGCCCCATACTCCCGCCAGGAACTCGAGGAACAGACCCAGGTCGGTGAGGTGCTGATCCGGGGCTTGGTCCGGGCCCAACTGGCCCTCGCGCTGAGCTTGGCCGGCGTGGTGATCCTGCTGCTGGGCAGCCTCCCGATTGCCTTTGCCCTGTTCCCCGCGCTGAGCGATGTGTACGTCCTGGGACTGCGGCTGCCGTGGCTGCTGCTCGGTGTTCTCGCCTACCCGCTGCTCTACGTCGTCGGCTGGCTGCACGTACGTCAGGCCGAGCGGATAGAGGTCGACTTCAGCAAAGCCGTCGGACCCACCCAGGACCCGACCGCCGACGCGACCGGATCACCAACATGAGCGGGACATGAGCGGCAGCCCGTACGCGCTGCCGGCGATCATCGTCGTCACCGTGCTGACCATCGGGATCGGCGCGTACGGACTGCGCTTCTCCCGTACGACCTCGGACTTCCTGGTAGCCAGCCGATCGATCAGTCCCGGCTGGAACGCCTCGGCGATCAGCGGTGAATACCTTTCTGCTGCATCCTTTCTGGGCGTCGCGGGTCTGGTGATGAAGTACGGCGCCGACGTGCTCTGGTATCCGGTCGGGTTCGCGGCAGGCTATCTGGCGTTGTTGTTGTTCGTCGCCGCCCCGCTGCGCCGCTCCGGTGCCTTCACACTGCCGGACTTCGCCGAGGCGCGGCTCGGCTCGCGGGTGCTGCGGCGCTGGTCGGTGTTCTTCGTCGTCGTGATCGGCTGGCTGTATCTCCTCCCGCAGCTACAGGGTGCCGGGCTGACGCTGCGCACGCTGACCGGTGCCCCGTACTGGGTCGGTGCGGTCGTCGTCGGTGTCGTCGTGACCGTCAACGTCGCCAACGGCGGGATGCGCTCGATCACCTTCGTGCAGGCCTTCCAGTACTGGCTCAAGCTGACCGCGATCGCCGTCCCCGCATTCTTCTTGCTCATCGTCTGGCAGTCCGGTGGTTTCGCCGATCTGTCCGGGGGACAGGCGCCGACCTTTGACGAGCAGACCTCGGTACGGGTCGACACCGCGGTGACCGTGTTCGTGGAGGAGCCGCTGCGCGTGGAGGCGTCCGGGTCGGTGGACGCGGCCGAGGTGGATGGACAGGTGAACTGGGGGAGGGGGGAGCACCAGGTCGCGGCCGGAACAGTGCTGGTCTTCGCCGCCGGCAGCGAGGTCCCGCACGTCAGCGGACTTCCCGCGCTGGCCGGGCAGACCTGGGCCGCACCGCTGGGCAGTGGCGGCGGCAGCCCGGATCATCCGCTGTTCGCGACGTACTCGCTGATCCTTGCGACGTTCCTCGGCACTATGGGACTGCCGCACGTCCTGGTCCGCTTCTATACCAACCCAGACGGGCGGGCGGCCCGTCGGACGACGTTGATCGTGCTGGCTCTGCTCGGCATCTTCTACATCTTCCCGACGCTCTACGGGGTGCTCGGCCGGCTCTACACCCCGCAGTTGCTGATCACCGGGCAGACCGACGCCGTCGTCCTGCTGCTGCCAGGTGCCGCCGTCGGCGGACTGGTCGGTCAACTCCTCGGCGCGTTGGTCGCCGCGGGTGCCTTTGCAGCGTTCCTGTCCACCGCATCCGGGCTGCTCGTGTCGGTGTCCGGCGTGCTGTCGACCGACGTGCTCGGCCGGGGCTCGGTACGCGACTTCCGGCGGGCGGCGACCGTGGCAGGGCTGGTGCCGCTGGTGATCGCCACCCAGATCGACCGGCTGGACGTGTCCCAGGTCGTCGGCCTGGCCTTCGCCGTGGCCGCATCCACCTTCTGTCCGTTGCTGGTACTCGGGATCTGGTGGCGCAGGCTGACCGACGTCGGTGCCCTCGCCGGAGTGCTGGCTGGCGGTGCGCTGTGCCTGACGGCTGTGCTGATCACGGTCTTCGGCGGTGAGCTCAGCGGGTGGCCGGGTGTTCTGCTCGCGCAGCCGGCGGCCTGGACCGTGCCGGTGGCCTTCGCGGTGATGATCGTCGTTTCGAGGCTGACTGCCTCGCGGGTCCCGCCGAACATCGGCCGGACAATGCTGCTCCTGCACGCCCCGGAATCCCTTGGCCTGGGCCGCGGCACGCCGAACTGAAGTCGCTACTCGTAGACGCCGTCGACGTGAAGGTCTGGTCTAGCTGCTGAAGTCGGCGATCAGCTCGGCGAGCCTGGCCGGCTGGTCCTGGGGTACGAACGTGTATGAGTCCAGGATCGGGTCGAGGCGGGCATCCGGGATCGACTTGGCAAGACGCTGTGCGTGGTTCATGGGAAAGAAACGGTCCTCCGGTGCCCAGGCGATCAGGGTCGGCCGATCGAAGTGCGCCAGCTTCTCGGCTGCCGCGAGTGTGAACCGCGGAGAGATCCCGCGCAGTACCTTGCCGGTGTCGCGGCGTACCGCCCGATCGGACAGACAGGGTCGTACCCAGCCATCCATGACTTGCTGGTCGACGGGTCGCTTGGCCAACCATCCGAAGGCGATGGGCAGAGTTCGCAGCCGCCTGGACCGCAGCGTCTGCACGATCGCGGTCAGCAGCCCCGGCACCCGAGCGGCCAGTTGGAGCGGCCGAAACATGGGTGGCAGGAAGTTCTCGAAGGCATCGCAGGGTGTGAGCACCAGCCGTGCCAGGCGCTCGGGATGCTCCGTGGCCACGAGCTGGCAGATCGCGCCGCCGGTGTCATTGCCCACCAGTGTGACCGCGTCGAGGTCGAGGGCGGAGAGGAAGTCAGCGACGAGCCGGGCCAGCCCCGGCGGACTGAGATCGGCGTTGGCCCGCATCGCTGTCGAGTGCGAGCCGAGCGGCCAGTCGGGGGCAATGCACCGGTAATTGCCCTCGAGCTCGTCGACGACCTTGTGCCACAGCGAGCCGTTGACCAGCAGGCCGTGGACGAAGACCACCGGCGGTCCTGTGCCCCGCTCGCGGTAGTGGACCGTTCCGGCGTCCAGTGTGACCTGATGGTGATCGCTCACTGCGCGCCCTGCAGCGCCCTCTGCAGGGCCAGGCTGTCGAAGGCCACGAGCCCCTCGATGGCGCGGCCAGCCCGTATTCGGAAGCGGTCGATGCCCGTCCAGGTCAGAGGCTCACCAGCAACGCTCGCTCTGGCCCGCCAGCTGATCAAGACCAACTCGCCTCCCTCGGCGTACTCGGTGACCTCCAGGCGCAGGTCAGTAACGAGGCTAAGGATTGCCGCGATGTGCTGGGGGTAGTCGGTAGCCATGACGTCGCCGGCCCCAGGCCAGTTCAGCACGGCATCCGGTGCGAGAAGATCGGCTACCCGGTCTGGGTTCGGACGGGCCCAGAAGTCCTGAAATCGCTCGACGAAGCCGGCGCCCGCTCCCGCGACCTCGCTCCTCGGTAGGCCAACCTGTTCGGCCAAGGTTGCCGCGTCGAAGTAGCCCCGGTCGCCGACAAGCAGACCGTCGCGAAAGTTGCAGACGAAGGTCACCGGAACCTCGACCTCCCGCTCGGCCTCGACCTTGGTACCCATGAACTGACCGCTCGTTGTCCCGCCGAATCTCCCCCAGACCACCGCGGAATCGGCACTGTAAGCCGTCCCATCGAAGTCCCCCCGGTAGTCGGGCAATGCCTCGAACAGCGCCGAGTAGAAGACCCGTAGGGCTTCGTGGCCACGGGCTCGTGCGCCTGTTGCAACGGTCTCGTAGACACAATTGTCCGCGCAGAAGGACAGGATTGCGTCCACGTCATGGTCGTTCTTGGCCTGGGCGTAGCCCTGTCGAGAGGCGTCATGGATCGACCATACCGTAAGTACGTACTGCCGGTACGTACGCAGGGAATGTAGGCTCGTTTGCATGGTCACCACCGCGACCCCGGTACGGCGGACGCTGCGCCAGCGCTCCGAGACAACCACTGCCGGACTGCTGGAATCAGCCCGAGGACTCTTTGCTTCCGAAGGCTATCAAGCCACGATGCTCGACGACGTCGTACGCGCCGCAGGCGTCACCAAAGGTGCGCTCTACCACCACTTCGGCGGTAAGCGCGAACTCTTTCAAGCGGTCTTCGTGCGCGAGCAGGAGCGCATGGCCGCGCTGGTCTCGGCCGCCTACCTCATGCACCCCGATCCCTGGGACGGGTTCGCGGCAGGCTGCCGGACCTTTCTCGAAGCATCGCTGGATCCTGGAATACAGCGGATCACTCTGCTGGACGCTCCGGCCGTGCTCGGCTGGGAGGGCATGCGCGACATCGAATCCGAATTCTCGCTTGCGCTGCTCAGCCAAGGGCTCGAAGCGGCGATCGCCGCGGGCCGGATCGCTGCCCGGCCGGTTCTGCCGCTGGCCTCGATGCTGCTCGGGGCGATCTGCGAGGCAGCGATGATGATCGCCCGCGCACCGGACCAGGCAGCCGCGACCGACGAGGTACTGCGTGAGGTCAACGGGCTGCTCGAGGTGCTCACCGTGCCGCGCCAAGTCGACGCCGTCGACGCCGCACTACCGGCTTGCGCCCGCCCCTCCTAGCCCGTCAGCGGCGGGACGTTCGGCAGAGTCTTCGGCGTTCCAGCGGGAGCAGCGATCCGAAGGGGCCGACCGACATCAGGTCTTCGAGCGCCGACCGGATTCGTCGGGGCACCGCGGGGCCAGGCAAACCGCTCGTCGTGCGGGTGGGCCCGTCCGGCGAAGACCACCAGCCTCTTGGCGCGCCGTCAGACCGGCTCGCTCCGACCGCTGCCCGCAATCCCTACCGTGACCGCCACCACCCGGTCGGATGAGTCGGCCGGGTCCTTGCCTCTGGAGTGCCC
>JBPCOF010000050.1:0-32674 GCA_051000515.1 Geodermatophilaceae bacterium
CTCGGCCTCGACGCGCAAGCCGTCGATCTCGCCCAAGCCCTGTCGGTGGACGCCTCGCTGCCAGACCAGGACCGGCCGGAGTCGCTGTCGGCGATCCTGGCGGAGTACCGGTCATGAGCCGAGAGCAGGCGGTGATCCGGCTGGGTACCCGGCCGAGCCGGTTGGCCAAGATCCAGGCCACCCAGGTGGCGGACTGGATCCGTACGCACAGCGGTCGTCAGGTTGCGCTGGTCGAGATCAGTACGCCGGGCGATGCCAGCAGCGCACCGATCACCGAGTTCTCCACGGTCGGTGTCTTCGTGTCCAGTCTGCGTGCGGCGCTCTTGCGCGGCGACATCGATGTCGCCGTGCACTCGTACAAGGACCTGCCGACCGCGCCGCACCCCGGCTTGGCGATCGCCGCCGTACCGCCCCGCGAAGATCCACGAGATGTGCTGGTGGCCAGAGCCGGACAGAATCTGCTGGAGCTGGTCCCAGGGTCACGGGTCGGGACCGGATCACCGCGACGCACGGCGCAGCTCAACGCGTTGCAGCTGGGCCTGGACGTGGTCGGTATCCGGGGCAACGTCGACACCCGGCTGTCGGCGGTGGCCTCGGGTGTCGTCGACGCGGTCGTGGTTGCCCGCGCCGGCCTGGCCCGGCTGGGCCGCCTGGACGAGGTGACCGAGACTCTCGACCCGATCCAGATCCTTCCCGCTCCCGCTCAGGGCGCCTTGGCGGTGGAGTGCCGCACCGACGACGCCGACGTAGTAAGGGTGCTCAGCGCACTCGACGACCCGGCCGCACGCGCTACGGTGACGGCCGAACGCGCGCTGCTGGCCGCGCTGGAAGCGGGCTGGACTGCCCCGGTGGGGGCGCTGTGCGAGCTCGCCGAAGGTGAAGACGGACCAGAGTTGTTCCTTCGCGCCAACGTGACCGCGATCGACGGCAGCGCCGCCATTCGATCCTCGGCTGTTGGACCCCCGGAAGAAGCAGCCGAACTCGGGCGCCTGCTGGCAACCGAATTGCTCGACCTCGGTGCTGAGGACCTCCTTGGCGCCGCTCCCAAAACCTCCATGTCATCCGAAGCGACTGGCAACAGTGCAGCTGACACCAATGCAGTAGGAATGAGGAACAGGCAATGACTCGCGGGCACAAGTTCACTGGCCGCATCGTGATCGTCGGGGCCGGCCCCGGCGACGCCGATCTGCTCACCGCGCGGGCGAGTGCCGCGCTGATCTCGGCAGACACGGTGCTGCACGATGCAGACGTCAGTACGGCAGTCGTGCAACGGCTGACAGATGCCCGACCGGACCTCGAGCTGCATCCGGCGGTGGGTGACCCGGCCGAGGTGGCCAAGACGGCCGTCACCGCGGCCAAGGCCGGCCAGACCGTTGCCCGGCTGGTGGCCGGCGACCCGTTCACGAATGACGCGGTGGTCAAGGAGATCCTGGCGATCGCCCGTACGGTCGTGCCCTACGACGTCATCCCCGGCGTGGCGATCTCAACGGCCGTGCCGGCCTACGCTGGCGTCCCGCTGGGCTCCACGCACACCGCCGCGGACCTGCGTTCCGGAATCTCGGTGGCTGCCCTGGTGGCCAGCCCGATGCCGTTGGTGTTGCAGGCCAACGGCGAGAGCGTGGCCGACACCGCCCGCGACCTGATGGAGGCCGGATTGCCCGGAAGCACCCACGCCTGCGTGACCGTCGACGGCTCGTTGTCCAGCCAGTTCAGCCTGGTCGGATCGCTCGACGAGTTCGCAGCCGGTTCCTGGCCGAGTACCCGTACCGGTTCGGTGGTGATCACGGTCGGTGCCGAGGTGGACAAGCGTTCGCGGCTGTCTTGGTGGGAGAGCCGGCCGCTGTTCGGCTGGAGGGTGCTCGTCCCACGGACCAGGGAGCAGGCCGGCGACATGAGTGAACGGCTGCGCTCCTACGGTGCGGTGCCGGTGGAGGTGCCGACGATCGCTGTCGAGCCGCCGCGCACCCCGGCCCAGATGGACCGTGCCATCCGCGGCCTGGTCACCGGGCGCTACGGCTGGATCGTGTTCACCTCGGTCAACGCGGTGCGTGCCGTACGCGAGAAGTTCGCCGAGCTCGGCCTAGATGCCCGCGCCTTCGCCGGTGTCAAGGTCGCCTGCGTCGGCGAGATGACCGCCGATGCGGTACGCGACTTCGGGATCACCCCGGAACTGCTGCCCTCCGGTGAGCAGTCCAGTCTTGGCCTGCTCGAGGACTTCCCGCCCTACGACGATGTTCTCGACCCGATCGACCGGATCCTGTTGCCGCGGGCCGACATCGCGACCGAGACGCTGACCGCCGGCTTGCAGGAACGTGGCTGGGAGGTCGACGACGTCACGGCCTACCGGACCGTACGCGCGGCTCCGCCACCGGCGGCCATCCGCGAGGCGATCAAGGGTGGCGGATTCGACGCGGTGTGCTTCACCTCGTCCTCGACCGTACGAAACCTCGTCGGGATCGCGGGCAAGCCCAACAGCCGTACGGTCGTGGCCTGCATAGGTCCGCAGACCGCAGCGACCGCAACCGAATTCGGGCTTCGGGTCGACGTTCGGCCGGAGACGGCGGGGGTGTTGCAGTTGGTCGACGCACTGGCCGAGCACGCGCTGGCCGAGCGGGACAATGGTGGCGCCGGTGACGGCAGTGGCGGTGGCGGCCGGGACAACGGCCCCCCGCCGCGGACCCGTGGCCGTTCGGCGTCCCGCGGCTGAGCGCGGGGCGACTCGACCGGTGACCTCGAGACGAGCGGCGCAGGAGATGTCCGGCGGGCCTGACTTCCCGGTCGCACGTGGGCGCCGGCTGCGCGGGAATGCAGCGCTGCGGCGTCTGGTCGCGCAGACCAGCGTCGGGCCGTCGGACCTCGTCCTGCCGCTGTTCGTCAAGCAGGGCATTCAGGAGGCGGCCGCGGTGGCCTCGATGCCGGGGGTCGTCCAGCACACGGTCGAGTCGCTTCGCAAGGCGGCTCACGACGCGGTGCAGGCCGGGGTCGGTGGCCTGTTGCTGTTCGGAATCCCGGCGGTCAAGGACGCGTCCGGGTCGCAGGCTGACGCCGACGAAGGAATCGTCAACGTCGCGCTGCGTGCGCTGCGATCCGATCTGGGCGACTCGACAGTGCTGATCGCCGACCTGTGCCTGTGCGAATACACCGATCACGGTCACTGCGGACTGCTCGGGCCCGACGGGGTCGTGGACAACGACGCCACCCTGACCCGGTACGCCGCCGTCGCCGCGGCCCAGGCCGACGCGGGGGCGGGGGTCATCGCGCCGAGCGGCATGATGGACGGTCAGGTGGCCGCGATCCGGTCCGCCCTGGACGCCACTGGCCGGATTGATCTGCCGGTTCTGGCCTATGCCGCCAAATACGCCTCGGCCTTCTATGGCCCGTTCCGCGACGCCGCCGAAGGCGCACCGCAGTTCGGGGATCGGGCCGGCTACCAGATGGATCCGGCCAACAGCGACGAGGCACTGCGTGAGGTCGCCCAGGACCTCGCCGAAGGTGCAGACGCGATCATCGTCAAGCCGGCCCTGCCGTACTTGGACGTCGTGAGCCGCGTTGCGGCGGCCGTCACCGTACCCGTTGCGGGATACCAGGTCTCGGGTGAGTACGCGATGATCGAGGCCGCTGCCGCACGTGGTTGGGTGGACCGGGATCGGGCCATTCTGGAGACCGTGACCGGAATCCGACGGGCCGGAGCCGACATCGTGATCACCTACTGGGCCGACGAACTCGCCCGCAGGTTGTGATGAGTCATCCAGGGGCTGCGCCGGCTTCGGAGGCCGCGTTCGCCCGTGCCCAGCGGGTGATCCCCGGTGGGGTGAATTCACCGGTTCGCGCGTTCGGTTCGGTGGGTGGCACGCCGCGGTTTCTGGCCCACGCCGAGGGGTGCCGGCTCACCGACATCGACGGGCGCAGCTACGTGGACCTGGTCTGCTCGTGGGGCCCGGCGATCCTTGGGCACGCCCATCCCGAGGTGGTCGACGCGGTGCGTACGGCGGCCGGCCGGGGACTGTCCTTCGGCGCTCCGACCGAGGGCGAGGTCGAGCTCGCCGAGGAGATCATCTCCCGGGTGGAACCGGTGGAGCAGGTCCGCCTGGTCAGTTCCGGCACCGAAGCCACGATGAGTGCCCTGCGGCTGGCCCGAGGGGTGACCACGCGTCCGCTGGTGGTGAAGTTCGCGGGCTGCTACCACGGTCACGTCGATGCCTTGCTCGCCGCAGCCGGCTCCGGGGTGGCCACGTTAGGGCTGCCGGACTCCGCGGGGGTGACGCCGGCCCAGGCCGCGGACACGATCGTGGTGCCCTACAACGACCTACCGGCGCTGGAAGCGGTCTTCGCCGAACGCGGTCCCCACATCGCCGCGGTGATCACCGAGGCTGCCCCGGCCAACATGGGAGTCGTGCCGCCCGATCCCGGTTTCAATGCCGAGCTGCGTCGGCTCTGCTCGGGCCGCGGTGCGCTGCTGATCAGCGACGAGGTGCTGACCGGCTTCCGGGTCTCGTCCGCTGGCTGGTTCGGACTGGACCCAGTCGCCGCAGACCTGTTCACCTTCGGGAAGGTCATGGGCGGCGGGATGCCGGCCGCTGCCTTCGGTGGTCGCCGCGACGTCATGGCTGGCCTCGCCCCGATCGGTCCGGTCTACCAAGCCGGGACACTGTCCGGGAATCCAGTCTCGGTCGCCGCCGGGCTGACCACACTCCGGCTGTGCGACGAGGCGCTCTACCGGCGGCTGGACGACCTGTCGGCCACCATCCGGGGTGCCGCCCAAGCGGCGTTGTTCCAGGCCGGGGTAGCGCACCGGCTCAATGCCGCCGGGAACCTGTTCTCCATCTTCTTCGCCGATCACGGCCGGGCGGTGCGCAACTACGACGATGCCCGCGCTCAGGACACGGCGGCCTATGCGGCGTTCTTCCACGAGATGCTGGCGCGCGGGATCTACCTGCCCCCGTCCGCCTTCGAAGCATGGTTCGTATCCGGCGCCTTGGATGATGCCGCGGTGAACCAGATTCTCGATGCTCTGCCCCACGCGGCAGCTGCCGCCCGGCTCGTGGCGGTGCAAAGCGCATGAGCCGCACCGTTGTTCATGTCCTGCGGCACGGCGAAGTGCTCAACCCCGACGGCGTCTTGTACGGCCGGATCGCCGGCTTCGGGCTGTCCGAGAGCGGCAACTCCATGGCCGCCACCATCGCCGACCACGTCGCTGGCTTCGACATCACGCATCTGGTCTCCAGCCCGCTACAGCGCGCCCAGGAGACCGCCGCACCCATCGCGGAGCGGCTGCGACTGCCGATCCATACCGACGAGCGGCTGATCGAACCGACCAACGTCTTCGAGGGCACCCGCTTCGGAGTCGGTGACGGGGCGTTGAAGCGACCCGCCAACTGGAAGCACCTGCGGAATCCGTTCCGGCCGTCCTGGGGCGAGCCGTATGCCGACATCGCCGCCCGGATGCTGGCCGCGATCCAGGACGCCCGAAGCGCCGCCGAGGGACATCAGGCGCTGTGTGTCAGCCATCAACTGGCGGTCTGGACCCTGCGCCGGTTCCTCGAGGGACGCCCGCTGTGGCACGACCCGCGCAAGCGCGAGTGCGGGCTGGCCAGTCTGACCTCGATCACCTTTGACGAGGCGACCTTCGCCGGGATCTCCTATACCGAACCGGCCGGCGCGGCCGACTCCGACACCGTGCCTGGAGCCTGACATGCGAAAACTGCTGACCCTCGTCGTGCTCCTGCTCACCGGCTGCTCGACGGGCTCGGATGCCGTCGACGTCAGCAACGGAGGAGAGTTCCGGTTCGTGGCCGGGACCCCGGGCGGCGAGGTCATCGACGAGAGCGACCGGGCTTCGGCCCCCGCGTTCTCCGCCGTTCTGCTCGACGGATCGGACTTCGACTCGTCGACGCTGTCCGGCGACGTCGTGGTGATCAACTTCTGGGGCTCCTGGTGCGCGCCCTGCCGGCTGGAGACCCCGGAGTTCCAACGGGTCTACGACGAGGTCTCAGCCGAGGACGTCAGCTTCCTGGGGGTCAACGTCAAGGACGACCGCCAGCTTGCCCAGGCCTTTCTCGAGGACAACGGCATCACCTACCCGTCGGTCTTCGACCCGCGGGGTGAGATCGCCTTGGCATTCCGCGACTACCCGGCCAACGCCATTCCGTCCACGATCATCCTGGACCGCGACGGGCGGGTGGCCGCGGTCTACGTCGCGGTCGTCGAGGCCGACGAGTTGCGAAGCGTCGTGGACACCTTGGTGGCGCAGGGATGATCGGGACCGGGGCACTGCTCGCGGTGTCCGGCGAGGTCACGGTGCGGGCCGCTGACGTCGGAGAGACGTTCCGGGACACCGTGACTGACGGCCCGCTGCTGGTGGCCATGGCCGTGAGCGTGCTCGCCGGGGCGATCAGTTTCTTCTCCCCGTGCGTGCTGCCGCTCGTACCCGGATACCTGTCCTACGTGGCGGGCTTGGCTGGAAACACCGCTGCAGCAACCACTCCTGTGGGCGACACTGCGTCGGCAACAGCACCCGATGCATCGAAGGTCGCGGTCTCCGCGACGACGGCTGTCACCGCGACCGCCCTACGGGCTGCCCCGCCGCGCGGGCGGATGGTCGCCGGAGCGCTGCTGTTCGTTCTCGGCTTCACCGTGGTGTTCACCAGCTTCGGCGCGGCCTTCGGCGGTCTGGGCCGGGTGCTGCTCGAGCAGCAACGGGTGATCACGATCGTGCTCGGTGTGGTCACGATCCTGCTGGGGTTCGCCTTTCTGGGGGTGGTCCCCCTGCTGTCCCGGCAGTGGCGGTTCAATCGGTTGCCCCGCGCCGGCCTGGCCGGCGCTCCGTTGCTCGGCGTGGTCTTTGGCCTGGGCTGGACCCCCTGCCTGGGCCCGACGCTGGGTGCGGTCAACGGGCTTGCCTTCACCGAGGCCTCGGCCGGGCGCGGCGCGCTGCTCGGCTTCACCTACTGCCTGGGACTGGGCATTCCGTTCCTGCTGACCGCCCTCGGCGCCGGGCGGGCGTTGCGGGTCAGCGACTTCGCCCGTCGGCATGCTGGCACCGTGATGAAGATCGGTGGCGCCTTCCTGGTGCTGATCGGGGTGCTGCTGGTCACCGGGGCGTGGGATCTGGCGATGAACTGGCTGCGTGCCTGGCTGGCCAGCACTGGTCTGGACGGCTCCGTTCTGTGACGACGACCTCAGATGCGCCCGACCTCGCTGTAGCGGACGCCGCGGAGGGTGAGCCGCGCTCTGCCTCGCCACCGAGCCGGCCACCGGTGCGGGCGCGGGTCGTCCGGGGGGCGCGTAACTGGTGGCGGTGGCTGACCGGCATGCCCACGGCGCTGATGCTGCTGTTCCTGCTCGCGCTGGCCGCCGTACCGGGCTCGCTGCTCCCGCAACGACCGTTGTCCCAGACCGCTGTCGCGCAGTACTTCGCCGACAACCCGCGGTTGGCTCCGATCCTGGATCGGCTCGGACTCTTCGACGTCTTCGCAGCACCCTGGTTCGCGGCCATCTACCTGCTGCTGTTCATGTCCCTGATCGGGTGCTTGGTGCCTCGCACGTTGGGCCACGTCCGGTCGTTACGCGCCGCACCTCCTCGGGCACCGAGCCGGTTGTCCCGGCTGCCTCGACACGCCGATCTGCCCACCGACCTCGGCGGCGAGCGGGCACTCGACGTCGCGGAGGAGGAACTGCGGGTGGCTCGCTACCGAGTGCTGCGCAAGGACGGCGCGATCTCGGCGGAGAAGGGGTTGCTCAAGGAGACCGGCAACATCGTGTTCCACCTCGCCCTGCTTGCCCTGCTGATCAGCCTGGCCGTCGGCAAGCTCTGGGGCTATGAGGGCAGCGTGCTGGTCCAGGAGGGACAGGGGTTCTGCAACACCTTTCAGCAGTACGACAACTACTCCGCCGGTCCACTGATGGACGGCGCCGACCTGAGCCCGCTGTGTGTGGACCTGGAGGACTTCCAGGCGCAGTACGAACCCGACCTCACTCCGGCGAGTTTCACCGGGGACATCACCTACAGCCGCACCCTCGGCGGTCCGGTCGAGCACACCACGATCGGCATCAATTCGCCCCTGCGGGTGGATGGAACGCGGCTGTACCTCACCGGGCGCGGGTTCGCCCCGATCTTCTCGGTGCGCCTGCCGGACGGGACCGAGCTGACCGACTTGTCCGCGCCGTTCCTGCCCACCGATTCCACGACGATGCTCTCCGAGGGTGTGTTGAAGCTGCCCGACCTCGGCGCGGGTCGAGACCAGTTGGCCATCGAGGGTGTGTTCCTGCCCACCGCTGCGGATATGGGCGGCGGTTTGCTCACCTCGGTGGATCCCAGGCCGCTGGATCCAGCGGTCGCCATCGTGGCTTACGCCGGAAGCGTGGGCCTGGACAGCGGCATCCCGCAGAACGTCTTCACCCTCGATCAGGAGCGGATCGGACGGGGTCAACTCGAACGCGTGGGCGCGGCAAACCTACGCCCGGGTGACTCCCTCGACCTGCCGGACGGCACCAGCATCACCTTCACCGGATTCAAGGAGTTCGCCGCCCTCCAGCTGAGCCGGGATCCCAGCCAGCTCGCCGTCCTGGTCAGCGCTCTGACCATGTTGGTCGGGCTGCTGACCACGCTGCTCGTACGCCGTCGACGGGTCTTCGTTCGACCCGGGGATAAGGTGCTGAAGATCGGTGGGTTGGCGCAGGGCGGCAGCTCCGAGCCCGCTGAGTTCGAGCGCGTCGTCACCGGCATCCGCACAGCTCTGGCCGCAGCTGGGCCGCCCGACAGAAGGGACCACTGATGTCCAACGCGGCGAACCTGGCCAGCCTGGCCGACACGCTGTTCACGCTGACGATCCTGGCCTACAGCCTCGCGACGATCGCGTTCGCCGCTGAGCTGGCTTTCACTTCATCCCACCACCGGGTGCTGGTCGCCACCGACGGCTCAGAGCTCGTGGAGGGACGATCGGGGTTCTCAGCGCGCGCCGGGCTGGTCGCCATCAGCATCACCCTGCTCGGCTGGGGTCTGCACGGCACCGTCCTGCTGCTCCGCGGACTGGCCGCGCAGCGGGTCCCGCTGGGCAACATGTTCGAGCTCGCTACTGCGGTGGCTTTTGTCGGGGTGGCCGGATTCCTCTACCTGGTGATCCGCACGCCGCGGCTGCGCGGGATCGGGCTCTTCGTCACCCTTCCGGTCACCGTCGGCATGGTGTTGGCCGGGTTGTTCCTCTACGCGGAGTCTGGTCCGCTGGTCGCGGCGTTGCGCTCCGGTTGGCTCGTCGTGCACGTGACCACGGTCAGCATCGGGTTCGGCGCATTCCTGACCAGCGGGATCGTTTCGGCGTTGTTCCTGGTGCGCTCACGCTTCGAGGCGGTCGGCGATGCGGGTGGCGGCGCTGCTGATGGTGGCAGTGGCATCGACAGCAGAGTCATGCGTGTGGCGCACCGGCTTCCGAGCGCCGAGACACTCGACCGGGCTGCGCACCGACTCGTGGTCTTCGGTTTCCCGGTTTTCACTTTCGCGGTGATCGCCGGTGCGGTCTGGGCTGAAAGCGCCTGGGGCCGGTTCTGGGGCTGGGATCCCAAGGAGACCTGGGCCTTCATCGCCTGGATCGTGTACGCCGCCTATCTCCATGCCCGGGCGACCGCTGGCTGGAAGGGCCGCGCTGCGGCGTGGATCAACGTGGGTGGACTGGTGGTCATGCTGTTCAACCTGCTCTACGTCAACCTGGTCAGCAGCGGCTTGCATTCCTACGCCGGGATCAACTGACGGCGAAGGGCGCCGATGCCCGCCCACGCCCAATGATCAGGCGGGCGGATCTTCTTCCCGGCGGGCTCGGCGATCGAGCTCCCGGAGGAAGTCGGGGTTATCGTCGGGCGGGAGTGGCTCGCGACGGGTGGGCTTGCGGGCCGGAGGGGTGGTGGGCCGTGCCGTACCGCCGGTACGCCCGCTCGATGCCGGGCCGGCGGTGCCGCTCATCCGCCACAGGGCGAACAGCAGCGCACCGATCAGCAGCATGCCAATGAGGACGTACATCCGGGCCACCCCCTGAGAGTGACCGACGATACCCGCGCAGTCGCAATATCGCCGGGGCCGCCCCAGGAAGGGCCGTGCCGCTCGATGCGACGAGGCCAAGGAGGCGTGACCGTGGACGATGTGGACCGTCAGATCGTCTCGGTGCTGCGCGCCAACGGGCGCGCCTCGTACGCCGAACTCGCGCGTACGGTCGGCCTGTCCGCACCCTCGGTGCATGAGCGGGTGGCCAAGCTCGAGGCGGGCGGAGTGATCCTGGGCTACCACGCGGCAGTCGACCGGGCGGCCGTCGGCGAGGCGGTCACCGCCCTGGTCGGAGTCTTCGAATCCGATGTCGAGGCCGACGAGGACCTGGTCGATTCGCTGCGACGGATGCCGGAGATCACCGACTGCTTCTACGTGGCCGGCGAGGAGGCGTTCCTGCTACGGGTTCGGGTCGAGGACATCGCGGCCCTGGAGCGGGTCGTCGCCGCGATCAGCCGGATCCGCGGCGTGGCCCGTACCCGAACGACGGTCGTCCTGTCCAGCCGATGGGAGGACCGACATGTTTAGGGCCGTCGCCGTCTACACGATTGGCCGGATCGCCATCTTCGCGGTTCTGCTCGCCCTGCTCTGGGCAGCTGATCTCGGCAGTTTCTCGAGCATCCTGTTCGCGCTGTTGCTCTCGATGCCCGCGGCCTACTTCCTGTTGAGTAGGCAGCGGGAGGATCTCGCGGCAGCCGTGATCGAACGACGTGCGGCGCGGGCGAAGGTGCGCGACCGGCTGCAGGGCGCGGATGGTGCCTCAGATGGCGAGCCCGACCGCGAGCAGGAGACCCAGCAATAGCTGGGTCAGCCCGGTCGCGCGCAACGCCGGGAGCAGGGCCACGCCCCGCGCCCCGCTCAGCACCGCCCCCACCGGCGGAAGGGCAAGGATCGCGGCGGCCAGCCCCAGCGCGGCGAACGGCCGGGAGAGCAGCGCCAAAGCGCCGACGATCACGAAACTGAGCACGACAATGCCGGCGAACAGCCATCTCGTACGGCGCTCGCCGAGGACGACTGCGAGCGTCCGCTTGCCCGACACGGCGTCACTGTCGATGTCACGAAGGTTGTTGACCACGAGCAGTGCGCAGGCCAGCAGCCCGACGGAGACCGAGGCAACGACCGACTGCGGCAGGATCTGCTCGGCTTGGACGTAGGTGGTTCCGATGACGGCGACGATGCCGAAGAACACGAACACCGAGACCTCGCCGAGCGCTCGGTAGCCGTACGGCTTGGCGCCTCCGGTGTAGAACCATGCTGCGGCGATCGCGACGGCACCGACCGCGAGCAGCCACCAGGAGGTCATCGCGGCGAGCGCGAGCCCGGCGACAGCGGCGATGCCGAAGCAGATCGAGGCCGCGATGCGTACCGACGTCGCGGTTGCCAGCCGCGACGCGACGAGCCGGGTCGGCCCGACCCTGTTGGAGTCAGTGCCGCGTACACCGTCGGAGTAGTCGTTGGCGTAGTTCACCCCGATCTGCAGGGCGAGGGACACCAGCAGCGCGAGCAGGGCTCGACCGACTTCCAAGGCATCGACTCCGGCGGCGGCCCCGGTGCCCACGAGCACCGGCGCTACGGCGGCCGGAAGGGTCGGCGGCCGAGCCCCGACGACCCACTCACGCAGGCTGGTCACGAGTCCCCGTCGGGAGTCCGACCGGACCCTGCAAGCAGTTGGACGGCCACCCGGTCGAGCTTGCCCGAGTGCAGCCGGGGTAGAGCGGGCACGGTGATGACCTCTCGCGGAGCGGCCGCCGTACCGAGGCGCGCGCGGACGTAGGCACGGACGTCGGCGAGGTCGATGCTCGCGGCGTCGGCCGTCACGATGAGGGCGATGACAGCTTGTCCCCATTCTGCGTCCGGGCGGGCGAGAACCGCGGCGTCGGCGATGTCGGATCGCCCGCGCAATGCCTCTTCCACGGCACCGGTGGCGACGTTGACTCCGCCGCTGATGATGATGTCGTCGATCCGTCCGATCACCGAGACTCGCCCGTTGTCGTCGACCGCGCCAGCATCCCGGGTCTGGAACCAACCGTCCACAAAGGACTCTCGAGTCTCGTCGGGGCTCGCGTGATAGCCGAGAGCCACCACGTCGCCACCGATCCGCAGCCCGTTGGGGGAAGGCCGGATGTGCACCCCTTCGAGCGGAATGCCGTCGTACACACAGCCGCCGGCGGTCTCGGTCATGCCGTACGTCGACACGATACGGACGCCGGCCGCCGTTGCCGCAACGCGCAGTCGGTCTTCGAGTGGTCCGCCACCGACCAGTACGGCGTCGAAGCCGGCCAGCGCCTCCAGGCCTGCCGGGTCGTCGACCAGCCGCCTGAGCTGGGTCGGCACCAACGACGTGTAGTGCGGAAACCCAGCGGGTAGCTTGCCTGCCGCCGAGACAAAGGAGTCGGCCCGGAATCCCGCCGACTGGTCGAAAGAGACAGCGTTCAGGTCGGCCAGCCGGCTGCGGACCAGGACCTGAAGGCCGCCCACGGAGGACACCGGGAGGGCGAGCAACCAGGCCCCGGGCCCGGACAGACGGCGCAGCGTCGCATGCGCGCTGGCCAACAGCGACCCGGCGGTGAGCAGCACCGCACGCGGCGCTCCGGTGGAACCGGACGTGGCCACCACGGCAGCGACATCGGCGCGAACCGGCTGGTCCAGGTGCAGGGCGCTGGGCCAGTCGTGGCCGGGCGGGGCCGGTGCGTCTGGGAGCACGCACAGAGTCGTCGAGCCGGCCAGGGCGTCGGTGAGCGCGTCAGCGACGGCTGCCACCGGGTGGGCCGGCACAACCGTCAGTGGGCGGGCCATCGACGACTAATCTATCCGCGTGCCTCAGGCTGCGTGGACGGCGTCGCAGGCAGGGTGGTCGTTGACGCCGGCCGGGCTGTTGGATACCGCGGTGTATGCGATACCGATGCGGTCCCGGTTCCGTGGGATCACTGTTCGGGAGGGTGTGTTGGTCCGCGGCGCGTCCGGGTGGGGTGAGTTCTCCCCGTTCTGGGACTACGACGTCGTCGAGGCCCGTCGCTGGTGGCCTGCGACTGTCGAGGCGGCGGTCGGTGACTGGCCGTCGCCGCTGCGCGACCAGATTCCGGTGAACTGCACGGTGCCTGCGGTGGACGCTGAGACGGCGGGGGTGATCGTCGGTCGTTCGGGCTGCCGTACGGCGAAGGTCAAGGTCGCGGAGCCGGGGCAGTCCCTGGCCGATGACGTGGAACGGGTGGCTGCCGTACGCGCTGCCCTCGGTCCTGCGGGCGCGGTACGGGTCGATGCCAATGGCGCCTGGTCGGTCGACAACGCGGTGCGGGCCATCGGTGAGCTCGACCGTGCCGCAGGCGGATTGGAGTATGTCGAGCAGCCGTGTGCCTCCGTGGCCGAACTGGCCGCGGTACGGCGGCGGGTCGATGTGCCCATCGCGGCGGACGAGTCGATCCGCCGGGCCGAAGACCCGCTGCACGTAGCCCTGGCCGGAGCGGCCGACATCGCGGTTCTCAAGGTGGCGCCGCTCGGTGGGGTGCGCCGGGCGCTGGAGATCGCGCAGGCGTGCGGTCTGCCGGTGGTGGTGTCCTCGGCCTTGGAGACGTCGGTGGGTCTGGCGGCAGGTGTGGCGCTGGCCGCTGCGCTGCCGGAGCTGCCCTACGCCTGCGGGCTGGCGACGACTGCACTCCTGGACGGGGATGTCACCGCTCAACCGTTGGTGCCAGTGGACGGCTTTCTGCCGGTGCGGCCGGTGAACGCCGACCTATTGGCCGACGTGGCGGCGGACGAGGCGACCACTCGTCGTTGGCACCAGCGCTTGGCTGCAGTGACCGGGCTCGCGCTCGGACCGGTCAGGCAGGCGTGAACCCGTCGACCGCGTTTGCTGGCGTCATGGTGGACGAACTGATTCGCGGTGGCGTCCAGCACGCGGTGTTGGCTCCCGGATCGCGTTCTGCGCCAGTCGCTCTCGCCCTGGCTTCGGCGGATCGGTCGGGGCGGCTGCGGTTGCACGTACGTACCGACGAACGTAGTGCCGGCTTTCTCGCGTTGGGCCTGGCCAAGGGCTCCGGTCGGCCGGTACCGGTGTTGACGACCTCGGGTACGGCGGCCGCACATCTGCACGCTGCCGTTCTGGAGGCCTCCTACTCGGGAGTACCGCTGATAGCGCTGACCGCCGATCGTCCACCCGAGATGCGGCGGACCGGTGCGAACCAGACGATCGACCAGGTCGGGTTGTACGGCGATGTGGTCCGCTTCTTTGCCGACGTGGACGTTCCGGAGCGGCGGCCGGGATCGAACGACGCGTGGCGTCGGTTGGCGTGTGCGGCGTTGGCGCGGGCGAGCGGGGTTCTGGGCGCGCGACCGGGCGCGGTGCACCTGAACCTTCCGCTGCGGGCTCCGTTGCTTCCCGGCATGCCCGAACCCGAGGAGGACCAGCTTGTCGCCGGACAGCCGTGGCCGGAGTCGCTGGAAGGACGAGCCGAGGGGCAGCCGTGGACGCTGACGCAGCCCCCGCCGGGCGATGAAGACGGCGGCCCTCAATTCGTCCATGCCGACGGCGGGGAGTCGACCTGGATGGTGCTCGGCGACACGACCGTTGAGGTCAGTCAGATCGCGGTCGATGTCGCCGCTCGGCAAGGGTGGCCGGTCCTGTCCGAACCGACCGGCAACGCGGGAACGTCGGCCGTGCCTGGCTATCTGGGGCTGCTGGAGTCCCAGTCATTTCTGGTCCGACATGGTCCGCGGCGGGTGATCTGCGTGGGTCGGCCGACGCTCAGCCGGGCGGTGCAGGCGTTGTTGGCCGACGAGGATGTGCACGTTGATCGGTTCGCGTTTGGTCCACAGTGGACTGGCCGGAGCCGTTCGATCGAGGAGTTGGATGCGGACGATGCTGGACGAAGCGACCCTGTAGGCAGCGACACGGGGGCTACGTTGGCCGAGCTGCTCGCCACTGCCGGCCACTCTTTTGCCGACCACCAGGATCAGATCGTCGACGAGGCCTATCTCGGCGGGGCGAAGGTGGCTCGAAACCTGGTGCGACTCCTGCCCGATGGATCCCGGCTGTTTCTCGGTTCCTCGACGCCGATCCGGGACGTGGACCGCTACGCCCGTCCCCGGGACGGGTTGATGATGCTGGCCAACCGGGGGGTGGCCGGCATCGACGGCTCGATCTCGACGGCTGCCGGGATCGCACTGTCAGATCGAGATCGGCCGACCTTCGCCCTGATCGGTGATCTCGCCTTTCTGCATGATCTCGGCGGCTTGGTGATTCCCGCAGGAGAGCCGAGTCCCGATCTCACACTGGTCGTTGTGGACAACCGCGGCGGCGGAATTTTCGCGCAACTCGAGCCTGGCCGGCCGGAGTATGAGCAGGACTACAACCGGGTCTTCGGTACGCCGCATTCCCTCGACCTGATCGAGGTGGCCCGGTCGATGGGCTGGTCAGCCGAGCAGGTCGACGAGCCCGAGCAGTTGGCCGAGGTCATCGGTCACGGTGGACCGCGGGTCATCGTCGTACGGACCGATCAGCGGGCTGACGCGGATGTGCTTCGTCGGGTGCGCGAGGGCATGCCGGAGATCATGCAGCCGGAGTGATCCTCAGCCGGTCAGAACGGTGGCGGATCGTTGTCGTTCGCGGAATCGCGGTTCGGCTTGTGGGGTAGCGGTTTTCGTGCTGGTGGTCGGTGGTCGCGGGCGGGTTGGGTGTAGGTGTGGCCGGTTGGGGTGGTGATCGTCGAGGATCCATCTGGATGCCGTTCGGTGGTGAAGTTCCAGCGTTGTTTGGTGCGGTGGTGGTGCCGGCATTTGGCGTCGAGGTTGTCTGCGGCGGTGGGCCCGTCGGGGTAGGGGATGACGTGGTCGAGGTCGACGCGTGGCTGGGCGCAGTTGGCCCAGGTGCAGGTCTGGTCTCGGGTTAGGACGAATTCCCGCAGTGCTGGTGGTGGGTCGTGGCGGGTGGTGCCGACGTCGAGCAGCGCCCCGCTGGTCGGGGAATAAATGATGCGTTGCCAGCCGGCGTCGGCGGCTAGGCGGATGGCCATGCTGGCCGGGATGGGTCCGTGTCCGCGCAGGGTGGCGGGTTCGGTGCTGGTGCCCAGGAGCAGTTCGGCGGAGAGTTTGACCTGCACGTGGGCCCATGCCGGGACCCTGGGTGGCACGCCCACTTCACCGGTGTGGGGGTCGAGATTGGTCTGGCCAGTGAGGTAGAGGGTGGCGAGGTCGGTGAGGGCGTCGGCTCGGCGTTGGTCGGCGGTCCGGTGGTCGTCTGGGCGCGTGCCGTCGGGGCCGCGGTCGACGTGGCCGGCCACGGCGCGGGCGTTTATGGCGGCCCACAGGGTGGCGGCTTGGTCGGCGGGGAGCAGCGCCCAGAGGCAGGCCATGCCGTCCTCGCGGGGTTCTTTGATGACTTTCCGGCCGGCGGCGGCGTCGATGTGGCGCTCTTCGATCTCCCGTGGGTCCAGGGAGTCGGCGAGGATGGTGGCTTTGACTTTGAGCCGGGCCGGGCTGAGCGTTTCTGCGGCGGCCAGCAGCTGATCCTCCACGAAGGCGGCGTCCTCGGCCGACAGCCGGGAGGTTGCCTCGGACATTGCCCGGGCCCGGGCGGTGCAGATGCGGCCCTGCTCCCAGCCGTCCAAGGTCGCGGGGAGGCGTTGGGTGAGGTCCAGGGCGAGGTTGACTCTGGTGCCGGCTGCCATCCGGGAACAGGACAAGGCCAGGGCGACCTCCTCGACGGCGAAGGGCAACGAGTTGGGGTCGGTGGCGGTGCGCCGGCCAGTGAGTTCGGCCAGGGCGCGGGCTTGTCCAGCCGCAGCCCAGGCGGCGAGGCGTTCGTAGCCGACGATCCGGTCCAGCACCCCGGCGTCGGGGACGGCGGCGTCGGCGTGGCCGGCGAGCAGGATCGCCAGGCCGGCCCCGGCCGGGCAGCCCGGGATCGGCACATCGGTGCCGGTCACCAGCTGGGCGGGGTCGAGGTCGATCGGGTCGTAGATCTCGGGGTGCCACTCCCCGTCGGCGAACACCCAGTCCCCGGTGAACTCGGCCTCGAACATGTGTTCGACTCTACGCTCAGACTGGCTGCAAGGCAAGATGTTTCGCGGCATCTGATCAAGAATCTCAGCCCGGGAACCGGCAGCCGGTGGGCGGAGCCGGCCACCCACGAACGATCGTTGCTGCCGTACTAGAACGCGCCCACCTAGGCAGTCGAGCCGCCGCTTGGCGGGCCGGTCTGATCACGGCCGCCCAGGTAATCGACGGAGTACAACAGCTTCTCGGTCACCAGCCACGAGCCGAGCGCCGAGATCGCAAGCCCGAGACCGGCATAGGCAGGAACCCATTGCAGATGACCGAGATCGATGAACCATTCGGCTAGGAACGGGAAAGTGCCACCGAAAAGCGCGATCGCCACAGCCGCCGGAATGCCCAACGCAACCGCGCGAATCGGCACCGGAAAGAGCCGCGCGCCGGTCACCGGGGTGACGCCGAGCTGCAGGCCGATGCAAACGGTGAACAGCGGCGCGGCCACGAAGTACGGCAGCAGGCCGGTCGCAAGAGCCAACATCAGCGGCACGGTCACGGTCGCGGCGGCGGTGAAGCCGAACCGGATCAGGGCCAGCGGGCCGTATCGATCGGCAAGAAAGCCGGAGGCGATCATCGCCAACAGAAGCACCCCAAGGGCCACCGTGTGTTGCGCAGCCGCGGCTTCCTCGGAGATCTGGCCGGTGTGCGCAGCGAACTGCGGCAGATAGATGCTGCCGAAGTAGACCCCGATCGTCGAGCCGATCGTCAAGGCGAAGACCAAGACCATCCGGGGCACGTGCTCGCGGATCATCGGCCCGACCGGCGACTTGACCTCGACCGCCTGCGAGGCCACGAACACCGAGGACTCCGGGGCGCCACGCCGGATCCACAGGGCGAGCAGGCCCAGGGCGGCTGCCACGAAGAAGGCGATCCGCCAGCCACCGTCCCTGACCGCATCAGCGCCCATCGTGGTCAGCAGCAGCGCCAGCACGATCGTGGCCCCGAGCGCGCCGAGCGCGTCCCCGGCGTAGGTGAAGGCCCCGAAGCGATATCTCTTGCTCTCCGGCGCTGACTCCACGACGTAGGTCGCCGCAGTGGCGACCTCACCACCCATTGCAATGCCTTGTACGAGCCGAGCGATGACAATGAGAAACGCTGCGCCCCAGCCGATCACGGCCGAACTCGGCGAGACGGCGATGAGCAGCGCCCCGATCGCCATCAGCGACACCGAATAGGTCAGTCCGGCGCGGCGGCCACGGACATCGGTCACCCGACCCATGAGAAGGCTGCCCAATGGGCGCGCCAGGAAACCGGCGGCGAAGACGACATAGGCACCGAGCAATCTGGCCACCGGACTCGAGCCAGGGAACATCTGATCGGCCAGGAAGGGCGCCATCAGCGCGTACAGCGACCAGTCAAAGGACTCGACGAAGATGCCGGACGTGCTGGCAGCCAGTACGCGTGGAGCCGAGCGCGTACGGCGGTGTCGAGCCCCGACCGCCACGGCGCTCAAGGTCGCCTCAGCTCTCCAACGCGTCGCGAATGGCCAGCAGCTTGACCTGTGCCTCGGCGAGTTCAGCCTCCGGTTCGGAATCGGCCATGATGCCGCAGCCGGCGAACAACCGAAGGGCCCGGTCCTCGATCTGGGCGCAGCGCAGGGCCAACCCGAGTTCGCCGTTCCCCGCGGCGTCCAGCCACCCGACCGGGCCGGCGTAGCGCCCCCGGTCCATGTCCTCCAACTCGGCGATCAGGTCGATCGCGATGTCCCGTGGTGTGCCGCAGACGGCGGCCGTCGGGTGGATGGCGTCGATGATGCTGAGCAGATCCGGGTCACCGGCCAGCTCGCCCACTACGTCGGTGGCCAGGTGCATCAGCGTCGGCAACGTGTGCAGATGCGGCGCGTCGGGTACGTCGAGGGAGGTGCAGAACGGAGCCAGCGTCTCAGCCAGTGATGCGATGGCGTACCGGTGCTCGTCCTGGTTCTTGGCTGAGGCCAACAGGTTTCGGCCTACCGCCTCGTCCTGGCCCTGGCCGGCACGGGCGGCGGTCCCAGCCAGCACGCGTGAGGTGACCCGCGATCCGGTACGACGCAGTAGTAGCTCAGGAGTCGCCCCCACGAGACCATCGAGTTCATAGGTCCAGCACTCGGTCCATCGGTCGGCCAAGCGCCGCAACAGGTATCGCGTGTCCACCGGTTGCGCGGTATTGGCCATCAGGTCCCGAGCCAGGACCACCTTGCCGAGATCCCCGGCCCGGAGCCGATCCACCGCTTCGGCGACCGACGAAACCCAGGCCGCTGCCCCCTGGGCGCCGTCGGCGTACCGGACGGCACCGGGAGCGGCGACCTCGCCGATGTCCAGCTCTGGCTGCTCGTCGTCGGGCGCGGTCAACCATGTGCGCGTCCCCGAGCGGCCGAGAACGACGCGGGGGATGACGAAAACCGATGCACCGGTCCGGATGTCGAAAGCCGCGCTGGCAAACAGAACCGCACCGGTACCAGGCAGGCCGACCTCGTCGGTCACGGCGATCTCGGCCACGTGCTCGCGCCACCAGCGCGAGGCCTGCACGAAAGTGTCCGGACCCTTGACTTCGAGCCGGCCCAGCTCGCCCCAGCCAATCAGCCCCTCGTCGTCCTTGACCCAGGCGACCGCTTGTTCGCGGGGTAGCAGATCGATCAACCGCCCCGGATCGTCGATGGCGCGGGTGCGCAGCCGACCGGAAGCAGCTGGGCGCGGATCGACATCGCGGCTGCTCAATTGTTCGGCCACGCTCATCTCCTCAGCGTAGGTTGCCCGCCCCGGCGCGTTGTGTGGCCTGCCTACCCAAAGGATGTCCGCGAGTTCGGGTTTGTTGGGGTCATCGAGCCGTGGACGACCCCGACCACCCCGATGTGGCCGTCGTTGTAGCGTCGCGGCGGTGACGGCCAGACGGGACCAGGGCTCGCGGGCGGGTCTGGACAAGCAACCGGCCGATGTCGCGGCGATGTTCGACGCGGTCGCGGGTCGGTACGACCTGACCAACACACTGATGTCCTTCGGTCAGGACCGCGGCTGGCGTCGGAGCGCGACAGCCGCGATCGGAGCGGGTACGGGAGACACGGTTCTCGACGTCGCAGCCGGTACGGCCGTATCGACGGTGCCCCTGGCCGCACGCGGCGCCTTTGCCGTGGCCAGCGACTTCTCGGTGGGCATGCTGAGCGCTGGCGCGAGCCGCGACGTACCCAAGGTCGCCGCCGACGCGCTGGCTCTGCCCTTTGCCGACGGGAGCTTCGACGCGGTCACGATCAGCTTCGGACTGCGCAACGTCTCCGACGTCGATGCCGCCCTCGCCGAGTTCGCTCGGGTGACCAAGCCTGGGGGGCGCCTGGTGGTCTGCGAATTCTCTCGACCGGTGTGGAGCTGGTTCGACCGCATCTACAGCGAGTACCTGCTGCGTCCTCTCCCGTGGGTAGCGGACCGTGTCTCGAGCAACCCGGAGGCCTACCGCTATCTTGCCGAGTCGATCCGAGCTTGGCCCGATCAGCGCGCGCTGGCCGACCGAATCGGTACGGCCGGCTGGGTCGACGTCGGCTGGCGCAACCTCACCTTCGGCATCGTCGCGCTACACCGTGCCACCCGCGCCTGACCCTGCCACGCAACAGGATTGCGTTGGGTCCGATGCACATCGATACCTATGCGAGACGTGGCTTTCCGGGCTTCAGCGCTGAGGAGCGGCAGAGCGGTGCGTCCTGGAACCGGCCCATGACGGCAGCAACCCGCAACGCTGGCCGTGGAATCTAGCTAGCCGCGGAGCTGACCCCGGATTGCGCCGGCTGGGAAGGCCACGTTGTGGACGTTGACGTAGAAGTCAGCGGAGTTCTGAGCCACGTCCTGAGCCAGCGCCGGGTCCACCGCGACACAGCCGCTGATCCGACCGGCCGGGCTGGTGGCGATCAGGCTCGTGAAGTCGATCACGATCGGTCCGGCGACTCCGGGGGGCGCGTCATGGATGTGAGCGCCCGTGGGGGCATCGATGTTGCGGTACCGGATGTCGATGCACACCGTGCCTTCCCCGGGCCTGGGACTCGCGACGGCAAAGCCGATGCCGTCGCTGTCTCCTGGGCCGGGAACCTCCTTGGCTCCGGTGAGCGCGGCCGCGGAGGAACTGGTGGGGGCCGCCGAGCTCACCCCGGTGAAGCCCAAGGTCATAGCGACCAGCAGGACGGCGAAGACGACGATGCGACGCATGGAAACTCCAAGTCGGGGGTGACTGCACGGTAATCGGGCGACACCCAGCCGTCCAGCTTCCTGGGGAGAACAGTGCCAAGCTGGCCGGATGCCGGCCGAAGTTCGATACTGGAGTCATGTCGGTCCCCCCGTTCCCACCGAACCCGCCCGAGCCCACCCAGCCGTCGCCCAACCCGGCCCCGGTTCCGGGCGACCCATCCCCGCCCCGTCCGGGGCCCACTCCGGATCCAGGCCCCGGACCAGCGCCCACGCCGGGTCCGAGCCCAGGGCCGGGAGGACCGCCTACGCCGTTTCCCCCCACGCCTGCCCCGCTCGGGTGAGTCGGCACCGCGGCCCGCTCAACATCATGTAGTCCGGGGGCTTAGACTTGGCGCTGTACTTCGTGAAAGTCTTCACAAGCACCCGGTGAGTGGTCCACGGCCCTGACATCGGCAGGCAGAGCGAGGAGGTCCGCAGTGACCACGACTGGCCCCTCCGTGCAGCGCTCGGTCACGGTCGATTCCGTGCCCATCGTGCCCACCGTGCCCACCGCTGAGGCTGATGTGATCGTCGTCGGCGCGGGCCCAGGCGGCTCCGCGACGGCATACTGGCTCGCCCAATCTGGTCTGGACGTCCTACTCGTCGAGAAGTCCAGCTTCCCGCGCGACAAGGTCTGCGGCGACGGATTCACCCCCCGCGGCGTCAAGCCGCTGATCGAGATGGGCATCGACACCGGTCCGGAGGCCGGGTGGATCCGGCACCGGGGTCTGCGGGTCTACGGCGGCGGGCATCGTCTCGAAATGGACTGGCCGGAGCTGGCCAGCTACCCGAATTACGGACTCGTCCGGCCGCGGCTGGACTTCGACGAGATGCTGGCCCGCCACGCGCAGAAGGCCGGCGCGCAACTGGTCGAAGGAACCCGCGTCGACGGAGCGATCCTCGACCGGGCCGGCCGCGTCGTCGGCGTCGAGGGACGCGGCGAAGGCGGCAGTCGGGTCACCTATCGCGCGCCCCTGGTCATCGATGCCGGGGGAATGAGCGGAACGGTCAGCAAGTCGCTGGGACTGACCCGTCGTACGGACCGGCCGATGGGCGTCGCGGTACGCCGGTACTTCACCTCCCCGCGCACCAACGACGAGTACATCGAGTCCTGGCTCGAACTGCGCGACGGCGAACGGCTGCTGCCCGGCTACGGCTGGATCTTCGGTATGGGCGACGGCACGGTCAATGTCGGTCTCGGCATACTGAACTCCTCCACCGCGTACGGGAACACCGACTACCGCGAGATGCTCAAGCGCTGGCTGGACAACGTGCCGGCCGAGTGGACTCTGACCCAGGAGACCGCCACCGGCCCGGTCCGCGGCGCCGGACTCCCGATGGGCTTCAACCGGGCCCCGCAGTACACCCGCGGGCTGATGCTCGTGGGGGACGCGGCCGGTGCGATCAACCCGTTCAACGGGGAAGGAATCGCCTACGCGATGGAGACCGGCAAGCTGGCCGCCGAGCACGCCGTACAGGCGTTGGCTCGCCAGTCCGGTCCGCACCGTGAGCAGGCGCTCCGCTCGTACGTGGACTCGCTCAAGAGCGCGTACGGAGGCTACTACCGGCTCGGCAACATCTTCGTGAAGCTCATCGGGCACCCGGAGGTCATGCGGCTGTGCACCACCAAGGGACTGCCCCGCCCGTTGCTGATGAAGTTCGTCCTCAAGCTGCTCGCCAACCTCACCGACGAGCGTGGCGGGGACACCGTGGACCGGGTGATCAACGGCCTGACCCGGTTGGCCCCAGCAGCATGATCGCGCCCATGGGACTGGTCGTAAGGTTTCGGCCATGCTGAACCCCTACATACCCATAGTGGGGTTGCTCGCGTTGGCTGCCGCCTTCGCCCTGTTCTCGGTCACCGCCGCGCCCTATATCGGTCCGCGTCGCTACAACAAGGCCAAGGTGGACGCCTACGAGTGCGGAATCGAGCCGGTCGACCAGCCGCTCGGGGGCGCTCGGTTCCCGGTGAAGTACTACCTGACCGCGATGCTGTTCATCATCTTCGACATCGAGATCATCTTCTTGTACCCATGGGCGGTGGCCAACGACTCGCTGGGTCTGTTCGGACTGATCGAGATGGTCATCTTCATCGCCACCGTCTTCATCGCCTACGCCTATGTCTGGCGCCGCGGCGGACTGGAATGGGACTGACATGGGACTACTGACATGGGACTAGAGGAAAAGCTGCCCAGCGGCTTCCTGCTCACCAACGTCGAGAAGCTCGTCAACTGGACCCGCACCGCCTCCCTGTGGCCGGCGACGTTCGGGCTTGCCTGCTGCGCCATCGAGATGATGGCCACCGGTGCCGGCCGGTACGACCTCGCCCGCTTCGGGATGGAGGTCTTCCGGGCCTCCCCGCGTCAAGCCGATCTGATGATCGTCGCCGGGCGGGTGAGCCAGAAGATGGCCCCGGTGCTCCGCCAGATCTACGACCAGATGCCCGAACCCAAGTGGGTGCTGGCCATGGGAGTCTGCGCCAGCTCCGGCGGAATGTTCAACAACTACGCCATCGTGCAGGGCGTCGACCACATCGTTCCCGTCGACATGTACCTCCCCGGCTGTCCGCCGCGGCCGGAGATGCTGATGGATGCGATCCTCAAGCTGCACCACAAGATCAAGCACGAACCCCTCGGCGCCAAGCGGGCCAAGCAGCTCGCGGACAACCCTCAGGAGATCTGGACCGAGATGCCGTCCTCGATCCGGTACGACAAGGCCGCTCGCAAGGAATGGATCGAGGCCGCCGAGGACAAGCGCAGCTCGCAGTACTCCCTGGAACGCACCCAGGCGGTCCAGCGCGGCGACCTCCAGCACGGCGCATTGGTGAAAGCACAGAAATGACCAGTCGAAAGCGAGGGGGCATCGCAGCGAGCGCCAGCGAGCGAGGAGCGGACCGAGTGGTGCGCGCAGCGCATGAGGCTGCTCATGACTAGTACCGAACATGGGGAGCTCGCCGTACCGGGGACGCCGCCGGAGGCGCAGCGGCAGCGCGGGATGTTCGGGGTCAGCGGCTCCGGTGACACCTCGGGCTTCGGTGGCCTGGTGCGCGTCGCCCCGGGATCCGCGGTCACCCTGCACAGCAGCGAACGCCCGTACGGCGGCTACTTCGACGAGCTGATGGATGCGATCGAATTCGCGCTCGGTGCAAAGCGTTTCGCCGCCACCGTGCAGCGCGTGGTCCTCGACCGGGGCGAGCTCACCCTGCACGTCGCCCGCGAGCGACTGGTGCGCCTGTGCAAGACGCTGCGCGACCATGAAGCCCTGCGCTTCGAGCTCCTCTCCAGTGTGTCCGGTGTGGACTATCTGGGCTCCGGCGGCGCGCACGAGGATCGGTTGCATGCCGTCTACCACGTGACCTCCATGACCTTCCGCCGGCGGATCCGGCTCGAGGTCGCTGTCCCGGACGACGACGCGACCATCCCGTCGGTGACCGGCCTCTACCCCACCGCCGACTGGCAGGAACGCGAGACCTGGGACATGTTCGGAATCGTCTTCGAGGGACACCCCGGACTCACCCGGATTCTGATGCCCGACGACTGGGACGGTTTCCCGCAGCGCAAGGACTACCCGTTGGGCGGTGTCCCGGTGGATTACAAGGGCGCCACCATCGCACCGCCCGACGAGCGGAGGAGCTACCGGTGAGCCGAGAGCGAGTGAGGATCGCGGCGAGGAACGAGCGAGGACCGGAGCGAGCGGTGCGCGAAGCGCACGAGGCGGGACAGCGATGAGCACGACGACCAGCGATCCGTACGCCGGTTCCCGCGACACCACCGAGGGCCGCGTCTACACCGTCACGGGCGGCGACTGGGATTCCACCTTCGCGGGCGATCCGGTATCCGAGGAACGGCTCGTGGTCAACATGGGCCCGCAGCACCCCTCGACGCATGGCGTCCTGCGCCTGGTTCTCGACCTCGAGGGTGAGACGGTCACCAAGGCACGGGTCGTGATCGGCTACCTGCACACCGGGATCGAGAAGAACACCGAGTACCGCAACTGGACGCAGGGCACGACCTTCGTCACCCGGATGGACTACCTCGCACCGCTGTTCAACGAAACGGCGTACTGCCTGGCGGTCGAGAAGCTGTTGGGCATCGAGGTGCCGCCCCGAGCGCAGGTCATCCGGGTCCTGCTCATGGAACTCAACCGAATCAGCTCGCACCTGGTGGGTCTTTCCACCATGGGCCTGGAGATGGGCGCGCTCACCGCCATGACCAATGGCTTACGGGACCGCGAGATCGTCATGGACCTTTTGGAGGAGATCACCGGCCTGCGGATGAACCATGCCTTCGTTCGTCCGGGCGGTGTGGCCCAGGATCTTCCGGACAGCGCGGAAGGCTCGATCCGCGACTTCCTCGAGATCTTCCCGGACCGCCTCGAGGGCTTTCACCGGCTGCTGACGGGTCAGCCGGTGTGGCAGAAGCGCTTACAGGGAATCGGCTACCTCGACGTCACCGGCTGCGTCTCCCTGGGCGTGACCGGTCCGGTGCTGCGCGCCGCCGGGTTGCCTTGGGACGTGCGCAAGGTCGAGCCCTACGGCGGATACGAGACCTACGATTTCGACGTACCGGTGCAGACCAGTGCGGACGCGTTCGGCCGGTACCTCGTCCGGGTCGCCGAGATGGGCGAGTCACTGAAGATCATCGAGCAGTGCCTCGATCGGCTCCAGCCGGGCCCGGTCATGGTGGGCGACAAGAAGATAGCCTGGCCCGCCCAGCTGTCTCTCGGCCCCGACGGC
This sequence comes from Geodermatophilaceae bacterium, assembly GCA_051000515.1. GTDB lineage: Bacteria > Actinomycetota > Actinomycetes > Mycobacteriales > Geodermatophilaceae > JACCQS01. The sequence continues at coordinate 25,994 of JBPCOF010000050.1, forward strand.
ATGGGCAACTCGCTGGAGCACGTCAGCAAGATCATGGGTCAGTCCATGGAGGCCCTGATCCACCACTTCAAACTGGTCACCGAAGGCTTTCGGGTCCCAGCCGGCCAGGTGTACGTCCCGATCGAGTCACCCCGGGGCGAACTCGGTTACCACGTCGTGAGCGACGGTGGGACCAGGCCCTGGCGGGTGCACGTACGCGACCCCAGCTTCGTCAACCTTCAGGCGACGGCGGCGATGTCCGAGGGTGGACTGATCGCCGACGTGATCGCCTCGATCGCCTCGATCGACCCGGTTATGGGGGGTGTCGACAGATGACCGAAGGTGGCGCCGGGGAGTCCGGCCGGCAGAGCGCTGCCTACGGGCGGCACGGTACGGCGCACGCGGTGGCCAGTCCGGTGGACATCGGGGATCTCGGCGCTGCACTGACCGAAGAGGTTGTCCCCGAAGATGTTCCGCCGCTGACCGAGCAGACCCGCCGCGAGGCGCGGGAGATCATCGCTCGCTACCCACGGCCACGTTCGGCCCTGCTCCCCATGCTGCATCTGGTGCAGTCCGTGCAGGGCTACGTGAGTTCTGACGGTGTCGCGCTGTGTGCCGAGGAGTTGAACCTGACCAAGGCCGAGGTCGGCGCCGTCGTCACCTTCTACACGATGTTCAAGCGCCGCCCGGCCGGGGAATACCTGATCAGCGTCTGCACCAACACCCTGTGCGGCTTCCTCGGCGGTGAGGCGATCTACGCCGCCGTGCAGGAACAGCTCGGTGTCCATCACGACCAGACCACCGAGGACGGACAGTTCAGCTTCGAGCACGCCGAATGCCTGGCCGCCTGCGACTACGCACCAGTGGTGACCGTTAACTACGAGTTCTACGACCAGCAGAGCGTGGAGTCGACAACGGCGCTGATCGACGAACTTCGCGCCGGCCGGCGCCCGGCGCCCACCCGCGGTGCTCCGTTGTGCAGCTTCCGCGAGATCTCCCGGGAGATCGCCGGCTTCAGCACCGGTGAGCGCTCGGCAGCCGCCGTGGCCGGGCCTTCCGTGGGTGAGCCGTCACTGGCCGGACTGCGGTTGGCCGCCCAGCGCGGCGAAGGCCCCCCGCCAGGCCAAGCTCACGTGAACTCGGGCTCGTGACGGTGGGTCGCGTGAACTGGCTCCCCGGGAGCAATCGGCACCCGCGGGCGGGTCGGCTGCACCCGCCGGGAAGGATGCCTGACCGATGCCCCTGACCCCCGTGCTCAGCCGCCGCTGGAACGATCCCGAATCGTGGACGCTGGCCGCCTACGAGCGCACCGACGGCTACCTCGCGCTGCGCAAGGCGTTGACGATGCAGCCCGACGAGATCACCACCGTGATCAAGGACTCCAACCTGCGCGGACGAGGCGGGGCCGGCTTCCCGACGGGAATGAAGTGGGGCTTCATCCCGCAGGCCAAGCCCGGGGAGACATCGGGACCGGGCCTGAAGCCGAAGTACCTCGTGGTCAACGCCGACGAGGGTGAGCCGGGCACCTGCCGGGACCTGCCCCAGATGATGAACGACCCGCACTCGATGAGCGAGGGCATCATCATCGCGAGCTTCGCGATCCGCGCCAACCTCGCGGTGATCTACGTCCGGGGTGAGGCGGTCCATGCCATGCGTCGCGTACGCGCGGCGGTCGACGAGGCTTATGCCGCAGGATATCTGGGCAAGAATGTTCTGCTGTCGGGGTATGACCTCGAGGTCGTCGTGCACCCGGGCGCGGGCGCCTACATCTGCGGGGAGGAGACCGCGCTGCTGGATTCCCTCGAGGGTTACCGCGGACAGCCTCGACTCAAGCCGCCCTTCCCGGCCGTGTCCGGCCTCTACAGCTCCCCGACGGTGGTCAACAATGTCGGCACCCTGGCCAGCGTCCCGCCGATCTTGTTACACGGCGCGGACTGGTGGAAGCAGATGGGACCGGAGAAATCGCCCGGCACCAGCGTGTATTCGTTGACCGGGCGGGTCGTACGACCCGGTCAGTACGAAGCTCCGATGGGGACGACGCTGCGAGAGCTGCTCGAGATGTGCGGTGGCGTACGCGAAGGACATCAGTTGAAGTTCTGGACCCCGGGCGGTTCGTCGACCCCGCTGTTCACCGACGAACACCTTGACGTGGCGTTGGACTTCGACGCGGTGGCCGCCGCCGGGTCGATGAACGGGACCAGCGCGTTGATGATCTTCGACGACGGCGATTGCATCGTCCGCGCCGTCGGCCGGTGGATCAAGTTCTACGCCCACGAGTCCTGCGGCAAGTGCACCCCGTGCCGGGAGGGCAACCCGTGGATGGTGCAGATCCTGGATCGGATCGAACGCGGTCAGGCCACCGAGGAGGAGGTCGACCAGCTGCTCGACATCTGCGACAACATCCTCGGTCGCTCCTTCTGTGCCTTCGGTGACGGAGCGGTCAGTCCGGTGCTGTCCTCGATCAAGTACTTCCGCCAGGAATACCTCGACCATCTCGAACTCGGCGGCTGTCCGCTCGATCCCGAGCGAGCCCGCGATACCGCCCTCGCCGGTGCTGGAAGCCCGAGATGAGCGCACCAGCAGCATCGGCCGACGAGATGATCTCGCTCACCATCGACGGAGTCGAGGTCACCGTTGCGAAGGGGACGCTGCTCATCCGCGCCGCCGAAGCCATCGGCGTCCAGATCCCGCGCTTCTGCGACCACCCGCTGCTGGATCCCGTCGGCGCCTGCCGGCAATGCCTGGTCGAGGTCGAGATGGGCGGCCGCAAGATGCCCAAGCCGCAGGCCTCCTGCACGATCGAGTGCGCCGACGGCATGGTCGTCAACAGCCAGCTCACCTCCGCCGTGGCTGACAAGGCGCAGCAGGGCAACATGGAGCTGCTGCTGATCAACCACCCGCTGGACTGCCCGATCTGCGACAAGGGCGGGGAGTGCCCGTTGCAGAACCAGGCGATGAGCAACGGCCGCGCGGATTCCCGGTTCGTCGACGCCAAGCGGACGTATGAGAAGCCGCTGCCCATCTCGTCGCAGATCCTGCTCGATCGAGAACGATGCGTGCTGTGCGCCCGGTGCACCCGGTTCTCCCAGCAGATCGCCGGCGACCCGTTCATCGAGCTGTTCGAACGGGGTGCACTGGAGCAGGTTGCAATCTACGAGGACGAGCCGTTCTCTTCGTACTTCTCCGGCAACACCATCCAGATCTGTCCGGTGGGAGCGCTGACCAGCGCCGCCTATCGGTTCCGGTCCCGCCCGTTCGACCTGGTCTCCGAGCCGAGCGTCTGCGAGCACTGCGCCTCGGGTTGCGCGCAGCGAACTGATATCCGCCGCAACGTCGTACAGCGCCGACTGGCCGGTGATGACCCCCAGGTCAACGAGGAATGGAACTGCGACAAGGGCCGCTTCGCCTTCCGGTACGCCACCAGCAACCAGCGGATCATGGTCCCGCTCGTGCGTCGCAACGGCGTTTTGACCGAGGCGTCGTGGACCGAAGCCCTCGAGGTGGCAGCCGCCGGCCTTTCGGCTGCGATGGCGCCGGGCGGCGGTGGTGTGGGGGTACTGCCCGGTGGTCGGCTGACCTACGAGGACGCCTACGCCTACGCCAAGTTCGCGCGAGTCGTCTTGGGCACCAACGACATCGACTCCCGGGCCAGGGCGCACTCGGAAGAAGAGGAGCAGTTCCTGGCGGACCGGGTGGCCGGTACGGAACTCGAGGACAGCGTGACCTACGCCGACCTCAGCGCAGCGCCGGCCGTACTCTCAGTCGGGTTCGAACCCGAGGAGGAGTCGCCGATCATCTTCCTGCGGCTGCGCAAGGCTGCGCGTGCCTCCGGCCTAGCCGTGTTCGACGTCGCCCCCTTCGCCTCCCGCGGGCTGGCCAAGATGAGCGGGGTGCTCCTGGCCACCCCACCGGGTGCCGAGACCAGCGTGCTGGGCGCCCTGGCCGACAACACCGCCGGCGGACCGGGCGCCAGCGCGGCCCAAGGGCTCCGCGAACCGGGCGCGGTGATCCTCGTCGGCGAGCGACTCGCAGAGTTCCCGGGCGCCCTGTCGGCCGCGGCCGCGCTCGCAGACGCCACTGGGGCCAGGCTGGCCTGGGTGCCGCGCCGAGCCGGCGAACGGGGGGCGATCGAGGCCGGTGCGATGCCGAACCTGCTGCCCGGTGGACGTCGGGTCGACGATGCCGCCGCACGCATCGAACTCGCGAAGGCCTGGCGGGTCGACCTGCCATCGACGCCGGGGCGCGACCTGACCGCCATGCTGACCGCCGCCCGCGACGGCGCGCTCGGCGGGCTGCTCGTGGGCGGGCTCGATCCCGACGATCTCCCGGATCCGGTCCTGGCCCGAGAGGGCTTGGCCAGCATCGGCTTCCTGATCAGCCTGGAGTTGGCGCCCAGCGTCGTCACCGAGTACGCCCACGTCGTGTTCCCCGTTGCCGCAGCACCGGAGAAGAGCGGCAGCTACCTCAGCTGGGAGGGTCGACGTCGACCGTTCGAGGCCAGCCTGTCCAGCGGCATGCTCACCGACGGACGAGTGCTGCACGGCCTGGGCGAGGAACTGGACATCGAATTGGGGCTGCCCACCCCCGCCTCGGCGGCTGTGGAACTCGCTCGGATCGGCCGGCATCGCAGTGCATCGCAGGCCGCAGCGCTGACGACCCGGTCGCCGGGCCAGCCGGAGCTGCGCCCCGACGAGGCGATTCTGGCCAGCTGGCACCACCTGCTCGACGAGGGGTCCCTGCAGGTCGACGAGCCGGCCCTGGCTGGGACCGCCCGCCGGGCCAGCGTGCGCCTGCCGAAGTCGATGGCGACCGCACTGGGGGTCGCCGAGGGTGACTACGTCCAGGTGAGCGGCGCCCGTGGTGGACTGACCCTGCCCGCGCAGATCACCGAGATGCCCGATCAGGTCGTCTGGGTCCCGATGCGCTCGCCAGGCAGCTCCGTACGTGCCGACCTCGGCACCGCCCCAGGCGGCGTCGTCCGACTCGCGAAGGGGGAGTCATGACGAGCCAGACGATCGCGGCCGCGGACTCGCCGACGTTGGCCGACTTCGGCACCGACGTCTGGTGGATCATCGTCATCAAGGTCGTCGGCATCTTCGCCCTGCTGGTCGGCCTGACGCTGTTCGCCATCCTGTTCGAACGCAAGGTCGTCGGCCGGATGCAGCAACGCATCGGTCCCAACCGGGTAGGGCCCGGCGGCGCCCTGCAGAGCCTGGCCGACGGTCTGAAGTTGGCGTTCAAGGAAGACATCATGCCGGCCCTGGCCGACAAGCCGATCTATTTCCTGGCGCCCGTGATCGCTGCTGTGCCGGCCTTTTTGGCTTTCTCGGTCATCCCGATCGGCCCGATCGTCAGCATCTTCGGGGAACGAACCCCGTTGCAGCTGACCGATCTTCCGGTGGGTGTGCTGATCGTGCTGGCCTGCTCGGCGATGGGGGTCTACGGAATCGTGCTGGCCGGGTGGGCGTCCGGATCGACGTACCCGTTGCTCGGCTCGCTGCGCAGCGCCGCCCAGATGATCAGCTACGAGATCGCAATGGGATTGTCCATCGTCGCGGTGTTCCTCTATTCCGGGACGATGTCCACCTCGGGAATCGTGGCCGCCCAGGAAAGCGGCGGTGAAGTCAGCGCCTTCGGCCTGACCTTCGACGGACCCGGCTGGTACGCCGTGGTCCTGCCGGTCTCATTCATCATCTACTCCATCGCGGTGGTCGGCGAGACCAACCGGGCTCCGTTCGACCTGCCTGAGGCCGAGTCTGAACTCGTCGGCGGTTTCCACACCGAGTACTCCTCGTTGAAGTTCGCGCTGTTCTTCCTGGCCGAGTACATCAACATGGTCACCGTGTCGGCGCTGGCCGCGACGATGTTCCTCGGCGGTTGGCGGGCACCCTGGCCGATCTCGATCTGGGACGGCGCCAACTCCGGCTGGTGGCCGATGCTGTGGTTCGTCGGCAAGGTGATCTTGGGATTGTTCGTCTTCGTCTGGCTGCGCGGCACGCTGCCCCGGATGCGCTACGACCAGTTCATGCGCTTCGGCTGGAAGGTCCTCGTGCCGGTTGCGCTGTTGTGGATCCTCGTCGTGGCCACGATGCGGGTGCTGTCCCGCGAGTACGACTTCTCCGCCGGCGACGTCGCCCTGTACGTGGGCATCCCGGTTTTCGTCCTGGTCATGGCCGCAGTCTGGCTATGGCCGGGCAAGGCCCCCGATCCGGTCGAGACCCAGCGGCAGGAGGGTGGTGCGCCCCCGACGACGCCGGGCGCGTTCCCCACACCGCCGCTGGACCTCGTCGTACCGCCGAGCCCTGCGCTGGTGAAGAAGGACACGGTCAAGCGCGAAGCGGTCGGCGCCGGCAAGCGCAGCGGAGGCGCCCGTGCCTAGTCTGCTGCCCAAGCCGCTGCAGGGTTTCGGGGTGACCTTCGGCAACATGTTCAAGAAGGTGACCACCGAGTCCTACCCCGAGGACAAGAAGGCCATCAAGCCGCGCTACCACGGCCGGCATGTGCTCAACCGGCACCCGGACGGGCTGGAGAAGTGCGTCGGCTGCGAGCTGTGCGCCTGGGCGTGCCCGGCCGATGCGATCTACGTCGAGGGCGGTGACAACACCGAGGAGGCTCGCTTCTCCCCGGGCGAACGCTACGGCGCGATCTACCAGATCAACTATCTGCGCTGCATCTTCTGCGGACTGTGCATCGAAGCCTGCC
>JBPCOF010000057.1:0-4532 GCA_051000515.1 Geodermatophilaceae bacterium
ATTCCTGAAGTTGTGATCGAATCGTGCGTCAACTGGCGTGACACTGCCAAGGTGCGTCCTTCCAAGGACCGGTGTTCGAATCGGCTACACGCATGCCTTGCCTCTGGCCAGCCGGATCGCGGTCACACCAAGTGACCCGCTCCAGCGGGTGGGCAGTCGGAAGGCAGCGCAAACTAGCAGCCTACCCCAACGGGTGACCGCTGTCCACGCCAGGTCAACCTGGCGTGCTGGCCTCGAGCAGCTAGGGCTCCCTCGTGCTCCTTGGTGACCGGTGTCACCGCACCGGACAGGGTGCACTCCGCGGCCCGGTTCCGTCAAGAGTGGTCCGCGGAGAAGGGGACAACCGGCCGGCAGGCGGCCGACGAATCCTCGGGAGGAGTTCAGCCGAACGGTTCGAGGGTAACTCCGGCCTGGCCCAGAGCGTCCCGGATCCGTCTGGACAGGCGGAGCGCCCCTGGCGTGTCGCCGTGCAGACACAACGACGCAGCGCTGACTGACACCTGCGTTCCGTCCACTGCGGTGACCAGACCTTGCATCACCAACCGCAGGCAGCGCGCCACCACGACCTTGGGGTCGCTGATCACCGCACCCTCATGTCGGCGGCTGACCAACCGGCCGGCCGAGTCATAGCTGCGGTCGGCGAAGGCTTCGGGAACGGCGGGCAGCCCGGCTGCCTCGGCCGCACGAAGCAACGCCGATCCGGGCAGTCCAAGGACCGGCAGAGTGGAATCGACTTCACGAACTGCGCGTACAACCGCCTCGGCCTGGACGGCGTCGGTGGCGCAGGTGTTGTAGAGGGCGCCGTGCGGCTTGACATAGGACACCCGGCTGCCGGCGATTCGGGCGAACGCGTCCAGCGCACCGATCTGGTAGATCATCTCGTCGGTCAACTCATTCGGCGGGACGTCCATCGGGCGGCGGCCGAAGCCCGCCAGATCGCGATACCCCACCTGGGCGCCTATCCGTACTCCGCGTTCGGCGGCTCTGCGGCAGACCCGACGCATGATGCTCGGATCTCCGCCGTGGAAGCCACAGGCCACGTTGGCGCTGGTGACCACGTCGAGCAGCCCGTCGTCCTCGCCCAGGGTCCAGACTCCGAAGCCTTCGCCCAGGTCGCAGTTCAGATCGATACTCGCCCTAGCCATGGCCAGACGATGACAGATCGCCGAGCCAATCGGGGCACGACGGCACTTTCGCGCCGGCATCGAGTCGGTTAGCAGCGCGCCTGCGGTCGCAACTCCAGAACTCGCCCTCAAACCCCGACGTGCTCGACCTCGACGCTCATCCGTCATTCTGGGCGTCTCGTCTTCTGTCGCCACGAAGACGCGTCGGCCTCGGCGACGTTCCAGAACGATCTCGGGCCCTAGCGGCGCGATGACCAGTTCACCACCTCGCTCGGTGAGTTCCACTGCGGCACCCGACGGCGAGCCCTCCATCGGAAGGCCCGCCGTTGTCAGCGCGAGGGAGCTGAGCTACTTGACGGTCACCGTTGCGCCGGCACCCTCGAGGGCAGCCTGCGCCTTGTCCGCGGCCGCCCGGTCGACCTTTTCCAGGACCGGCTTGGGCGCTCCGTCGACCAGGTCCTTGGCCTCCTTCAGGCCGAGGCTGGTCAGGGTGCGCACCTCCTTGATGACCTGGATCTTCTTATCGCCTGCGGCTTCGAGGATGACGTCGAACTCATCCTGCTCGGCCTCGGCCTCGGCAGCGCCGGCCCCTCCGGCCGGAGCCGCTGCCGCGGCTGCAACCGGAGCGGCAGCGGTGACGTCGAAGGTGGTCTCGAACTGCTTCACGAAGTCCGACAGCTCCAGCAGCGTCATTTCCTTGAACGCGTCGAGCAAGTCGTCGGTGGACATCTTGGCCATGGTGGTTCCTCTCTAGGTTTCGGTTGTCAGCTGGGGGTATCGGTGGAGGCCGCAGAGTTCTCTGCGGCTTCCGGGGTCGGAGTGGAATCGGCAGCGGGTGCCTCGGCGCCGGGTTCGGCGCCGGGTTCGGCGCCGGGTTCGACGGCGGGTGCTTCGGATGCTGCTTCAGCGGCCGGCTTCTTCTCGGCCAGCGCTGCCGCGAGTCGGGCAACCTGGGACAACGGGGCCTGGAACAGCGCCGCTGCCTTGCTCAGGCTGGCCTTCATCCCGCCGGCAAGTCGTCCGAGCAGAACCTCCCGGGACTCGAGGTCGGCCAGCGAGTTGATCTCCTCGGTGCTGAGCATCTTCCCGTCCAGCACGCCGCCCTTGATGATCAGAAGCGGGTTCGTACGGGAGAAGTTCCGCAGCGCCTTGGCCGCTTCCACCGGTTCGCCCTCGATGAAGGCGATCGCGGTCGGGCCGATCAGCAGCGGCGCGAGATCGTCGTACCCGACCGCACTCACCGCCCGCTTCGTCAGCGTGTTCTTGACCACGGCGTAGGTGCTGCTGGTACCGAGTGAGGTCCGCAGCTCCTTGAGCTGGGCCACCGTCAAGCCGCGGTAGTCGGTGAGGACCACCGCCGACGAGCGGTTGAAGCGGGAGGTGATCTCCGCGACCGCGCCGACCTTGTCCGGGTTCGGCATGGGCTTCCTCGTTTCTGTGGGGTCTGCTGGGTTGGGCGGAAGTCGGAACGAGAGACCCGGAAAATCACGAACGCCCCGGCGCAGAGCGCACGGGGCGTGGACGCGGGCCACAGCGGCCGGCGTACGACGTACCGTCCTCCTGCGCGGGCCGCCCGATGCCAATCGGGACCTTCGCACGAACACCCGAGGGCGCCCGACGACCAGCGGTCTAAGGGAACGTGAGAAGTGTACGTGAGCGCCGCGGGCGGCAGCATCGAAGGGTCATCGCGCAGCAGAACGGCATCCACGTCGCTGGGGTGATGCCCGACGATCAGCAAGGTCCCGCCCGGGGACACCGCCGCGGCGAGCCGTCGGTGCACGTCCTCGCGCTGCGCGGAGGACAGCTGCATGAAGTGCGCGGTCACCAGGTCGTAGGTCGCGTCGTCGGGCGCCGATTTCTTGGTCATGTCGGCATGGCGCCAGGTGATGCGTCCGGACACCCCCGGACCGGCCTGGGCGGCGGTGCTCTCGCCCATCAGCAGGGCGGTCGCCGAGATGTCGACGGCGGTGACTTGCCAGCCGCGTTCGGCGAGCCAGACGGCGTCGGCGCCCTCGCCGGAGCCGACGTCGAGGGCGGTCCCTGGGGCCAGGTCGGCGGCCTCGGTCACCAACTGCAGGTTGGGCAGGCCGCTCCGCACGGTGCTCCGCGAGCGGTACATCTCTTCGCAGAACGCCTCGTCCAGGACGAGATCCGGACCGGGGAAGCCCGTGGCGTTGCCGTGGTGGTGGCCCTCGTCGACTGCGGATGCGGCACGCTCGGCGACCGCCCGGGCCGTGTCTTCGGCGACGAGATCGGCGTTGATCATCGCAGCGGACCAGGAACCCGCGGCGCTCGCGCCCGCGATCCCCGCGGCGGGGTCGGCGACGTTCCCGGCGACCCACACTCCGGGCACAGCGGTCAGGCCGGTCGAGTCGGCCGGGACCTGCGTCCCGACACCCATCGGGTGCTCGACCGCATCGACACCGAGCGAGGCGAGCACCCCGTCGCTGGCGGCGAACCGCGGCCCGACGACAACGGCCTGCGTGGCGATGACCTCGCCAGACGCCAGCCGTACCCCGGTGAGCCGGTCGTCGGTAACAACCAGGCCGGCCACCTCGCCCGCCAAGACGTTGATGCCGCGGGCGGACAGTTGGTCGCGCTGCTCGTCCGTCGGCTCCGGCGCGGTGTGCAGGAACAGAGTCAGCTTGTCGGTCCACTGCCGGAACAGCAACGCCTGGTGCACCGTGAGCGCGCTGCCCCCGAGGACGGCCACCGCCTGATCCCGGACCTCCCAGCCGTGGCAGTACGGGCAGTGGATGGCGTCGCGGCCCCAGCGCTCCCGTACGCCGGGTACGTCCGGCAGCTCGTCCACCAGCCCGGTGGTGACCAGCAGCCGGCGAGCTCGGACCGTATCGCCGTCGGCCAGCCGCACGGCGAACCCGCCTTCAGGCAGAACCGCAGCCGACACGGCCTGTCCCGGTCGGACCTCTGCCCCGTACCCCCGCACCTCCGCCCGGCCAAGCTCCAGCAACTCGCCCGGGGACGCGCCGTCACGGGTCAAGAAGCCGTGGGTGTGCGCGGCAGGTGCGTTGCGGGGCTCGCCCGCGTCGACGACGAGCACCGACCTGCGGGCCCGGGCCAGCACCAATGCCCCGCTCAGCCCCGCAACGCCGCCAGCAGCGACAGATGACCCTTGGCGGCCTGTCCGAAGCCACCGCGATCTCGGTCAGCACCCTGTCCCGGCTGGAGTCAGGGCACCGGCGCCCGAGCCTGGAGCTGCTCCTCCCTCTCGCCCGTACGTACCGGGTTCCTCTCGACGAACTCGTCGGAGCCCCACCAACGGGTGATCCCCGCGTACACCTAAAACCCCGCACCCTGCACGGCATGACAGTCCTGCCGCTGACCCAGCAACCCGGTCCACTCCAGGCGTACAAGATGGTTCTGCCGCCCGGGCCGACGAAGAAGGAG
>JBPCOF010000096.1:0-4395 GCA_051000515.1 Geodermatophilaceae bacterium
GCGATGAAGTAGTCGAAGAAGGCCCTGGCACCCTCGGGGGTGTAGGCCCGGGCTTCCTCGGGAAGCGGGTACCCCGTGGCACCCGGGGGATCCTCGGTCGTCGTCGGGCTGGCACTCGTGGACGGCAGCGGCGGCAGCTCATCACTTGGCCGAACCCGATCGTCCGTACGTCCGGAGACCAACGCCGCGATCGCGAGCAGCAGTGCGGTGACCAGAAGCCTGCGCGGACGGTTCAAGGCGATTCCCCCAGTGCCCTCAGACGATCTTGGCGGCCAGCCCTAGCCAGCGGATCGCGACGGTCGGTATCCGAGAGATCACAATTGTGGACAACTCCGGTGCCCAGCTCAGCCCGACCACCGCGTGATGCCGTGAGGGCGGTTCCGCGGAACCGTTGGTTGGTGCCTCGGCGCGGATCCGGGCGGGCCAGCCTCTGGGGTACTCGCGGGTGCGGCCGGCGCGCTAGCACGGGTCGGCGTAGTCATCGCCGGGGCCGGCGGCAATCCCGTGCATGACGGCGCTCCCACCATCGGCGTACGTACCGCCCTTCAGCGGGGTGATCCTGGCGGTCTTGGCGGAGAGTCCCGGGCTGCCTTATTGACCAGGATGGTGTTCACCGATTTGTCTCAGAGAGCGGTAAAGTCCCGCAGCCATTGATCGATCTGGGCCATCGTTGCAGAACTGGCGATACCGGCACGGCCGGCAATCCTGGATCGAGCCACCGTGCGAGGTTGTTCGGTCATCGCGAAACTCGGCCTCGGCAGCTCGACGAGCGTGCCCTCGAGGCGTACATGGTGTGGCCAGGAGCGGTCGGTGGTGGTGATGGGTATGACGATCACCAGCTCAGGAACGCTGGACAGGTAACCGTCGCTGGCATTCACCACGGCAGGTCGGACACCTGCTTGCTCACGTCCCTGCGTCGGACTGAGGTCGACCCAGAGGATCGACGCCCGCTGGAGCGGGACACTCACTCCTTCAAGCCGTCGTCGGCGGCTTTATCCCAGGCTGCGGTTTCCTCGACGTAATGAGCATCAGCCGATACGTCGTCGGCCTGGCTGACGGCGGCGAGCCGCCTCTCCCGGTCGTAGGAGTCCAGGAGCTCACCGATCAGTACGGCCGCTGTCACCCCTCGATGCCGTCCGGCGCGAGAAATCCGCTCCCGCAAAGCCCGTGGGACCTTGATCGTTGTCACATCGCTCATACCGGTCAATGAATCTCTCGCTCGTGCGACAAACAAGAGCGCATCTTTGCCTCCGACCACGGCGTAAACACCCGGAGGGGCGAGCAGGCCATGCCCTACGCATACGATCCGTTGCTAAAGTATGCTCGGAGTATGCGAAGACGGGTTACGGTCACCGTTGATGAAGCCGCGGTCCGCGCAGCCGAGGCGGAGGTCGCCGCGGGCCGCGCTCCATCGGTCAGCGCCTGGGTGGCCTCGGCTATGACCGAGCGCGCACACCGGGAAAGCCTGGCGAACGTACTCGCCGAAATCCGCGCCGAGCTCGGGCCGGCAACCGACGAGGAGACCGCATGGGCACGAAGCGTCCTCGGCCAATAGTCCTGGACGCGGGCACCCTGATCGCAGTCGAGCGCGCCGATCGGCGCGTGATCCGGCTGCTCGAACTGGCACCGGAGATACACGTGCCGGCCGGCGCACTCGCCCAAGCGTGGCGAAACCCTGCCCGACAGATTCGGCTGGTTCGCATCATGTCGTCGGACGGTGTCGTGATCCACGCACTGGACGCCGGTAGCGCTCGCGCGGCTGGGCAGCTGTGCGCCGCAACAGGCACCTCGGACGTCATCGACGCCTCGGTCGTACTCGTGGCCCGCGTCGTCAACGGAGTGACCGTCACCAGCGATTCCGCCGACCTGCGCCGCCTTGATCCGAGCATTGCACTAGTCCGCTGCTGACCCGGAAGTCGTCAGTGCTGACTCTGGAGGTCGACGCGCTCGGGATACGCCCTCCCGCCCAACGTCCAGCAGTCGTGATTCGCGTCGTACGGCCGGATTGCTGAGCCCGGCCAGCAGTCCCAGGGCATTGTCGTACGAGCGGTTTGTCCGGGCGAGGAGATTGAGGGCCATCCCATCCCCACAAAGGGCTAGCTGTCCTCACCTAGTTCGGCGGCGAGCTTGTCCAGGCTGATGGTGACGTGGTCGCGTTCGTACACAGCCAAGCGGTCCTTGAGGTCTTCGACCTCGTCCATCCACGCGTCGAAACGCTCGGCGCCGATGACGAACGCCGCGGGGCGGCCATGACGGAGCAGGACCACGTCATGGTCCTCGGAGTCCCGAACTACCTCTGCGAGCCGACCCTTGGCTTCGCTTATGGGGATCGCGGAGGGCACGTCGATCACTTCCTGTCCGGGTAGACGTTGCTGCGGTGCGAGATCCGAATGATCGAGACGATCCGGATGCTGTCCTCGATGGTGTAGACGATCCGGTAGTCGCCCACTCGGAGACGGTAGGCGTTCAGGCCGCTGAGCTTCACGACGCCGTCAGGGCGCGGCTCGACTGCCAGATCCTTGATCTTGGCCAAGTTCCGGGCCCGGTTCGGATTCTGGAGCTTGGCTAGTTCTTTCGCTGCGCTGAGCTCGACTTCCACCGTGTACGCCGCGCTCATGCCTAAATGGTCCGAACTTTAGGACCTACAGTCAAGTCCAATTTCAAGTGTCATACGGTCACGACGACGGCTTTGAGCTCGAGTGGACGCTCACTTTCGCGGCAGCGCGCGGACCCGGTTGTTGCCGGCGTTGTGCTCGAGTTCGACCAGTCCCAAGGCCTCCAGTAGCGGCGGCAGGTAGACCCCCGAAGCGACCGCGCAAGCCCTTCCTCCGCCCGTGCCAGCCCCCACCGGGTTGCCGGGATCGCGACCCCCACGCCTCGGCCGTCCCGTCCGGAGCCGGTTTCTGCTCGTCCGCGTCGCCGATCGGCACCCAGTCCACGTGGGCGACGAGCATCGCGTGCAAGTCCTCGATCGCCCTAACGTCGTACTGCAGTTGGGTCTTGCCTACCTGACAGACCAGGACCGTGGGATCCCTCGGTGATCTTGACGTTGTTGTCTGTTCCCGGCTCCGAATCGGTGCACGAACCGACAACAACGTCAAGATCACGGGTGTTTCGAATCAGTCGCCGATGGCGGCCAGGACCTCGTCGAAGGCGCCGAGGGAGTGGCCGCTGACGAAGGCGTCGACGTACGGCAAGGCTGCCGACATGCCAGCGGTGCTCGGGGTGAACTTCCCGGACTGCTTGCGCGGGTTGACCCAGACGATCCGATAGGCAAGTCGAGCTAGCCGAGACATCTCCCGCTCGAGCAGGTCGACGGATCCGCTTTCCCAACCGTCGGACCCCTAGCCTGCGCGGCGCACGACTCCCGACCATGCGCGGAGCCGACTCGAACAGACCACCCGGCCTGCAGCCTGTCCTTGCGGCTCAGGTAGCCCTGGACAAACATGGAAGCGTCAGCGTGTTATGAGTTCCTCGACGTGACCACGAGCGAAGCCGATGCCAACGAGCCGGCGACTCAAGGAGTACGGAGAACGGCGACCGGGTCCTTCGCCGCCGCCCGCAGGGCTGGCGGTGACGCCGCAAGGACTGCGGCCAGAAGGGACAACCCGACCGTGCCCATGACGAACCCAGAACTCGGTAGCGCACCAACGAGCAGTGTGAGCGCCACCAAGGACACGGTCACGCCACCGACCGCACCAACGGCCCCGGCGAGCAGCACGTGCAGCAGCGTCAATCCGATGAGTTGGCCGCGGCTGGCGCCCAGGGCCCTTCGGCGACCGAAGTCCACGCTACGCAGTCCGAGCAGTCCGAGGAGGGCGACGGCGATTGCGAAGGCGCCGAGGCCCAGGACGCCGAGCACGATCGCTCGGGAGTAGTTGGCGAGATCGCTGGAGACCACCTGCGCCAGTTCAGCGAGCACGGTCGACCCGCTCACCGATACTCTGCTCGGGTCGTCCGCCACGAGGACCGCACGCGCGGCCTGGATGAGCTGGGGTACCGCCCCGATCGAGGATGCCAGGAGGATGACGAAGGCAACCGGGCCAGGTCGCTCGGGTGGGCCCATGATCACCGACTCTTGTAGCGGCGCAAGCCACTCAGGCGGGTTGTAGGTCCCGGCGATCACGTACTCGGTTTGCTCGGCCGTTTGTGCCGCGCCGACGCCTTGCGCCAACCCCAGTCGTTGCGCGCCAGCGCGACTTGCCAGCGCGACACCCGCCGGAAGTCCTTCGAGATCGACTCCAAGCGCTGGACCGATGTCCCCGGAGACCGCCCGCATCGGCACCGGGTCGCCGCTGGGCACCAGTGCGTTGCGGACGTCGTGCGCAGGTCCGAGGCCCAACACCCAGTCGACGCCGCTGAGCGCCCGAATTGCATCGACGGAGACTGCACTCA
>JBPCOF010000247.1:0-4296 GCA_051000515.1 Geodermatophilaceae bacterium
CACGGAGAAGGTGCCTTCCTGTGTGGTGATCATGGACTCTCGACAAGCCCATTTTCCCTTACAGGACAGGCACTTTCCTTCATCTACACGCCGACAACACCAAACGATCTTGCAAGATCTGGGCTAGGTCGACCCATTCTGGCAGTGCGTTGTGCCCGCCGTAGCGGCCGATAAGCCCGAGCATCACCATGCCGATCAACCATGGCCAGATCCAGGACGCCGCGCGCCAATCGATGTCCGTGCGGCGTACGTCGTCGGCGCGGCGCAGCGCGATCTCAAAGAACACTCGGCCCAGGAAGATCGCGATGAGTATCTTCCAGTTCGCCTCGAAACCGCTCCAATAAATGGCTCTTCGACCCGATCCGTGGGTGGTTACCGGCTGGTTCGGCCTGGTAGATCGGGTCGGAACCCGCCCAGGGAGAGCATGGCCAGCGCGATCAGTGCCTGGGGTGAGGCGAAGCCGAACGCGATGCGTTGTAGTAGCCGGATCTTGGCGTTGGTGGATTCGATGAGCGCGTTGGACAGGTCGTGTTCGAGGGCGGCGTCGATGGTGGCACGGTGTCGGCGGATTTTGCGGCCGAGGTCGACGAAGGCGGGGATGCGGCAGCGCGCAGTCTGAACCGTCCCCGGTTTGATGCCGCTTCCTTTCTTGCGAAGGATGCAGGTCATGCCGAAGAGGTACCCGAGTGATCAGCGTGAGCGGTCGGTCCGGATGGTCATGGATCGGCTCGAGGAGTATCCGTCGCCGTGGGCTGCTGCCCAGGCGCTGGGTCCGAAGTTGGGAGTGGGTGCCGAGACGCTGCGTAAGTGGATCTTGCAGGCTCAGGTCGATGGCGGTAGCCGGTCTGGTCCGACGAGTGAGGACCTCGCCGAGATCCGCCGGTTGCGGATGGAAGTGCGTGACCTGAAGGAGGCCAACGAGATCCTCAAGGCCGCCTCGATTTTCTTCGCCGGGGAGCTCGACCCTCGCCACCGTTGATCTGCGGGTTCATCGACGCTCAGCGCGTCGTTGGGCATCGGGTCGAGCTGAGCTGCCAGGTCCTGCGCGAGCAGGGCCTGGCAGTCACCCCCCGCAGCTACCGATCCTGG
Organism: Geodermatophilaceae bacterium; assembly: GCA_051000515.1. Taxonomy (GTDB): domain Bacteria; phylum Actinomycetota; class Actinomycetes; order Mycobacteriales; family Geodermatophilaceae; genus JACCQS01. The sequence goes on from JBPCOF010000247.1 coordinate 1,090, forward strand.
CGGGCCGGCAGGGCGTTGCCGGACCGGACCTTCTCCGACGCCGCTGTCATCGACTTGCTGCGAGGGTTGCGCACCGGCGGGACCGATGGCGGCCGGCGGCCCGAGGTCCTCTACGGCCGGCGGAAGATGACCAGGTGGCTGCGCCGCAACGGTTTCCCCGATATCGGCAAGCGGACAGTGGACCGGCTGATGCGTGAGGAGACGATGTGTGGGGTGATCCGCGGCGCGCGGACCAAGACCACTATCGGAGCTAAGCCGGGAACCGAGAAGGTCCGAGCCGCGGACCTGCTCAAGCGCAACTTCCGCACCGGTGCACCCAACCGGGCCTGGGTCACCGACTTCACCTACGTGGCGACCTGGGCCGGGTTCGTCTACGTCGCCTTCGCGATCGACCTGTTCTCCCGGTCGATCGTGGGCTGGTCGATCGCCACGGTCAAGGATGTCGCGTTCGTCGAGGCGTGCCTGAAGATGGCGCTGTGGCGCCGCGATCACCACGGTCAGCCAATACCGGCCGGGATGGTGCACCACCCCGACGCAGGCAGCCAGTACACCTCGATCCGGTTCACCGAAACCCTCGTCCTGGAAGGGCTCGCCGTCTCGGTCGGCACCGTCGGTCAAGCCCTGGACAACGCCGCCGCGGAGTCGTTCATGGGTCTGTACAAGAACGAAGCCATCAGAGTCGACTCCCCGTTCCGCCATGGTCCGCTGCGCCAGCTCGCCGACGTGGAGACGCTGACGATGAACTATGTGCACTGGTACAACACCGCCCGGCTGCACAGCCTGCTCGACTACGCCACCCCAGACGAGCACGAAGCGGCCTTCTACGCCAACAAGTCCCTGCCGCCCGACGGGCAGGACCCCAGCGGCACCGCAGCAGCCTGAGGCACAAACCCCAGCACAAACACCGTCGCGTGACGACAGCGTGACGATAAGGTTGATTCGATGAACACCTCGCCGCAACGCTGCCTGGCCTGCCAGCGCCACCTACCGACAGCCAGGGGACGGCAGGCCTACTGCGACCAGGCCTGCCGGCAAGCCGCCTACCGGCGCCGCCACGCCAGCCCAACAGCAGCAGCCAACGCGGCCATCCCCCCGGGCAGATCCCAGCGAACCGGCACCGTTTACGCCTGCCCGGACTGCGAAACTCGCTACCTCGGCCAGCAACGCTGCGACGAGTGCAACACCTTCGCCATCCGCCTCGGCCCCGGCGGCACATGCCCCGACTGCGACACCCTGATCACCGTCGAGGAACTCCTCGCCGCTACCTGACAGAACCCCCCCGTGCCGCTAACCTCCGCCCAGGGACACCACCCGGTGCCGCCAACAATCAAGCGGCAGAAAACCGGGGACGCTTCAGGCACCGGCACGAGGAGTTCCTGCGCTTCCTCAAACAAGTCGCCGCCACGTATCTGCCTCTCCCCTCGTAGCGTGTAGACGCCAGCCTTGAGGAGGCCAGGTGTCACAGACACGGAGGAAGTTCGATCCGGAGTTCCGGCAGGGAGCGATCCGGATCGTGCGGGAGTCAGGCAAGCCGATCGCGCAGGTGGCCCGGGATCTCGGGGTCAACGACGGCACCCTGACGAATTGGGTGGCCCGGGATCGGGAGTCCCGCGGCTGCGCGGATGCGCCGCTGTCGGAGTCCGAACGCGCCGAGCTGGCCCGGTTGCGGCGGGACAACGCCGAGCTGGTGATGGAGCGTGATGTGCTAATAGGAGCCGTCGAAGAGCGGGCCCGGGCAGGTCGTAGGCGACGTCTGGTGATGTCTTAGCCCATCGAGGTTTCGCTTGAGACCGGCGCATCTCGGCGTGTCCGGCCCGGCTTCGACGCTGTGGTGGCCCAGGGTCGGTCGTGGTTCGAGCCCGCCTGCGGGGTGACGTCATCCATGTGTCGAGCCGTTGAGCTCTCTGCTGAGAACGCCGACGTCCCTGCTGGTTGCTGGGATCGCGAACGGCTCTATCGGAGGTCAGGCCTTGAGCCTTGCTATTAGGTCGCCGCGCGGTGCCACCGGTCCCTCGGACCGGGCGGAATCCACTACTGCGTAAGGGGATCACATGGCAGTGTTCTGCGGCATCGACTGGGCCGAGGGACATCACGACATCGCGCTGGTCGACGGCGACGGCTCGTTGGTCGCGAAGCGGCGGATCGAGGAGAGCGTCGAGGGAGTCGCGGAGTTGACGGCGATGCTGGCCGTGGCCGGCGACAGCGCCGAGGCACCGATCCCGGTGGCGATCGAGACACCGCGTGGGCTGCTGGTCGCGGTGCTGCGCGCGACCGGGCGGCCGATCTACCCGATCAACCCACTGGCGGTGGCCCGCTATCGGGAACGCACCTCGGTGTCGGGCAAGAAGAGTGATCACGTCGACGCGATGGCGTTGGCGTTGGCGAACATTCTGCGCACCGACGCGCATCTGCACCGGGTGCTGCCGGACGACTCGCCGCTGGCCCGCTCGATCAGCGTGCTGGCCCGCGCCAACCAGGACGGCGTGTGGCGGCGCACCAAGCTGGTGCAGGAGCTTCGGGCCCGGCTGCGGGAGTACAACCCCGGCTTCCTGGCCGCCTTCGCCGCTGGATCCGGTTCCGGGCGCGGCCTGTCGACGACGCAGCTGGCCAGCGCCGATGCCCGTGCGGTGCTGGCGATCGCGCCCAGCCCCGCGGAGGGACTGAGCGTGTCGAAGGCCCGAGTCGAGACGGCGCTGCGCCGCGGCGGCCGGCAGCGGCGCATCAGCACCCTCGCCGCGGACGTCGTCGTCGCGTTGCGGGTCCCGCAGCTGCGTCACGACCCGGTCGTGGAGCAGGCGATGCGCACCGAGACCCTCGCGCTGCTCGGCGTACTGGACGCGATCTGCGCCTCGGTCGAGCAACTCACCGCCGCCCTGGTCGAGGCGTTCGCGCAGCACCCGGACTACGAGATCATCACCAGCTTCCCCGGTCTGGCCGATGTCAGTGGCGCGATCGTGCTCGCCGAGATCGGTGATGACCGGACCCGGTTCGTCGACGACCGCGCCTTGCAGGCCTTCGCCGGCTCGGCGCCGGTCACCCGCGCCTCGGGCAAGTCCCGCATCGTGACCCGGCGCCGGACGAAGAACAACCGGCTCGCCGCGATCGGCTACTCGTGGGCGTTCACCGCCGCCGCGCGGCCCTCACCGGCACGGGAGCACTACCTGCGCCGTCGTGAACGCGGCGACGGGCATCCCGCGGCGTTGCGGC
>JBPCOF010000293.1:0-2566 GCA_051000515.1 Geodermatophilaceae bacterium
GCCATCAGCACGCCATCTTGAAGTTCGACGCCGAGCGGGCCCTGCTGCGCGAGGCCGGCGTCGACCTCGACGTGCTCAACTCCGGCTGTTGCGGCCTGGCCGGCAACTTCGGCTTCGAGAAGGGCCATTACGAGGTGTCGGACGCCTGCGGGGAGCGGGTGCTCTTCCCGGCGGTACGCGACGCCGACCAGGCCGACGTGGTGCTCGCCGATGGCTTCAGCTGCCGCACCCAGATCGAGCAAGGCAACACAAACGGGCGGCAGGCGGTGCACCTGGCCGAGCTCTTGGCCGCGGCCATGGAGGGTGACCCTGCCCGGCCGGGGCAGCGGCCCGAACAGGCGTACGCCGAGCGCCCGAGCACGTCCCGTGCGGCGTCCTATGCCGCACTGGCAGCGGTGGTGGCCGCGGGTGTGGGCGGGCTCGCTGCGGTGACCGCGTCGGTCAGGTCGCGCCGGTGACGGCCGAGGAGCCGCTGATCGACAGCTTGGAATGCTCGGTCTATTCGGTGCCCACCGACCAGCCCGAGGCCGATGGCACCGCCACCTGGTCGGCCACGACGTGCGTGGTGGTGTAGGCCGGTGCCGGGGGGCAGACCGGCTCGGTTACACCTACGGCCCCGCCGCCTGTGCCGGCATCGTCGCCGACCTGCTGCACGAGGTCGTCGTCGGCCGGCCCGCCTTTGCTGTCGTTGGCAATTGGGGGCCATGGTCCGCCGATGCCGCAATGCCGGCCGGCCGGGGATTGTCTCGATGGCGATTTCGGCGGTCGACACGGCATTGTGGGATCTCGCCGCCCGGCTGGTCGACCGGCCGCTCGCCGACCTCCTCGGACGGGTCCGCGACACCGTGCCGGTCTACGGCAGCGGAGGCTTCACCACCTACGACGATGCGACCCTGCGCCGGCAGCTCGAGCACTGGGTGAGCGACCTCGGCGTATCAGCGGTGAAGATCAAGGTAGGGCAGTCCTGAGGGCATGCCGCGGAGCGGGATTTGGCCCGCACCCGGCTGGCCCGCGATGTGGTGGGAGCGGAGGTCGAGGTCTTCGTCGACGCCAACGGCGGCTACCCGCGGGCAGGCCGGTCGGCTTGGCCACCGCCGGACGCCGCTACGTGATCATCGGTATCGACGTCCTGCCGGAGCAGTCACTGCGCGATGTCGTCGACATCCTCGTGCGCTTCGTGGAAGCCGCCGGCGCGCTGGTCATCTTCGTCGGGGCGGTGATCGCGGCCGTACGGTTCGTGGTGACCGGACTGCGCACCCGCAGCGCCGAAGCCTTCGTCCCGGTGCGATTGGGTCTGGGCCGCTTCTTGGAGCTTGCCCTGGAGTTTCAGCTGGCAAGTGACGTGCTGCGCACGGCGATCGCACCGTCGTTTCGCGAGATCGGTCAGCTCGCCGCGGTCGCGGCGATCCGGACCGCGCTGAACTACTTCCTCGGAAGGGAGATCAGAGAGGAGCGGGAACAGCTCACCAGCCGGCACGAGGGGGCACCCGACCCGACTCGGGACCACGGGCGCGGAAGTGCCGGGCCGCCGAGCCGGTCACCCTCCGCGTCGTCTTGATCAGCCCGTGTTCGGATCATGGACTCAGGCGATAGATTCGGCAGCCCTGTGCGTGACCGCGCTGGCGCTCGTCTCGGGCGCCGTCGCCCTGGTCCGGATCCATCAGCTCGGTCCGGCGTAGAAATCGTCCGCGGTGTCGATGAGCACGGGTCGGACGTTCCAGGTCTATCGCGGCGCATTGCTAATTTCGGCGCAACCAGCGATCGGACTTCACGGCTCACGCCCATGACCAGTAGCCCGTTGGAGTGCCGATGGCTTCCTATTGGATCTGCGCTGTGTTCACCATGATCAGCTCGTGCGTAGACCTTGCCTACGCCTTGGCGGCTGTGCTCGGCGGTCCGGCAACCGCTCACCTGCCCAGTACGCGTTCTCCCGTAGCATGGCCTTGTCCGTGGTGCCCGTCGTGCCACTGTTCGTTGAGCGTCACGACTGGCTGGTTGCCGCCGCGCTCGGGATGATGATCGTGTAAGCCACGCAACGCCCTGGCCTGCACCACCATGCGATGCGGCAACGACGTCGACCGCGACGTCCTCGGCATGTACATCAGAGCACCGACTATCTGAACGACGATGGACCCCGCTGGTGCAGCAGTGCAGCGCGACTCCGGCTCAGGACGAGACGGTATCGGTTCCCAGCACTTCAGATCCGCGGACGTCGGCAATAAGATCGGCGCTTATAGTCTCGCCGCGAGGCAGCACGCTGACCGCCCCAGTGCGCTCGAGAATCACGCACGCCACGTCGTCGTAGCGGCGGATTCCGGCCAATCGAAGCTTTGCCTTGAGCTCGTTTTCCACCAGATGTGCCCTGCGCAGGTTGTCGGTGAGAAGCTCGCCGTTTGCCATGAGCAGCAACGGGAGGTTGGTCAGCGCCGCGTCTGCCCGGGGGCTGCGCCGCAGCAGGCCGAAAAGGGCCTGGAGGGCGAAGAGGGTGCAAAGTCCGATCACGCCGGCCAGCAGCGTGGGGGTGTCTTCCAGGACGACCCGTCCCACTACCGCCCCGAGGGCGATA
>JBPCOF010000294.1:0-9508 GCA_051000515.1 Geodermatophilaceae bacterium
CCACCGGTAAGTACCTCCACACCCTGCCCACGGCTGATGAGACCGCACTCGCCGCACTTCGACGGGTTCGCGAAGGTCCGACCCACCGCTGATTGACGGGTCACGGCCCCCTTGATTCACAGTCAGCTCCCGGGCGTGTCGTGGTCGGTCGTCTCGGACCGCACTATGCCGCTGAGCTGCGCGTTCGCGGATCCGAACTGCCGCCCCGTGTCGCTCCAGACCGTCCGGTGCTGCGGAGTTCGTGAGCATTTCGGTAGCAGCCGCGGACGGGTTTCGAGTCAAGAGGCAGGCCACTGCATCATCATCGGTGACGAGCCGCTACGGGTCGGTTGGCTCGCGCCTAGCCCCCGTGGGTGTTTGTGGAGCAGACAATCTGCACTCTGCCAAGATGCAGCGGGGACGGTTCCGTTTGAGGGGGAGGACCGGCGTAGGGTTAGCCGCCGAGCTGTTGGCGGCGTTCGATCTGGTGGATCGGCGAGGGGGATCGCCGGTGTGGGTGTCGTTGCAGGCACCGTCGGGGTGGGGCAAGATCCGCATCGTTCAGGAGTTCTTCACGCAGCTGTCGGCGACGCGCCGTGGCTGGCCTCGGGCGCCGGAGCGGTACTGGCCGTCCGCGCTGGTGGATTCCGTCGCGGGCGGTGACAAGGCTCACTGCAAGTGGTTGTGGCGCACTTTCCGTGGTGCTGTGTTGCGCGTGTTGCCGCTGGGACTGTCGTGTTCAGGTTGATCATGCTGGACATGTGACTTCGGGTGTTGCCGGACGAGGCATGCCGGCAAACTACACCGCTGTAAGCCTAACTGAACGGTATTGCGGCTAACTGGGCTGTGATCTCTTCCCCGGTGAAGTGCAGGGTGGTGCCTAGCTGGGCTGAGAGACGAACCAGTCGGTTTGCGATTCTGTCGAAGATCTCACTGTGTGCCAACCGCGGCAAGCCCGTTCCCTCGTTTGTCGTCGGTATCAAGCGGAGCCTGACGGCCCCTTGGGGACCAATCTCTACCAACACTACGCAACTGTCCGGGGATAGTCGTTCGTAGAGGGCAAGGACATCCGGCGGAGCGTTCTCGCGAGGTACTTGATCCACGAACAGCCCCGTCCCATAAATGATTGGTTTGCCGTGGTACACCTCGACGCCGCGGACCGTGTGGGGATGGTTACCGATAACGAGGTCCGCTCCTGCCCTGATGAGGCTCCGGCCCAGGGGCCTCTCGTAGTCGGCCAGTTCGTCACCGAAGTCCGCGCCCCAATGCACTGACACAAGAAGATAGTCCACGCGTTTTCGTGCTCGGGTCAGAACTTCGACTGCACGCTCTTCAGCGGCGGGGTCAACCCAGGTGATCACCGGTGGGGCGGACGGCGCCTCGAGCAGTCGCACGATCACTTCATAGCCTGTGTGGATTGCGATAGGAGCAACTCCTGGGCGCATGTCGGTCGCGGTAGCTCCAGGTGGGAGGATAGTTGTCCACGCCAGTATCCCCACGCGGCGGCCAGCCACCTCGAGGATCGTGAGGCGCATGGCGTCCTCCAGTGTTGCACCGGCCCCGACATGGTGAACGCCTTCGCGATCCAGCGCCGCGATGGTGTCCAGGAGGCCGTCTGGGCCATAGTCCATGATGTGGTTGTTGGCGAGGGAGACGACGTCAAGGCCCATTCGCTTCACGTCGAGGGCACGATCCGGCGAGGCACGGATCGTGATGAACTTGTCGGCCGGGTAGCCCCTGTCCGAGAGCGGTATCTCGAAGTTGCCGAAGGTGATGTCTGTTGATCTGAGCAGGTCGACGACCTCGAGAAAGGGTTCACCGCATGAGCCATCCTGACCGAAGTTGTCGCGGCTGATGAAAACGTCTCCTACGAGCGCTATAGAGATGCTGCGGTCGGAGGAAGAACCTGGCCCGTCGGGCGTCATCGTCGGACCCCTGATTCTGTTGATCTGCCCATGCGGCGCCGCAGCGCCGCCATCCGGTCACAACCCCTTTCTAGGTCGGATGGATGCGCGGCAAGTGACATGCGGACGAAGCCTTCGCCGGCTGTCCCGAAGGCGGACCCGGGGGCGGTCGCGACGCCCTCCTCGGATAGCAGTCGAAGCGTGAAGGCACGTGAGTCTGCCCCACAACCCGACACATTGACCCAGGCGTAGAGCGCTCCAGCCGGGCGAAATACACCCATGCCTCGGGAGGTCAGCTCACCTATCACGAGGTCAGTGCGTTGCTGGTACGCCGCCACCATCGTCTCCATGACATCGGGGTAGACTCCAGGGCGGTCAACGCGGCGTACTGCGTGGGAGTGTTCAGACAGGAGAGGAGCGGTTCCTGAGCCTTGGCGAGCACTCCCGCCACCGCGGACGGTGCTGCGACATATCTCAACCGCCAACCGGTCATGGCGTAGGTCTTGGAGAAGCTGTAAACACTGATCACTCGCCCGTCCGTGTCAAAGGTCGCGGGGCTCACCGCAGGGCCGTCGAACGTGATCTCGTCGTAGCACTCATCGGACAAGACCCATAGGTCGTGCTCGACGGCAAACGCGACCAACGCTACCATCCGCTCGGGTGCGACGACGGAGCCGAGAGGGTTGGACGGCGAATTCGATAGCAGGACGCTGTTGCGCGCATCGACCAGATGCTGCAACTCGTCGATGTCCGGGACGTAGCCACCGGTAGCGGTAAGTGAGTAGTGAACGACCAGTAGCCCGAGCAGCGCTGCCATCATGTTGAAGTTGGGCCAGGCTGGGTCCGGCAGCAAGATGACATCGCCCGGTCGGGTCAGCGAGACGAGCGTTGCGTAGATCCCCTGCACCCCGCCATTTCCCAGCACCACCTGATCAGGTTTCACGTCGAAGCCGTCGCGCTGTGTGATCTTCTTGGCGAGTGCGGACCGCAACTCAGGGATACCCGCGGTCGGTGTGCAACCGTGTGCCCCTTCAGTGCGGCTTCCGTTGCGGCTGTGACCACATGCGGTGGAGTTGCGAAGTCCGGTTGACCAACCTCGAGGTGGATCACGTCGGGCCGTCCCCAGGCAGCGCTCATGATTTCGCGGATCCCTGAGGACGATATGCCCGCTGCGGTCGGCGTGATCTTCACCGCGAGTCTCCAATCGGACGGGTACAGGACTGCTTGCGAGACGCCACTGGGGACGACGGCGTTAGGCAAACCTTCACAGTTGATACAGCTCTCGGGCGTTCTCGTCAAACAGCGCGTTTTCCGTGTTATCGAGCCACTCGGCTCGTGCGAGATGGCCGAGTCTTTCGCGCACCACCTTCCACGCGGCGCGAAGCGTACCGACTGCAAACCAATGCGTTTCCGGTAGTTCGTGCCCGTCACTGTCCATCAGCAGCCGTGTCGTAGGAACCAAGTCGATCAGCCTAAGCAATCGGTCGGCGGTTGTGGCTGGGCTCATCAAGTTGGACAGCGAGAAGTCCACCCACACACCTTGGTGGGTTGGGGCGAGATACGCCGCCTGCTCGTGCCAGGGAAATCCGCCGTGCAGCAAGACGACGTTGGCTCGCTGTCCCTCCGGTGTTCGGAGGATCTCGTCGAGCAGTAGCGGATCCGCTTCGGCCAACCGGAGGTCGGAGTCCCCGAAGCCGGTGTGTTCCTGCAACGGCAGCTTCAGGTCGCAGCAGCGCGCGGGAACCCTGCGCAGAAGGAAGTGTCGAAGTTTTTTCCCGCGCGGGCGGGCCGGTAGTTCGCTGCGCAAGGACCGCTCAGCCCCAGTCATGTCGATGTCGGTCTGGACTGCGAGGCCTGTGCGATAGGCGAGGACGGTCTTGGCTCCGACCGCACCGTCCGTTGCGGCCGAGTTCAAGGCGTCCTCGACTGTTTGCGCGATCTCGTGGCCTCCCGCACCCTCGAAGATCAACCGGTCTACCAGAGGGTCGACGCGGAGCAGCTCCCACATCGGCACGTCCGCCAGCGACGCGCACGCTTGGGCGCCGTCTGCAGTCAAGAAGCGCTCAGCGCCGGGATCCAACAGCATGCCGGTGATCCCCGCGTCGGCAAACAGTCCGCGGACGTACGCGGGCCAGTCCGCCGCGGCGTTCTCCCGCGCCTCATCGAGCTCCACCACGCTGCACTCGAGGTGCTGGGCCAGTTGCACTCGCAGCATCTCTACAGCCAGTCAGCCCGGGCCGAGTTCGCGACGCCGAGCAGCGGCCGCATCACCCGGCCGGACGTCGAGGGACACATCTGTGGGATCGTGCGGGCTGGTCCTGAGCGCGAATGGGTGGGCGTGGTTATCGATCATCCGCGGTGTGGGAAACACCGATGGCGGCGTCCTCCCCTCCCTCCTCACCGAGGATCGAGCCAATCCGCTCGACCGCTTCGGGGTTGCGAATGCGCAGCCACCATACGATGGCGAGACCGACAACCAACCAGGCGATTGTGATGTATGGCGTCAAGTCCAGCGGGTGCGGTGGTGTCGGGTGGATTGACCCGTACAAGGCGAGAGCGAAGATTACCAACCCGACTAGCGGCACGCCGAAGTGGATGAGGGGGTTGTGATTCTCGAAGCGACGGAAGTACGCCATCCCCCCGATGCAGAGGCCGGCGTAGACAACGATGATCGCGAGTGTCCCGAGTGTGGCGAAGAAGTAGTAGACCGTTGTGGTCGCGGTCCCGAACGCGTCCCCCACGGTGTAGCCGACCAGCGCGGCCGCTAGTGTGCTGAGGATCGCAACCATGACCGTGGCGTTAGCGGGCGTCTGAAATTTGTGATGGGTCTTGCCGAGCCACCCTGGGAGAACGCCCTCGCGACCCATCGCGAAAAGGGTACGCGTGCTCGCCATGGCGCATCCAACGCACACGACGAAGGCGGAGAGCATTCCGCCGACCTCGACGAGAACGCCGAAGGGTCCGCCGACGAACTTCTCGGCGATCGTCTTGAGCGCGACGGGGTCGGCGCCGAACGCGGCACCATTGTCGACGCCGAAACCGATCGTCAGGGCGTATGCCGTGCCGACGTAGAGGACGAGCGCGAAGATGATCGCGGCGAGAATGGCGATAGGGATGGACCTTCGCGGGTTCGCCGTCTCTTCACCGAAGTCAGCCGCAGTCTCGAAGCCGATGTAGGAGGTGACGCCCAGAATGATGCCGTAGAACACACCGTTGAAACCACCACTGACGGTGTGGGAGAAGGTGAAGGGAGCCAAGGTGTTGCCGCTGGTCCCGCCCTTGGCGATGGTGATCAGGACCACGATGATGATCAGTGCGATGGTGATGGCACCGACGGCCAGTTGCACCTTGGTGGTGACGTCGACGCGGACAATCGACAGCAGCACGAGGAGCGCCATGCCGAGGAGAAAGAGCGGGAACCACCAGTTCGTGTCGATGCCTAGCAGGTCGACGGCGAGCCCCGCGGCACCAGCCATGGTCATGGGTACGAAGCAAGACAGGGCACCGGCGTAGAGCCACCCGGCCACAAAGCCGCTCTCCTTTCCGAGACTACGACTCGCGTAGGTGTAGGCGTATCCCGCAGACGCCATCCGCCTGGTGAACCAGATGATGACGAATGCCAGTGACAAGCAACCGATACCTCCGAGAAGGGTCGCAAGCGGGGTGGAGCCACCGGCGACGGCGGCGACACCCGGCACGTTGAGCAGCATCGCCATGCCCGGTGAGAGGACTGATATCGAGATGGCGATAGCGTCGACAGTCCGCAGCGAGCCCTTAGCGAGATGCTGCTCATGCTCGGCGGCGGGCACGTTCACCTGCGCCGCCTGCCGTGGGTCATGGCTCATGAGGACTCCTTTGGTGTGGGCACCGGCTCGGGATGGAACACGGTCGTTGCGTCGAGGTGGTAGTCGAAAGCGAGTGGTGTACTGGAGCGATCCGCGATCCACCCAAGGAAGCGTTGATGGACAGGGTGGGCCTGGTAGGTGGCCAACGACTCCTCATCCGGGAACTCAGCGTAGAGGAGGTACTGGTAGCCGCGTGCCCGCGCGCCGGTACAGGTCGGTGCCGAACCGGAGCGTGCCCATTGCGCCGATCTCGGTGGCCCAGGAGGCGACCTGGGCGCGCATCTCCTTGGGGTCAGCAGGCGACAGCTCCTCGGGGAAGCTGAACAGGACAATGTGTTGCAAGGTCACGACGTCTCCACGTGTTTGAAAGGGTGCATCTCAGAAGAACTCGAAGTACTCGCGCATCTCCCAGTCCGAGACCTGCTGGTCCTCACCCAATGGCTCCTCCTCGATCGATGCCTGATAGCGGGCCCATTCGGCGCGCTTCATCATCGCGAAGTACTCGACGAACCCGTCGCCGAACTGATCTCTGTACAGCGGGTCGGCGACCATCGCTTCGACGCCCGCAGCCAAAGAAGTCGGCAACATTTCGGCGCTTTCCACGGCGTACGGGTCGGCATCGACACAAGGCGGCGGGGTCAGCTGGCGTTTGATCCCGTCGAGCCCGGCCGCAATGTCCGCGGCCATGTACAGATATGGATTCGCCGACGGTTCGCCGAGTCGGTTCTCCAAGTGCGTGCCGGGATCACCGGGCCCTCCTTGCACTCGGATCATCGCCCCCCGGTTCTCCACCGCCCAAGCGGCCCGATCAGGAGCAAAAGAGTACGGTTGGAACCGGCCGAACCCGTTGACGGTCGGCGTGCTGAACACAGTCATGGCCCGGGCATGTTCGAGGACACCGGCGACGTACTGTCGGCCGACCTCGCTGAGGTCGTCGGTCGTACTTGCGAAGGCGTTGGTCCCCCCAGCGTCGAGGATCGATTCGTGAAGATGCCATCCCGAGGGGAAGAAGTTCGGCAGCCCGGGGCGACTCATGAAGCTCGCAATCAGCCCCCGTCGCTGGCACACCTGCTTCACCGTGCTGCGGAACAGCACCATCGCGTCAGCAGCGGCGAGTCGCTCCATCGGCCGGAAAGTGAACTCCATCTGCCCAGGCCCCCACTCGTTCTCCATCGACCGAGGTAAGAGGTCCAGGGCGAACAGACTGTCACGCAGCGCCACGAGTGTGTCATTGACGCCGTCGAGTCGGACCTCGGACTGGAACTGGTACCCGTGCGCGAACGCGTTGACGGCCGGGGCCGGTGGGGGAGAACCGAGCTCCTCTAGCCCGATTATTGCGTCCCGTCGTTGCACGATGTAGAACTCGACCTCAAGGCCAGCGAGGTATTGGTAACCGGCTTCGCCGAGTCGCTCGAGTTGGGTGCGCAGGATGCGTCGGCCGTCCAGTGGAACCGGCGTGCCGTTGCTGAAGTAGACGTCGCACAGCACCCAGCCCGTCCTGTCCGCCCACGGAAGTACCTGGAAAGTGGTCGGGTCGGGAACGACGACGACATCGGGAAACCCGGTGAACTCCGGGATGCCGAAGCCACCGCCTTCGACGAAGGCCGGAGGAAAGACCGTGTTGGCCGAGTCGAGGCTGTAGACGGCGCCGGAGAAGTCGATCCCGTTGCCTAACCCAGAGATAGCCGCCTCGCCGGAGAGGAACTTGCCTCGGGGCACGCCGTGTTGGTCCACCATGGCGACGCGGACGGTCCGCAGGTCGTGTTCGCTGATCCTAGCCACCATTCGTTCGGCAGCAGCCTTTTGCTCGTCGCTGTGCAGGTCGTGCTCCTGGACGAATCCGAATCGTCCGACGCCTTGGTCTTGACTCTGGCTCATTCGGTTCCCTTCGTCGTGGAGAGCGGGCATGGTGGGTCTTCGTCAGGAGGCACGGTCATATTCGGAGCGGATGGGCGCGCGCGCAGCGACTGGATCAGGTCAAACACGAAGTCCTTGGGGGCGCCCTCGGCAATGGCCAGGTAGGAATCCGTGCGCTACACGCATTAATCTGCCAGACCTTGTCCGGCCGCACGGCGCGTAGATGCTCGACATCACGCACCCGCAAGCGGGCTAAGAGGTCCAACTCGCCGGTGACAACGGTGATGGTCTCCACCTCGGGTAGCTGGCGGACTGCTGCCGTGACGGGCTCGAGATTGTAGCCCTGAGTGGCCGTGATGGCGAGATAGGTCACGACGGGAAAGCCGGCCTGGATCACGCCCGTCCGCTCCAAGCGGGTGATTCGCTCGCCGATCGCCGGGGCAGACATCCCCAGCTCGCGGGCAAGGCCACGTTGTGAGGTGCGAGCGTCGTTGGCGAGGAGCTGAAGCAGGGTGAGGTCGACGTCGTCGAGTGCGACCGGCATCGACGGAGTCGACGTGATGCGAGGCAGGCCGGCCAGTGGTGCGTCCGTCTTCGCCATCTGCTACCTCCTCCCCCAAAGAGACCTTGCAACTGGGAGGTCACTTGGGCTTCCGGCAGACCGTGTGACCGGTGATTCTCGATTGCGCCTGACGGTTGTCTTGATACTGCCCAACAGAGAATGTATGCTCGGTCCAGGCCTGTCAAGAGCCCGCGTTGACTCACCAAAGATGCCCGCGTAGCCGAGTCGTTGCCTCATGAAGGAATGCCCGCGTAGCGGTGTGTCAGCCGGGCGTGGTGGGCGCCGGGCACTACCCGGTGATCATGGGGTTGACGATGGCTCAGCGGCGCGCGGTGACCAGCGCGACGGCGGTCCGGTACCGCTCGGCGTCCAAGAGCGCGAAGGCGGTGATCCTGGACGAGCTGTGCGCGTTGACCGGCTGGCACCGTGACCACTCCCGCAAGGCGTTGCGGTCCGCGCTGGCGCCGCGGCCGGCACGCCGCGAGCGGGCCGCTCGCCCGCCGGTGTTCGGCCCGTGGAGATGGAGGCGCTGCGGAAGGTGTGGGCGGTTATGGACACCCCGGCGGGCAAGCGGATGGCACCGTTCCTGCCGCGGATCTTGGCCCGGTTGCGGGCCTGCGGTGAGCTGGACCTGGATTGCGCAGCCGCGGCCAGGTTGTGCTCGATGCGCCCGGGATCGACCTGGTCGGGCACGAGGGCGGGGACCCGCGCGGGGACTTCTGCCAGACCCTGACCGTCACCGACTGGACCGAGACCCGCGCGGTGCGCAACAAGGCGCAGAAGTGAGTCATCGCCGCGCTGGGCGAGATCACCACCCGTTCCCGTTCCCGGTGCTGGGGATCGACTCGGACAACGCCGACCTGAACCCAGCCCAGCTGCGCCGCGACATCCTCACCCTCGGCGATCAGCTGCTCGACCTGGTCAAAGGCCAAACACCAACCGGCCGGGCTCCCGGTCCCCCCGCCGTCGCCCGCCCGGCAAGCCTCGTGACCACGCCCACCGCCGGCCGCAGGCGTTAAGGAAACCTTGACGACGCGGTGCGCTGCTACTACGCCGCAGACCCGACCAGCCGGCCACACTGCACCCTCACCGCCGCCGTCCGTTTCGGCGCCGTCGCGCTGTGCCCAGACTGCGCGACCAGCCGCTCCACCCTCGGCAAAGGCCAACGCCACCGAGCCCTGCCACCGGGGCCGGACCTCGACGTCCTTGACGCCGCCCCCGCTGGGCGGTTCGACTCAGATCCGGGCCGAGTCGGCACCGGTCGCACTGCGGCGCAGCTCGCTGCCCGCGCAGCTGAACACTGCACCGGGCTCGACCGCTTGGGCGGCGTGCAGGCGGGCGGCGGACTCGACGCGGCCGGC
>JBPCOF010000302.1:0-4388 GCA_051000515.1 Geodermatophilaceae bacterium
AGACCTCCAGCGCTTTGGTGCGCGGCTCATCCAGGAGTCCTGGGTTGGCATTGACCACCTCGGCCGCGACATCGACGATGTAGTCACCGCGATAGCCGTCTTCCGGGATCGGCTCCCCACGGGCAACAGCATCCAACGACGCCGCGAATCGATCGATCTGGGCCCCCGCGTCGTTGAAGTAGTACTCGCGGACGACGGTTGCACCGGTCGCGACGATCAGGCGGGCCAGCGAGTCGCCGACGGCCGCCCAGCGGGTGGTCCCGATGTGTACCGGTCCGACTGGGTTGGCCGAGACGTACTCGAGGTTGATCGTCTGGCCGGCGAGGGTCGCGGTAGAGCCGTACGCCGTCCCACGCTCGGCGATGGCCCGTACCAAGGCGCCCTGCGCGGCGGCGGCGAGCCGGATGTTGAGGAAGCCCGGACCCGCAATCTCGACTGCCTCGATGCCGTCGAGGGCTCGCAGCCTTTCGGCCAGCTGTTGGGCGATGTCGCGCGGAGAGAGCGCGTTGGGCTTGGCCAGCCGCATGGCAGTGTTCGTGGCGTAGTCACCGTGCTCGCGATTCTTCGGACGCTCGACGACCACCGCACCGGCCAGCCCGACCGACAACTGGCCCGCTGCCAGTGCCTGATCGACGGCCTGGGCGATTGCCGCTGCGAGATCCTCGGGTGTCACCCGTCGATCGTAGAAGAGACAGCGGGGCACAAGCCCCTCGCGTACCCTCGCTCGGGCACGCAGGTGTCAGGCGCACTCAGGTTCGCCTCCTACACTCGATGTTGAACCAACCCCCTCATCTCCCCTCACCTCCCAAGGCAGTAGCTGAATGGCCAACTCCCGGTCGCGCAAGAGCGCGCCCAACCGTGCAGGCACCTCCGGTAACCAACGAGTCGCAACCAGCGGTACTGGCTCGAGGTCCCGTACCGCCGCAACCGTGGAAGAGCCGGCTGAGTTGACTGCCGAGGCGGGAAACTCCGGGGTGGCGACGGAGAAGGCAGCGACCAAGACCACCACGGTCAAGCGGCCAGGCTCGACCAAGGCAGCGGCGTCCGGATCGGCCGGGAAACGGTTCGGCGACGGCGCAGCCAGCGGGAGCACCCGCAAGGGCGCACCGGTTCCCAGATCAGGTGGGCGTGGAAGAGGCGGCCGGCAGGCGCCCCCGGTCCGGGTGGGTCAGCCCAAGCCCTGGGGGATCATCGCGGCCACGGTCGCGGTGCTGCTCTTCGCCGTCGCGGCGATCGGTTATGCGGTCTATCAGGCCAACTCCACGGCCATTCCGAACGCCCCCGAGGACATCGAGGGGATCTCGATCGCGACATACGCCAGCCAGAAGCACGTGTCCGAGGACCAGACCTATGAAGAATCCCCGCCGGTGGGCGGGCTGCACGATATCGAGCCGGCTGACTGTGACGGCACGGTCTATGACCAGCAGATCCGCGAAGAGAATGCGGTGCACTCCCTCGAGCACGGTGCGGTCTGGATCACCTACAACCCGGACGAGATCAGCGACGACGACCTGGCCGTGCTCAGCGACTACGTCACGGGTCAGGGCTACATGATGCTGTCCCCCTACGCCGGGCTGTCGTCCCTGATCAGCCTGCAGTCCTGGAACCACCAGGTTTTCGTGGACGCGGTCGACGATCCACGGATCAACGAGTTCGTCCAATTGTTGCGGCAGAACCCGGCGACGCACCCCGAGGCCGGGGCCACCTGCACCAGTCCTACCTTCCTGAGCGACCCGATCCTCGAAGGCGAGCCGTCCCGGTCCGCTGGCGACGTGGTGACCGGTGCCCCGCCGACGCCCTGAGCGCAGCGAGCACGGTGGGCACATGATGACTTCACGCTGGTGGCGGATCAGCCTCGGTGCGCTCCTCGCGGCAGCGTTGATCTCCATCGGCGGAGCAGGCGCGGTGATCCTGGGCCTCGGCGGCAACCACTATCCCGCGGCTGCGTCCGTCGATGCCGGTTTCTCCCGGGACATGGCCACCCACCACCGTCAAGCGGTGTTGATGGCCGGGCTGGCCCGCGACCGCAGCGCCGATTCCGAGGTGTCCCTGATCGCCTACGACATCGAGACCACCCAGTTGAACCAGTTGGGGCAGATGCAGGGGTGGCTGTCGCTATGGGGCCTGAGCCAGTCCACCGGCGAGCCGATGAGTTGGATGGGCGGGCACGGCGGCATGGACATGAGCGGGTCCGGCCCCGCCCTGATGCCGGGAATGGCCAGCGCCGAGGAACTCGACGACCTCAGAACCGCCGAGGGTGTGGACTTCGACGTGCTGTTCCTGCAGCTGATGATCCGTCACCACCAGGGTGGAAGGCAGATGGCCGGCTATGCCGCCGACCATGCCGAGGTCGCAGCAGTAGCGACGTTGGCCCGGTCGATCGCCAACTCCCAGGCTGCTGAAATCGAGACGCTGACTGACATGCTCACCGCACGCGCCGGGACACCGCTCCCCGCCCCGTAACCGGATCAACCCGGACTCGACACCCGATCGCCGTGCCGGCGGCATGTGTCCTTCACCGTCCCGCCGTTCCAGTTTCCTAGCGTCCTCCTCGTACGTAGCCGTACGAGGAGGTCCTGATGTCCGTGCCGGTGCACCCTGACGCACCATCTAGCCGATCGACCACACCATCGACACCGATCCCAACCGTTGTCACCCATACCGACGCAAACCGGAATTATGAAGTCCGGCTGGCCGTTTCCGAGAACGAGTTGGCGCAGGCGCAGAGGTTGCGCCATGAGGTGTTCGCCGGTGAGTGGGGAGCTGCGCTGGCGCATACCCATCTCGACGCGGATGCCTTTGATCCGTGGTGTGACCACCTGATCGTGCGGGAGCTGCGTAACGGTTCCGTCGTCGGCACGTACCGGTTGCTTCCCCCGGACCGCGCAGCCGTCGCCGGAGGGTGTTACGCCGCATCCGAGTTCGACATCAGTTCACTGAACTCGATCGCTGACGACCTGGTCGAGCTCGGGCGTTCCTGTGTGCATCCCGCGCATCGCAACGGCGCCGTGATTGGACTGCTCTGGTCCGCGGTCATCCGCTACTTGGTCGCCGGCGGGTACTCCTGGCTCTCCGGTTGCGCTTCAGTCCCTTTGTCTGACAGCGGAATCCAGGCAGCAAGCGTCTGGTACGAGGTGTCCGGTAAGTCTCTTGCACCAGCCAGCTATGCCGTCAATCCGCACCGACCTTGGCGCCCGGATCCGAACAGTCCGGCCATCCGAGCCTCGGTGCCACCGTTGCTCAAGGGCTATCTCCGACTCGGTGCCTGGGTGTGCGGACCACCAGCCCATGACCCGGCCTTCAACTGCGCCGACTTATTCATGTTGTTGGATCTGCGTCGACTCAGCCCGCGTCATCGCCAACATTTTCTGGGGAGCTCACGGTGAGCCCCTGGCAGCCGAACTCACCATGCCGTCCTAGCTGCGCGGAGGATCCCGGCCGCCCAACGGTGACTCTGCCGACGTTGGCGTCGAGGGCCTTGCGGTGCACCGTGGTCCTGCTTCGCGGGTGGTCAGTGTTCACTCGCGCCCGCTTCTTTTCCACGAGCAACCGCCAACGACTCGCCCGACGCTGGTCCTGCCTGCTACTGGCCGCTCTCGGGGTCCGGCTCGACGTTCGTGGCTGGCTCCCGGCTGACCGCGGCCCGGTGGGCGCGCTGCATGTAGCCAACCACATCTCCTGGATCGACAATCTCGCCCTGCTGGCCACCTTTCCCCTGCCGGCCGTGGCCAAACGCGAAGTCGCGGACTGGCTGATGATCGGCCGGTTCGCCCGAGGCCTGGGCACGATCTTCATCGACCGGGATCGGCTCCGGTCACTGCCTGCCGACGTTGCTCGGGTGAGCGACGTCCTGCGCTCGGGGACCGGGGTACTGGTCACCCCAGAGGGAACGACCTGGTGCGGCGCTGGGATGGGCCGGTTCCGCCCCGCCATGTTCCAGGCTGCGATCGACGCGGGAGCCCCCGTGCGGCCCGTGGCCATCCGCTATCGCACCGAGGACGGTGGGCCGACCCCGGCGGCCGCCTTCGTGGGTCCGGACTCGCTGATCCGCTCGCTGCTCCGGGTCATCGCCACCCGCGGCCTCGTGGTCGAAGTGCACTGCCTGCCGGCGTTACCCGCCCGTAGCTCGACCGACCGACGGGCCCTGGCCCTGCTGGCGGAGTACTCGATCGCTGACGTTGTCGAAGCCTCGGCGCCCTCGGTGTCCCGGCACTCCATCCGGGCTCGTACTCGATCTGTCGCGATCGCTCCAAGCGTCCCGGTGTAGCCTGGCGAGCCGCCGCAACTGCTCCGATCTGGGGTTGACCGGCCCCTGTAGCTCAGGGGATAGAGCGCTACCCTCCGGAGGTAGAAGCGAAGGTTCGAATCCTTCCAGGGGCACCATCGAT
>JBPCOF010000006.1:0-7411 GCA_051000515.1 Geodermatophilaceae bacterium
GCGGCCCAGAGCCGGGACACCCCATCGTGTTCCCGTACCGCCTGCTCGGCTGCCGCTGCCGGGGGCGGTACGTGGAAGCGGGTTCGATGCAGGTCCTCGACCACACGCAGCCGTCGGTGGAGTTCGCAGAACGACACCCCATAGAGCCGAGCCACATGAGCCGGATCGCGGGCGTGATCGGCCGCCTCGGCCGCCGAGCGAAATCCGGTCGGGCGGCATCGGCAGCCCGGGGCCAATGTGCGCAGTGTCCAACGGCCTTCGACGTTGCGGGTGATCTGCGGCAACACCCGCCGGGCCTCCAGTTGCACCAGTTCGCGCAGCGCCGGTACTTCACGATCGACGAGGTCGACGCAGGAGAGATAACCGCCCATCGCCATCGCGATCCGCTCCAGCGTGAGCTCGTGCGGGGTGACCACCGACCAGTCCGCCTCGATCCAGACCTCATGTTTGCCGAGCGGGTCGCCCGTACGCGCGGTTCGGCAGGCAACCGAGGCCAGCACCCGACCCCCGGGCGACGGCTCGAGCGGAGACAGGACGAAGGAGTCAGACGTTGTCGTCGCCGTCTCCGCCGCGCACTGCGCCACCCGTACCGCCGCCCCTTGTCTCGAACTGCTGTTCGAAAGGAATAGCAACAGGTATGTCCCCGGTCCGCAACGGATCGCGGCGTGTCGAGCCACAGTTCCCGCTCCGTCTGAGACCTCGGTTGCCGGTCCAGCCGCCCAGCGACGCGGCGAGCTGCGGGCTGTGGACGGGCCTACCCGGCTGGTTGCGCAATGGTGGATCATCTCCTCGTCACGTACCGCGGAGAAGCGGTCACAGCGTGTGCGGTCAGGGGGGCGTCGTCGTGCTGCAATCATCTGGTACCGGACCTGGTACGACCGGTCCGCCCGGCGCTCAGGGTCCCGCGATCGCTTCGCCGGCTCCACGCCGGCTGCGGGCACCCCGATGGCTGAACTTCCGGCTGATCGCCGGGGTGCTGCTGGTCCTGGTCAGCGTGATCACCGGAGCCCGGGTCGTCACCGCGGCCGACACGTCGGATCTGGTCTGGTCAGCACAGGCCGATCTGGCCGCCGGCACGGTGCTGTCGGAAGGAGATCTCCGCGCAGTCTCGGTTCGCTTGGCCGACACCGGCAGTGCCTACCTGCTGAGCTCAGCGGACCCGATCGGCAGGGTGCTGAGCAGCCCGGTGGGTGCCGGGGAGCTCCTGCCTCGCTCGAGCTTGGACGAGTTCTCCACGCTGGTCGACATCGCACTACCGGTCGCGGCGGGATACGTGCCCCCGAGCTTGCAGCGCGGACAGCTGGTAGACGTCTACGCCCTTGATGCCACTCCGAGCAGCACCCGGCCGACCGCGTCGAGCGCTCCGGACCCGTCGGCGCAACCGGAGGACCCGCCAGCCTCCGATGTGGTCGCCTTGGTCATCCGGTCAGCCGTCGTACAGCTCATCGCCGGTCGCGCCGACGGGGCGCTCTCGGTCGGCAGCTCGACAGTCCAGGTGGTGATCTCGGTTGATGCTGATCAGGCCGCAGGCATCTTCGCCGCCATCGCCGGCCGGGATCTCGCGCTGGCGGTACGGGCGTCGGTGTCCAGGCCGAGTGGGGCTGACGAGGACGGAAACCAGCCGACGCAGAGCCGTACGCCGGCCACCCCCACACCTGCCAGCCCTCCACCGGCTACGCCTGCGACACCGACCAACTGATGGGCCTGCCCGTACTCACGGCGGTCACCGGCGCCACCTGGGAGGCCGATCTCGTCGGGGAGCTGGACCGTGCCGATCACGGCGTCACGGTGGTTCGTCGCTGCGTCGACCTGGCCGAGCTGCTGGCGGCGGCGGCCAGTGGTACGGCGCGAGCGGCGCTGCTGTCCGCGGAGCTGCGCCGCCTCGACCGGGACGCGGTCACCCGGCTCGTCACGGCCGGCATCGCGGTGGTCGGGCTCTTCGATCCCGGCGACGAGGTGGCCGAGAACCGGCTTCGCGCACTCGGTGTCGGCCAGGTGCTGCCGGCCGATGCAGGCGCCGATCTGATCGCCGCGGCGCTGCGGGATACGGTAGGCGGGCTGGCTGAGGCCTCGGTCAGGTTCGATCTGGGCGACCCGGGAGCGGCTCGACCTCGACTGGGACAGCCGACCCCGCCGCCGGCCCAACCCGTCGGACGAGGAAAGATCGTCGCTGTCTGGGGCCCGACCGGGTCCCCGGGACGGACGACGGTCGCAGTGAATCTGGCTGATGAGGCCGGCCGACTCGGAGTCCCGACGATGCTGATCGACGCCGACGTCTACGGCGGGGTCGTCGCCCAGTATCTCGGCCTGCTGGACGAGTCACCCGGTGTCGCAGCTGCGGCGCGTTCGGCCAGCGCCGGCACCCTGGATGCCGGGGCGCTGGCCCGGATCGCTTGGGCCGTCTCGCCGAACCTGCGCGTGCTGACCGGCCTGTCACGGGCTGACCGGTGGCCGGAGCTCCGTCCCAGCAGCATGACTGTGGTGCTCGAACGCTCACGTGAGCTGGCCGCGGTCGTGGTGCTGGACTGCGGCTTCTGTCTCGAACAGGACGAAGAGCTCTCCTACGACACCGTTGCCCCCCGGCGTAACGGCGCGACGCTGGCGCTGTTGGCTGCAGCCGACGTGGTGCTGTGTGTCAGCGGCGCAGATCCGGTCGCCCTGCAACGGACGGTGCGCGCGTTGGCCGAGCTTCGCGAGGCGCTGCCCGATGTCACGCCGAGGGTAGTCGTGAACCGGACCCGTTCGATCGTCGTACCAGGGGATGTCCAGCGGGAGATAGCTGGGGCGCTGGACCGGTTTGCCGGCGTCCGGGATCCGGTCTTCCTGCCCCAGGACGCCAAGGCGACCGACGCGGCGCTGGCGGCCGGTCGCACGCTGGCCGAGGTGTCCAGCGGATCAGCCCTGAGAGTTGCGTTGCGTGACCTGGCCGGCTCGCTGGCCGGCGTGTCGGCGGCCACGGGTCAGCGGTCTCGCCGCCGATCCGGGCAGCGCTGAGGGCCGCCGCGATCTGACACAGTGGTGAGATGGCTGACCGGCTGTCTGCGCTCGACACGTCGTTCCTGTACCTCGAGGAACCGACCACCCACATGCACGTGGGTGGGCTCGCCATCTTCCAGAGTCCGCAGGACGGATTCGACTCGGGCCGAATCGTCGAGCTGGTCGGGCAACGGCTGGCATTGGTACCGCGCTACCGGCAAATCGTGCGGTCCGTGCCCGGTCATCTGGCCAACCCGGTATGGGTTGACGACCCCGACTTCGACATCGAGTTCCATGTCCGGCGCTCGGGACTGCCCAAGCCCGGCTCGGACGCTGGGCTGCTGGAGTTGGTGGGCCGGTTGATGTCCCGGCCGCTGGACCGGCATCGTCCACTCTGGGAGCTTTACGTGGTCGACGGGCTGTCCGACGATCGGTTCGCGGTCATCAGCAAGACCCACCATGCGATGGTCGACGGGATCGGTGCCCTCGACATCGGTCAGGTGATCCTCGACGTGACCCCATCGGCCCGGGAGAGCCCGGTAGACCTGTGGGCGCCGGCCCCGGAGCCGAACTCCGTCCAGTTGATCGCTGACGCGGTGGGCGAGTATCTCCAGCGTCCCTCCACTGTGGTCGATTCCGTCCGGGGCGGAATCGCCGACTTCAAGCACACCGCGAACCGGGTCATCGACGCGGTTGGCGGGCTGGCCGCCGCTGCGCGGATGGCCGCCCGGCAGGCACCGGACAGTCCGCTCAACGCCGAGATCGGTGCGCAGCGCCGGTTCGGCATCGCGCGTACGTCCCTGGACGACTACAAGCACGTACGAAAGGCACATGGCGGCACGGTCAACGACGTGGTGCTGGCGACCGTGGCCGGCGCTTTGCGGGAATGGTTGCTCTACCGAGGTGAGCCGGTCGTGGCCAGTACGTCGGTGCGGGCGATGGTCCCGGTGTCGGTACGGAGATCCGATCAGACTGGTTCCCCGGGCAACGAGGTCTCGTCGTATTTCGTCGACCTTCCGGTGGGAGAGCCCAATCCGAAGATGCGGCTGTCCCGGGTTACTCATGCGATGCAAGGGCACAAGGACGCCGGCCAGTCGATCGGTGCGAGCGCGCTGGTGGCGCTGTCCGGATTCGCACCGCCAACACTGCACGCGCTCGGGGCCCGAGCGGCGAGTTCGTTGTCCCGCAGGCTCTTCAACGTCGTGGTCACCAACGTTCCAGGCCCGCAGTTTCCGCTCTATGGTGCCGGCGCCCGCATGCTCGAGGTCTTCCCCGTCGTTCCACTGGCCAAGGGCCAGGGCGTCTCGATCGGGCTGACCTCCTACGACGGTGGGGTCTACTACGGCCTCAACGCCGATCGTGACTCGATGTCCGATGTGGACATCCTGGCCGACCTCATCGAGCAGTCCCTTGCCGAGCTCGTGGACACAGTTCCTTGAAGCGCCGTCCCTTGATGAACTGCCGTCCCTTGATGAACACCGTCTCCGGATGACGCGTCGCGGCATAGTGTTCGGCGCCGGAGGGGTCCTCGGGTTCACCTGGTCGGTAGCGGCATTGCATGCCTGTGAGCAGGAGACCGGACTGGATGCCCGGGAGGCCGACGTTCGGGTGGGCACCTCGGCCGGTTCGATCCTCGCAGCCATGCTCGGCCTGGGTATCAGCACCGACACGATCCTGCGTCATCAGTTGGGCACCTCGCTGGCCGACGATCGCAACGTCGACTGGAACTACGACGTCGACAGCGGGACCACCCGCCCTCCATTGCCACGGCTGGGACTGGGGTCACCGGGGCTGCTGCTGTCAGTCCTCCAGCATCCCGGTCGCGTTCCCCCGCTGGCCGCGATGAGTGGCATGCTGCCGCGAGGGCAGGCCAGTCTCAGCCCCCTCGAGCGGATGCTTGACCGACTGAGCGACGGAGTCGAGGACTGGCCCGATCGAGACACCTGGATCGTGGCGATGGACTATGTGACCGGCAACCGCGAGGTGTTCGGTCGTCCTGGCTCGTCGCCCGCTCGGTTGAGTCAGGCCGTGCAGGCATCCTGTTCCATCCCCGGCTGGTATCACCCAGTGCGGATCGGTCGACACTCCTATGTGGACGGTGGAGCACTGTCGAGTGCCAGCGTCGATCTACTGGCCGGGGCCGGTCTCGAGGAAGTCGTGGTGATCGCGCCGATGGTCTCGCGGCGTTACGACCGACCACGCTCGCCGATCGCAAAGTTGGAGCGGCGCTGGCGACGGTTGACGAGCAAGCGGGTGTTGCGTGAGATCGCCCAAGTGGAGGCCACTGACACTCCGGTCCGCTTGCTCTGTCCCGGCCCAGCCGACCTCACCGCCATGGGTGCGAATCTGATGGATCATCGCCGCCGCCGTACGGTCCTCGACGTCGCTTTGCGCAGTGCCGGTGAGCAACTGAGCGCCACTGCTAGGGGGAGCGGTTGATGCGCATCTACGTTCCGTCGACCACCAGCGAACTGACTGAGTTGCGAGATGAGGAACTGCTGCCCGGTCCGCGGGCGGCCACGGCGCTGACCAGCGAACTGCGGGAGTGGTATGTCGACGACGACACCGAAGAGCTGGAATACGCGGCTCTGCTCGAAGCGGCCCGGCTGTCCCTGCGGATGGTCGACGCCGATCCCAGCGCAGCACGCCGACGAGTGGTCATCGCCGCAGAGGTTGCCGATTCCTCGGTTGCGCCGGATATGGGCTCGGGCCGGGGCTCGGTGCGGCTGGTTGGCGAGTTGGGACTGGCCCAGGTGGTCAGCCTGCACGTCGACGGTCCCGACGCTGAGCCCGCCGTTGCCGCAGCGACAGCGGTCGTCATCGAGGCTGACCTGGGCAGCGAGGATGCGCAGTTCGTCGTGGACGAAGCCGAGGCGCATGAACTCGGCTGGTATGCCACCCAGGAACTGGGCCCGCTTCTCGAACTCCTCTGACCCCGCGACCCAGCCACCTCCCTCGCGGTTGTGCGCACAACCGCGAAGGCTGGGAAGCTGGAGGCATGGATGCCATCTCCACCCTGCCCCGTCCCGTCAACGAACCGATCCTCGACTACACGCCGGGATCTCCTGAACGTGCCGGGATCGAAGCCGCGCTCAAGGATCTGGGCTCGCAGACCACGGAACTGACCATGACGATCGCCGGAAAGCAACGGATGGCCGGTGGCGAGGCGATCAATGTGCTCAGCCCGCAACGGCACTCCCACGTTCTGGGCTGTACGGCCAACGCGGTCGCGTCCGACGTACAGGCAGCTATCGACGGCGCACTCGCCGCAGCTCCGATGTGGCGCGAATTGCCGTTCGAGGAACGGGCCTCGGTGTTTCTGCGCGCAGCCGATCTGCTGTCCGGCCCATGGCGACCCCGGCTGAACGCGGCCACGATGCTCGGTCAGAGCAAGACCGTCATCCAGGCCGAGATCGACGCGGCGTGCGAGTTGATCGACTTCCTGCGGTTCAACGTCAGCTTCGCCCACGAGATCCTGGGCGGGCAGCCGCAATCGGCCAAGGGAGTATGGAATCGCTCGGACTACCGCCCGCTGGAGGGCTTCGTCCTGGCCATCACCCCGTTCAACTTCACCGCGATCGCGGGCAACCTGCCGACCGCACCCGCGCTGATGGGCAACACCGTCATCTGGAAGCCCTCGCCCACGCAACAGCTGTCCGCGCACTTCACCATGCGGTTGCTCGAAGCGGCGGGACTGCCGCCCGGCGTGATCAATCTGGTCACCGGCGACGGTACGGCGATCAGCGAGGTCGCACTCACCCATCGGGACTTGGCCGGGATCCACTTCACCGGGAGCACGCCCACCTTTCAACATCTCTGGCGCACCGTCGGCAACGCGATCGACCAGTACCGGTCCTACCCTCGGCTGGTCGGCGAGACCGGAGGCAAGGACTTCGTCATCGCCCACCCGGGTGCCGACGCCGCAGGCCTGGTCACGGCGCTGGTCCGCGGGGCGTTCGAGTACCAGGGACAGAAGTGCTCGGCTGCCTCGCGGGCCTACGTTCCACGCTCCTTGTGGGAGGCCGGCGTACGGGACGAGCTCGCCGACGTGACCGGTTCGCTGACCTACGGTGACCCCGCGGATTTCACGAACTTCGGTGGGGCGGTCATCGATCGGCGCTCCTACGACCGGCTGTCCGGCGTTCTGGAGATGGCCGGGACAGATCCCGCGCTGGCCGTGCTCGCCGGTGGCAGCGCCGATGACTCCGAAGGATTCTTCATCCGGCCGACCGTGGTCACGAGCGACGATCCCACTCACGAGGTCTTCACCAAGGAGTACTTCGGGCCCTTCCTCGCCGTCCATGTCTACGCCGATGCCGACTACGACGGCGTCGTCGACCAGGCCGCCGACATCGCGCCGTACGCACTGACCGGCTCGATCTTCGCCACCGATCGCCGAGTGATCGAGGACGCCCTGCATCGGCTGCGTTTCTCG
>JBPCOF010000088.1:0-4669 GCA_051000515.1 Geodermatophilaceae bacterium
CACCCGCGCCCGGGCCACACAGATTCGCCCATCACCGAGCGCGGCCAGGGTGTCGGGCAGCCGGTCGACCAGATCCAGCGCGGTGTGCAGCCGGGCCCAGGCGGCATACCTAGTGCAGGTCAACGCAAGGGCCAGTTCGTCGACGAAGACCCCCAACTCCGCCGACCGCAGGTCAGTGACCCGGCGTTTGGCCAGTTCGGCAATCGCCCGCAACTGACCCGCAGCGGCCCAGGCGGCCTGCCGGTCCAGGCCGGTGATCCGGTCGATCAGCCCGGCGTCACCCAGCTCACCGGCGGCCGGCTCGGCGAGGTAGGCAGCCAGCCGCGGGCCGGGTGGGTCGCTCAGCGGGTCGGGTGGTCGTTTGGCCCGGATCATCTGCTCGGCCTCAGCCTCCTGCCACGCGGTCCGGATGTGTTCGGGCAGGTCGTCCTCGGGTGCGGCGTCCAGGATCCAGTCCGGTGGGTCGAGGAACCGGGCGGCGTACTCGGCTTGGTCCATCGCGACCCACTCGGCCGGGAACGCCGGCTCCAGATGGTCGGCTCCGGGAAGCAGCCGATCGCCGGTCTCGCCGTCCATGCCGCTCACCTCCGGAATCCACCCTTTCGCACGTATGTTCGAATCATACTCGAAACTGCCGACAGTGCAACAGGTTTCACAAGGAGAGTGGTCAGCAAATTGACGTCTCAGCTGCGACCCGACCAACCAAGGCCAGCCCGCTCCGAACCCACGCGTTGCTGCCGCGTTCCAAGCAACACCAGAAGATGCCAGCGCCAGTCCGTGTCACGAACCCTGGCTCCGCCTCACTCGATGACTAAGCGACCGTAGCCGTCGGGAGCGCGTGCGCCCGAACCGAATCGAGAGTGAGGATGAGGCCATCGAGAACGTCATCAGGAAAGATCATGTCGGGACCGTGCGGGGCATGATCGGTGAACGGGGACTCGTACAGTCGCCGAGCCTCCATCACACCGTTGTCGGTCAGATGTTCGACGATGAGGTTCACGAAGCGGATTTGATCGACGGTGAACGCGGTGTCTGCAAGGAACTCCGAGAAAGCCTCCGTCGCCGCCTCGCGGTCGAGGCCGACGAGCGAGCGGACAAAGAGCCCCAATCCGTGTGCGTCCTCCGCGGCGCGGGCGATGTCCGCCTCCTCACCCGCACCGCTTTCTAGGAGCATGCGCTCAAGCGCCGTGAGGTCTGCAGGGGTCAGTTGCTTGTTGCGGCGCAGCCGCTGCAGCGTCACGTGGTCCTCGTGGTCTCGAAGGTAGGCGCGTGCCTTGGCTAGGAAGCGCTCGTAGTTGGTGCCGACGCTGATACCGGTGAGATTGACAACCTTGCCCTCGCCGAGTTCGTCCGCGAAGTCGGTGTAGACGATGGCGCGCTTGGATTTCTCGACAAACCGCACGAGACCACGAATCCGCCGGCGCGCCAGTTCCAGCATCGGCAGCGTGACATCGATCCACCACTCGTCGCCGGCCACTTCGTCCAGCAGTTGCTGCTGGGCCGCCACTGATGGGATGGCCGTCTGGCTGAGCAACGCCGACGCGATCTCCTGAACCTGCTGGCGGAGTCTCTCGGCCAGCATGTGATCTCCGTCGAGCATCGCGAGCTGGATCCGGAGCACCAGCAGGTCGAACCGCTTGGCCTGCTCGTCGTCATCGCGCAGTGTCGAGGGCAACGCGGCCAGGTGCTCGGCGACGTCCGATGCGGCCTCCCGCGTCAGGTGTCGCCACGGTTCCCAGTCGGCGTACGCCTCGACCCAGCGGCGCTCCGGGCGTACGACGAAGTTGTCGAGGTTCATGCCCTGGACGAGCCTGTGAAGGTGGGCAGCCGTGTTCGTCCGAAGTCCGTGCTCGGACTTCGTACCGTCAGGGTCGGGGCCTGCGTCAGCGTCCTCGTCGCCGGCGAGCAGGTCCAGTCCGGTCACCAGCCCCAGTCGGGCCTCGAACAATCGCTGCCCGAGCGACTTCTGCAGCGACCCCTCAGAGGTAGCCCCGGACTGGTTGAAAAATTCGAGGTTCTGGCAGAAGTCGAACACGTAGAAGTTCTTCTTGTCCCCGCCCCGCGCGTACAGGTCGAAGCACAGCCGCGTGCCCCGGCCGATCATCTGCCAGAACTTCGTCTTGGAGCGCACCAGCTTGAAGAACACGAGGTTGACGATTTCGGGTACGTCGATGCCGGTGTCGAGCATGTCGACGGAGATCGCGATGTGCGGTGCCTTGTCCCGGACCGAGAAGCCATCGATCAGCGACTGGGCGTACTCAGTCCGGTACGTGATGACTCGGGCCAGGTGGCCCGCGTGCTCGGGGTAGGCGAGGTCGAACCGCTGCGCGATGAACTGGGCGTGGTCGGTGTTCTTGGCGAAGATGATCGTCTTGCCGATCCGGTCACCACCGGCCACTCGGTGCCCGTTCGTCATCAGCGTCGATAGCGCCTTGTCGACGGTGTCGGCGTTGAACAGCCACTTGTTGAGCTCTTCGGCGCCGACCATGTCCGGGACGTCGCCGTCCTCGGACCATTCGAGAGAGTCCCACTCGTCCTTCTCATCCTCGGACAACTCGTCGTACCGGATTCCCTGACGGACGAACTTCAGCGGCACCGATACCGCGACCCGGGGGCACGAGGTAGCCCTCGGCCACGGCCTCGTCGAGGCTGTACGCATCGGTCGGTACGCCGTCTTCCAGGTTGAACAGGCTGTAGGTGTTGTGGTCGACCTCGTCCCTGGGTGTCGCGGTGAGCCCGACGAGCAGCGAGTCGAAGTAGTCGAAGATGGCACGGTATTTCTGGTAGACCGACCGATGCGCCTCGTCGATGACGACCAGATCGAAATAGCAAGGGCCAAACCGCCGCAGACCGCCATCCGTGTCGTTGATCAGCGCCATCATCGTCGGGTACGTCGAGACGAACACTCGCCCGTCGGTGCCCTTCTCGGTGACCAGATTGACCGTGGCCGCGGCCGGTAGGTGGGCCTTGAACGCATTGGTCGGCCTTGGGCACGGAGAAGCTCCGCTCGGTGCGCTCCCGCTTCAGTTCGTCGCCATCGCGCTCGGCCCAGCGGGCCAAGGCGTCTGGCAGGTTGTTCTTGGCGTGCTCGTCGCCGCTCAGCGCCGTCGCGGGTACCGGCCCGAGGCGATCATCGGAGAGCAGCGGGGAGCGCTTGTCGTCCAGGCTCCAGCCGTCAGCCTGGATGTCGTAGAACCAGACGCTGTCGGTGCCACCACTGTTGGTCTTGGTGAAGAACAGGATCGCCGTCGACACACCGGCGTATGGCCGGAACGCGCCCGAGGGAAGCTTGACGACCGCGTCAAGCTTCTGGTCCTCGACCAGGATTCGGCGCAACTCCTTGTGTGCCTTGCTGGATCCGAACAGCACGCCGTCCGGGACGATGACTGCTGCGCGACCGCCGGGCTTGAGCAACTTGAGGAACAGGGCGAGGAAGAGCAGCTCGGTCTTCTTGGGCTTGACGACCCGCTGCAAATCCTTCGACGTCGACTCGTAGTCGAGGCTCCCGGCGAACGGAGGGTTGGCCAACACCAGCGAGTAGGCACCTTCGTCGCCGCTTGCACCCTCCGACAGTGAGTCGCGGTAGCGGATGTCCGGGCCCTCGACACCGTGCAGCAGCATGTTCATGCTGCCGATCCGGAGCATGGTCGAGTCGAAGTCATAGCCGTGAAACATGCTGTGGTGGAAGTGCTTGCGCTGCTGCGCGTTGCTCATCACGGTCGTGTGGGTACGACGGACGTATTCTCCTCCCGCCACCGGAAATCCGGCCGTACCGCAAGCGGGGTCGCAAATCTCATCGGTCGGCGTTGGAGCCATCATCTCCACCATCAGCGCGATGATGTGTCGTGGCGTGCGGAACTGACCGTTCTGCCCGGCTGAGGCGATCTTGCTGAGCATGTACTCGTACAGGTCACCGTTGGTGTCCCGGTCCTGCATCGGTACGTCATCGAGCATGTCGACGACGCGCGATAGCAGTTGCGGCGTCGGGATCGTGAAGCGGGCGTCCTTCATATGACCGGAGTACGTCGAGCCATCTCCCCCGAGTTCCTTCAGGAAAGGGAAGACCTGCTCGCCGACCACCTTGTGCATCACCGCTGGTTCGAGGCTCTTGAAGTGCGACCACCGCAGATTGTTCTGACCCGGCTTGAACACCGGACTCTCGATCGGACCACCGACCCGGTTTGCTTTCTTCTCAGCCAGCGTGTGCAGGTCATCCAGGCGCCGAATGAAAAGCAGGTAGGTGATCTGTTCGATGACCTCCAGTGGGTTGGAGATGCCGCCAGACCAGAAGGCATCCCAGATCTTGTCGATCTTGCTCTTCAGCTGGCCCGTGATCACGCGCGAAGGTTAGCCCGAGGTCACGACTCTCGCTTTGCATCGGCGGGTTCTCGTACCCGGCGGTTCAGCGCCGGAAATCCATAGCGTCGCCGCACGACCATCCACAGTGGTGGCGCGACCAGGACGACGGCTAGGAGAATCGCGACCGTCCATGCGTTGGATACCTCCAGCAGTTTCAGCGCCGAGGCCAACAGGATCAGCGCTAGGGCGCGGCGCACGATTCCGCCCGGCGCCTTCGCCGAGACCAGCGAACCCGCGATCACGCCAGGTATGGCTCCAATGACGAGGGACAGGGCGATGGCGAACTGGAAGTCGCCGAAGAGCAGATGTC
>JBPCOF010000101.1:0-4403 GCA_051000515.1 Geodermatophilaceae bacterium
CGTGATCGACCGCGCGTCGGAGCCCCGTCCCAGTTGGTGGCCTGCCGCTCGTAGTCTCTCTCGGCATGGAGTGGCGGCAGTGAAGTTCTTGGTGCTC
Organism: Geodermatophilaceae bacterium; assembly: GCA_051000515.1. GTDB lineage: Bacteria > Actinomycetota > Actinomycetes > Mycobacteriales > Geodermatophilaceae > JACCQS01. The sequence goes on from JBPCOF010000101.1 coordinate 98, forward strand.
TGGCGACTCGATCTGGCCTTGCTCTCGCGAGAGATGGTGGGGGCAGTCGGCGATATGCCGACCTACGGCGCCCGGCTCGAGCGCGAGGGCAAGCTGATCGCCCGGTATCACGTCGTGGGCCAACACGGCGGCGCGTGGATCTACCAGGTCGAGTCGCATGAGGAATTCGAGCGCCTGCTCGGGCGGGCGCCGGTCTTCAACTTCGCCCGCTACACCATCCACCCGCTGGCCGACATGGACTCCGCGCTGGCCGGGATGCCACCACTGGAGTGAGTCACCCCCGTTTGACGTGCGAACTCGGCCACTCGACACTGGCCCGGACCGCGTCTTCGGGGAAGATCAGGCAGGAGGTAGTCCATGGCGATCGGGTCGCAGCGTCAGGTCCCGTCGGCACCGGACCGGTTCCTTGTCCTCAGCATGCGGTTGCGGGATCGGCGGCGTTCGCTGGGGCTGACCCAACAGCAGGTCGTACGGCGGCTCGCGGCGTACGGGGTCACCACGACGAACAAGGCGCTGTCCAGCCTCGAGCACGGTGCCGGCATTGATGCGGCGAAGCTCCCGGAGTTCGCAGCCGCGCTGGATTGCACGGTCACCTACCTGCTCGGTCTCACCGACGATCCGGCCAACTGGCAGCCCGAGAACTCACTCGGGCCACGGACCTATCGGATCGACGATCGGCCCGGCCGCCGACCGTCGAATGATCTAGCGAGCCGCGCCGCGCAAGACGTCGAGGGGCTGGACATCGCAACTGCCTCATCCGGTCGGGTCGATGCCACTGAGGCCGGCGCCGACAGCCGGCCCACGGCGGCCACGAGCTGGATCCTCGGCCCGTACCCGGCCGGCAGTGTGTCGGACGCCGGCGGTGGGTCAGGTGATCCCGCCGACAACGCTGCCCCCTGACTGCGCCTACGTGGCCGCACCCGGTGTCGCGCGCTTCAGCCGGCCCGAGTCGTCAATCCGGTGTCCCGCTCACGCCGGAGGCGGTCCGGTCGTTGACGATCTCCAGATGGTGCGTCGTGTACCGGCGCAGCGCGTCCATCTGTCCTTCAGTGAGCCGGTCGCAGATCCAGTCCCAGTGCACGGCTACCCAGTCACCGACAGCGAGATCATCGACTCGCCCGGCCCCGTCTGCCGCATCGTTCGTCACGGCGCCGTTCGTGACCGAGCCGTTCGTCACGTCACGTACGGCCGGACCGAGGGCAAGCCGCCCTCCGTCGTAGATCAGTGGCTGCGACTCCACGGTGACCCGTCCGGCTGAGAGCTCGACGACCTGGGCCGCTCGGATGCGGCACTTGTCCAGAATGTTGAGTGCGTGGGAGTGCATGCGCTCGTTGCCCAGCAGCCCAACCCAGGGGTAGATGCAGAACACGTGAAAGCTGTGGTGAGCCAGTCCGTTGGTCACACCGCCGAGAGCCAGCTTGCTGAACTGCCCCACGCTGCGCCGAAACAGACCCGCCATGGTGGTACCCAGGGCGGTGGGGCTGACCTGGTCGAGCAAGTCGTTGCCGATCCAATACGCCTCGACGACACGGGCATCGAGCGGGTCCGGGATGCCAGCGGCGGCGGCGATCAGCTCGAGATAGGGCCAGGCGCCGGTAAAGGCCTGCGCCACAGCGCTGAATTCGGTGTCCGCAGCACCGGACCGCCCGTACTCGAGCAGTGCACCGGTGTCGCTGGGTCCGCAGTAGCCGCGCTCGTTGGGCGGGTAGGCGTACCGCACGAACATCCCCGTGCCACCGGCCATCGGATCCACCTCCGCCAAACACATCATCCCACAGGCTTCCCAAATCAGGGAGTCGGGTCTTTACTGAATCTCGGATCTCGGGACAACCTGAGCCGAGCAACGGGAGCGGTGAAGCGGATGGGTGCCCAAGCCGAAGCCTCCGCTGCTCGAGCCGCCGACCCGGCCTCGGACCGCGAGCGCCGCCGAATCGTGGTCCGCGGCGTCGTGCAGGGAGTCGGATTCCGGCCCTTCGTGTACGCGCTTGCCCGCGAACTCGGGCTCTGCGGCTCGGTGGGCAACACCTCGGCCGGTGTGGTCGCCGAGGTCGAGGGCCCACCTGCTGGCATCGCTGACTTCGTCCGTCGGGTGGGGACCGACGCGCCGCCGCTGGCGGTGGTCGAGGCGATCGCGTCCGCCCCTATGCCGGTCCGCGGCGGCACCGAGTTCCTCATCGAGGCCTCGGCCGCAGGCCTCGGCCGGACGATGGTGTCTCCGGACGTCGCCACCTGCGCCGAGTGCCTCACCGACCTGACTGACCCGGCCGGCCGTCGGCATCGGAACCCGTTCGTCACCTGTACGAACTGTGGCCCGCGGTTCACGATCATCACCGACCTGCCCTACGACCGGCACGACACCACGATGGCTGGCTTCCCCATGTGCGATGCCTGCGCCGTGGAGTACGCGGACCCGGACGACCGCCGCTTCCATGCTCAGCCGATCTGTTGCCCGGACTGTGGTCCCCGGCTGCGGCTGGTCAGACCCGGAGTCGAGCCCACCTGGGAGGACGCGGCGATGGCCGAGGCGCGCCGACTGCTGCTCGGCGGTGCCGTGCTGGCAGTGAAGGGGATCGGCGGCTATCACCTGGCCTGCGACGCGACGGACGAGACGGCCGTACAGACGCTGCGAAAGCGCAAGGGACGCGGCGACAAGCCGTTCGCGGTGATGGTCGAATCACTTGCCGCAGCGACAGCGGTGGCACACGTCGATGACGCGAGCGCCGCGCTCCTGACCGGTCCGCGACGGCCGATCGTCCTGGTTTCGCGGCGGACGTATCCGCCGTACCCGGATGCGCTTGGCCTCTGCGAGGCAGTCGCACCAGGAAGCCCGGACCTGGGCTTGTTCCTCCCGTACTCCCCGCTGCACCACCTGCTGTTCGGCTCGCCGGGCGACCCGCCCGGCCCGAGGGCGCTGGTCATGACCAGCGGCAACCTGGCCGGCGAGCCGATCGTGACCGAGGACGACGATGCGCTGGTCCGGCTGAATGGCCTGGCCGACGCCTGGCTGGTCCACGACCGGCCGATCCAGGTGCCCTGCGACGACTCGGTGGTCCGGGTGCTCGACGGCGCGGAACTGCCCGTCCGCCGCTCGCGCGGATACGCCCCGCTCCCGATCCCGCTCGGCTTCGACGCGCCGGCGGCGCTGGCCACCGGTGGCGACCTCAAGAACACGTTCTGCCTGGCCGAGGGGCGCTACGCGTGGCTCTCGGCGCACGTCGGCGACATGGACGACCTGGCCACGTTGCAGGCGTTCGAGTCCGCCGAGCGGCACCTCGAGATGATCACCGGGGTTCGCCCGGCGGCGATCGCCACCGATCGACACCCCTCCTACCGATCCCGGCAATGGGCGCACCGGCACGCCGCCGGACGTCCGGTCGTCGAGGTTCAGCACCACCACGCACACATCGCCTCGGCGATGGCCGAGCACGGCCATGACGGCGCCACGCCGGTGATCGGTGTGGCCTTCGACGGGACCGGGTACGGCGAGGACGGGGCGGTCTGGGGCGGGGAATTCCTGGTCGCCGACTATCGCGAATTCCGCCGGGTCGCGCATGTGGGGAACGTCTGGCTGCCCGGCGGGGACGCCGGCGTACGCAATCCGTGCCGGATGGCGCTCTCCCACCTGGTCGCCGCCGGGGTCGACTGGAATCCGTTGCTGCCCAGCGTCGCAGCGTGCGCGGCCGATGAACTGGTCATCCTCAGGCGACAGCTGGAATCCGGGTTCGGTTGTGTACCGACCTCGAGCATGGGGCGCCTGTTCGACGCGGTCGCATCCATCGCGGGGATCTGCCAACGGGTCGACTACGAGGCGCAAGCAGCAATCGAACTCGAGGGCGCGGCGCGTGCCCTGATGGATGCGGACTGGGGCGCGTACGAGTTCGGGGTCACGTCAGCCCGGGACGATTCGGGACCGAACGCCGGCCCGGTCGAGGTCGACGCCGGCCCGGTCATCGCGGCCGCCGCGTGCGACAAGCTGGCCGAGGTCGACGGCGGCGTCATCGGGGCGCGCTTCCACCGCGCGGTCATCGACCTCGTCACGATCGTCTGCCGACAGGTCCGGGAGGCGACCGGGATCCAGACGGTTGCCCTGTCCGGCGGGGTGTTCGTCAACACGATCCTGTCCTCGGGCTGCGCGAGCGCACTGAACCGGGACGGCTTCACCGTGCTGCGCCACCATCGCGTGCCTCCCACCGACGCCGGGATCGCCCTCGGCCAGTTGGCAGTACTGGCACATGTCGCTCGTCCCGGGTCCGGGTCGGACCGCTACCCAAGCCGGCTGATCGGTGCCGGCTCATCGTTTGGAGAG
>JBPCOF010000169.1:0-13492 GCA_051000515.1 Geodermatophilaceae bacterium
AGGGCGCCTTGGGCGGGAGTGGGAAGGATTTGGATGGGTTCGAGGTTCTTGGTCACCCCTTCCAGGCGGCCCAGCCGGGCCAGGCCCGCGCGGGCCACCACGACCGCGTCGACGACACCCGATGCCACAGCCGACAGCCGGGTGTCGACGTTTCCCCGGATACCGACCACGTCCAGCCCCAGTTGCAACGCGTTGAGCTGCGCGGTGCGGCGCGGCGATCCGGTCCCGACCCGCGATCCTGGAACCAGCTCCAGCAGATTCTGTCCGGCTCTGGCCACCAAGACATCTCGCGGATCTTCGCGGGTCGGTACGGCGGCGATCGTCAAGCCGGGGTGCGGGGCGGTCGGCAGATCCTTGTACGAGTGCACGGCGACATCGATGTCGCCGCGAAGCAGCGCGGCGCGCAGACTCGACACGAAGACACCCACGGTGGAGAACTCGCTGATCGGCGCGCTGCTGGCATCACCTGGCGTGCTGATCTCGATCAGCATCACCTCGCGACCGCTGTGCGCGCGGACCCAGTCCGCCACCTGGGTGGCCTGGATCTTGGCCAACCGGCTCGGCCGGGTACCCAGCCGGATTACCGAGTCGTCGGTAGAAGTCATGACCGGTACTCCGCCAGGATCGCCGACAGCGACTCCGGCCGGTCCTGGTCTGGCAGCGAGGCGTCCACCGACAGGGCTTGGGCGAGATCGACGGCTTGCGCGTCGAGGCCGAGCAGTGCCCGCAGCACCGGAGTGTAGGAAGCTCCGGCCGGACCGGCGACGAGTTCCTTGATCCGTACGGTCGGCTGGTGCAGCAGCTTGTCGGCGACCCGGCGCAGCGCGTTCTCGACGGCGTCGAGCTCGGTCGGGTCGAGGCTGGGCAGTCGCCCGGCAACCCTGCGCAGTTCACTGTCGACCACTTCGCGGGCCCGGCCGCGCAGCGCCGAGATGAGGGGTGTCACCTCATCAGCGCGTTGCTCGGCGAGCAGCCCGGCCACCTCGGCGGTCACGATCGCCCGCGAGTCGAACAGGTCGCGGTCGTCGGGCTCGAGCTGGGTAAGGGCCTGTAGCCGCGCGAGGTCCAGCAGGTCCACGCGGTCCAGGTGTCCGACGCCGAGGGCGACGTCACGGGGTAGGGCGAGGTCGAGAATGACCAGCCGACGGTGGGCACGGTCGGCGAGCGCCGCGGCCACGAGCGCGGTGTCCAGAACGGTTCCGGCTGCGCCCGTACAGCTCACCACCAGGTCGGCGGCAGCGATCTGCGTGCCCAGAGTGTCCAGATCGGCGCTCTCGGCCTCGAGGGTGGCTGCGAGTCTCGCGGCATGCTCCCGGGTCCGGCTGGTCACCGTGATGGCTGTGACCCCACGTCGGCGCAGGCTCGCGCCGGCCAACGAGCCCATCGCACCGGCGCCCACGACGAGGGTGCGGGCCTCGGACAGCGGGCTGAGCAGACCTTCGGCTTCATCCAGGGCGACGCTGACCAGTGACGCACCGGCCAGAGCGATCCCGGTCTCGGCCTGAACGCGCCGCCCCGTACGAAGAGCGCGCTGGACCACTGCATGCAGGCGGCGCCCGATGGTGCCTTCGGCCTGGGCCAGCCCGTAGGCGGCGCGCAGTTGACCGAGCACCTGGGTCTCACCGACCACCATGGAGTCCAGACCGGCGGCGACATCGAACAGATGGGAGACGGCGGGCTCGTCGTAGTGCACGTACAAGTGGTCGGCCAGTTCGGCGAGCTCTAGCCCGACCTGCTCGGCCAGCAGCCGGCCGATCTCGGTGACCGCGGCATGGAAACGGTTGACCTCGGCGTAGACCTCCACCCGGTTGCAGGTGGACAGCAGCAGGGCCTCACTGACCGGCTCGGCGGCCTGAACCGCACGGAGCAGACCGGCCACACCTTCTCGGGGGACGGTGGCCCGCTCGACGATGTGCAGCGGTGCACTGCGGTGCGAGACACCGACGACCAACAAAGACATGGCGCTAGCCCACCGATTCCACGAGGCCATGGCCATCGCCATCGCCATCGCTATCGCCATCGCCATCGCCATCGCCAAGGCCGAAGCTCTTGCGGTGCTCGTGGAAGGACAGGATCTGCAGCTCGGCGGAGAGGTCGACCTTTCGGACATCGACGTTGCCGGGAACGGTGAGCACCGACGGCGCGAAGTTCAGGATGCTGGTGACTCCGGCGTCGACGAGCCGGTCACAGACGGCCTGGGCGGCCTCGGCCGGGGTGGTGATCACGCCAATCGAGACGCGGTTGGATTCCACGATGGACTCGAGCTCGGAGATGTCGCTGATCTGGCCGTCGGCGATCGGGTCGCCCACGCGGCCCGGATCGACGTCGAAATAGCCGACGAAGGTGAAGCCGCGTGAAGAGAAACCGGGATAACCGGCCAGGGCGTGGCCGAGGTTTCCGATCCCGACCAGGACGCAGGTACGCCGCTGGGTCAAGCCCAGCGAGCTGGCGATCTTCTCCCGCAGCAGCGTGACGTCATAGCCCACGCCGCGGGTGCCGATCGAGCCGAGATAGGACAGATCCTTGCGCAGCTTCGCGGAGTTGACCCCGGCGATCGTGGCGAGTTCCTCCGAGGACACCATGACCGTGCTCGCATCCACCAGACCAGTCAGGACTCGTAAGTAGACGGCCAGACGGGCCACAGTCGCCTCGGGAATCTCCCCGGGCCGACGCTCACTCACGGAAACTCCTGTGCTAATAGCGGGATCGGACCCCCACGGTAACCGCTTGTGAACGTAAGAACAAAGTCGACAGCGAGGAACGAGCGCGGAGGCGAGCAGTGACCCCGAAGCCGACAGCGAGGAACGAGCGCGGAGGCGAGCAGTGCACGCAGGTTGCGCTCAGTCGGCGCAAGGCCGGCCAGCTCACCGCAAGGCAGCGCGCAGGCGGTCCTCCTCCACCCGGAAGTAGCCGTGCTCCTGGCCGTCCACGAAGATCACCGGCACCCGGTCCCCGTAATCCGCCCGAAGTGCTGGATCGGTATCGACATCGATCTGCTCGAACGCGACCGCCAGCTCGCCGCAGATCCGTTCGAGGTCAGCGCGGGCCACCTCGCAGAGATGGCAGTTCGTGCGGGAGTACAGGTGTACCCGGGAGCCGCTCACGTGGCCCGGATGTCGGCGAAGCCGAGTTCGCGCAGCCGCGCCTTGCTGACCTTTCCGGTGACCGAGTGCGGCAGCTGGTCCACGATCTCGACCGAGGTCGGGCACTTGAACCGCGCCAGCTGGGCGGCCGCGTACGTGCGTACATCAGCCTCGGTCAGCTCGGCACCTTCGGAGAGCACCACGATTGCCCGGACTCCTTCTCCGGTCGCCGGATTCTGCACGCCCAGGACGGCCGCCTCGTCGATCTGCTGGTGACCGGCCAGCACGAGTTCGACCTCGCGCGGGTAGACGTTGAAGCCGCTCACCAGGATCAGATCCCGGCGGCGGTCGACGAGATGCAGGTCGCCGTCGGAGTCGCGGTAGGCCACGTCCCCGGTCGGGAACCAGCCGTCGGCCTCCGGTCCTCCGGACGCGTCGGGCCAGTAGCCGAGAAAGAGGTTGTCGCCGCGGACGATGATCTCCCCAGTCGCGCCCTCTTCCCCCTCGGGATCGTCAAAGGGATCGTCGGGGTCGGCCCCGGCCGTCGGGTCGCCGTCGGGTTGACGGGCCTCCTCGCCGAGCCGCAGTCCCACGCCGGGAATGGCTTGACCGATGGAACCGGCCTTGATCCGTCCGGTGGCGAGGCTGGAGGTCAGCACCGGAGCGGTCTCGGTCAAGCCGTAACCCTCGTGCACCTGCACACCGAGCTCGCGCATCGCTTCGAGGGCATCGGCCGGCAGCGGGGCTGCTCCGGAGGTGGCCAGCCGCACGTCGGCGAAGGCTCGAGCGAGCTGTCCACGATCGGCCTGAGCCAACCAGGACACATACATCGGCGGGGCCCCCGGGACATTGGTCACGCGCTGATCGGCCATGACCGCCAGGCTCGCCGCTACGTCGAAGCGCTCCATGAGGACGCCGGTGGCGCCGGTGCGAGCCAACATCCCGAGTGCGGCATTCAGGCCATAGACATGGAAAAACGGAAGGGCGAGGAGTACAACGTCAGCCCCAGTCATCGGCAGGGGCCGCAGCATCGAACATTGGTCGAGATTGGCCAACAGGGCGCGATGCGGGAGCATCGCCCCCTTGGGCAGACCTGTGGTGCCGCTGGTGTACATCAGCACGGCGAGGTCCTCGCCACCACCCACCGGCTCGAACTCGACATCCGTTCTCCGGTCCTGGGCCGGTAGGCCGACGAGCAACTCCATCTCCTGCGGGTACGCGGCGTGCTCCAGGCCGACCGGCTCCGCGAGCTCGGGTCCGGTGATCATCAGACGTGCTCCGGAGTCGGACAGGATGTGGCCGAGTTCCCGGGCGGTGTAGGCGGGGTTGACCGGAACGACGACCAACCCCGCACGCAGGATCGCGAAGTAGGCCACTGGGAAAATCAGCGTGTTCGCCATCCGCAGCGCCACCCGGTCACCGAAGCGCAGCCCACGTGCGGCCAACGCACCGGCAACCGCGTCCACCCGATCGTCCAGCTCGGCCCAGGTGAGACTGGCTGCCTGCCCCACGCGCAGCCGGCTGGTCGGATCGGCCGCCAGGGCCAGCCGGTGCGGGGCTCGTCGGGCGGCTGCGCCTACGAGGTCGGCGACGTTGTCGCGTACGAGGTCGGCGACGTTGTCCCCGAACTCGGGCATCAGCGCTTCGTCCTCCCTGGCCGACGATGTCGTCACGCGGACCCACGATGCCCACGGTCGGGTAACCCTAGGCCCGACGCGGGGTCAACCGCAGTTTCGAGGAGCGTGATCTCGAATCGGCGACAATTCATGGCACCAGCGCGAAGGGTGAGTACGTTTCGTACGCGGCGGCAAGCCGCGCTTGATCCGGGCCCGGCTCGATGCGATGAGGAGGCTCGGCCATTGACGCGGGAAGGCACCACAATGGCCCTGTCCAGCTGACGACCCACGCCCGGGACGCTGCGCCGGACGGCGACTGCCCGCCGGGCGAACCAGGTGCTGTCTGGGCCTTGGTCCAGCAGGTGCAGGAGGGTAACGCCGAGGCGTTCGGACTCATCTACGACGCCTACGTCGACATGGTGTTCCGCTATATCTTCTTCCGCGTTCGCGACCGGTACCTTGCCGAGGACTTCGCAAGCGAGACCTTCACCCGTGCACTGCGTCGGATCGACAGCGTCAGCTTCCAGGGCCGTGATGTCGGCGCATGGCTGATCACGATCGCGCGCAATATCATTCGTGACCACATCAAGTCGAGCCGGTACAAACTCGAGGTGACCGCGGCCGACATGCGTGATGCAGATCAGGTCACCGAGGGTCCCGAAGACTCGGTCATCGCCGATCTGACCCATGCCGAGCTGCTCTTGTGCGTCAAGCAGCTCAGCCCGGAGCAACAGGAGTGCATCGTGCTGCGCTTCCTGCAGGGCCTCTCGGTCAGTGAGACGGCGCTGGCGATGGAGCGCAATGACGGCGCTATCAAGGCCCTGCAGCATCGAGCCGTTCGGCGGCTGGGCAAACTGCTGCCTGAGGGGCTGCACTGAGCATGGGCCGCTTACTCAGATTCCGGAATATCTGTCAAGAGCCCGTAACCGATCAGTCAGGCATGTCGTTGTACAGGCAAGAATCGGGGGAGGTGGATCGACATGTCGAGGTCGGACGGGCCGTCAGTCACGCCGTTGTCAGCTGTAGAACGTTTCGCTGAGCACGTGGAGGGCCACCACCTCGCACAGCGGCCTGCGAGCGGCGAGACCGCTGACCTCCTAGCCGTTGTGTCGGCTCTGCGCACCTTGGACTTCGACGTCGGGCCGAGCGAGTTGTCCCGGATCCGGCAGCGTCAGCGCTTGGTGGCCATGGCCGCCGTCCGACCCAGCCCGGTAGCCTGCCCAGCCGACGCAGGACGCCACCGAGCCCGGCATTCCGGGGGACACGCTGCCCAGATCGGCGCTTCGGCCGGGCCCTTGGCGTGGATACGGCGGCTCACCCCGCGACGTCGTGTGGTCGCCGGACTGGCTGGACTCAGCGTCCTGGTCGCCGCACTGGGCGTGCTCGCCCTGTTCGCGCAGACCGCGATACCGGGCGACACCCTGTACGCCCTCAAACGCGGAACCGAACAGGCCCGACTTGTCCTTGCCGGAAGTGAGCAGGGCCAGGGCCGGGTCCTGCTCAGCCTGGCCAGCACTCGGATGGAGGAGATCGTCCAGCTACTGGACGAACCCTCCGATGTGAGCGTCACCGGCTCCGGCGTGCAGGCCGCGGATGCCGACGGGGCTGCGATCGCGAAGTTGTTGATCGCCACCATGGAAACAATGGACGTTGAGACCACCGGCGGTGCGAGTGCGCTGACCACGGTGGCCGTGCAGCAAGCAGATCTTCCGACTCTCCAGTTCATCGGTCAGTGGGGAGTCGACCAGTTCATGATCCTCGACCGGATGTCCGGGCGGATGCCCGAAGATGCCCGCCCGCAGGCGGATGAATCAAAGGATTTGTTGCAGCGAGTCGTGCAGCGCCTGGAAACCCTTGCCGAGTCGATCAATTGTGCGTGCTCGCAGGCCGTGAGTTCGGATGATCTCGGCCCGTTGCCCTGTAGGCCGTGCGCCGAATCCGAGGACTCCGGCGCACCCTCTGCCGCACGGCCCACCAGCGGATCCGGAGGTACAAGCACACCGAGCAATCCAGGCGCCTCGACCCCCACGGTTGCGCCGGACACGTCGACCCGGAACACCGACCCAGCGGGGATCCCGGCGCCGGCTCCGGAGCCAGCCCCGAGGCCGACGCCCGGCCCCGGCCCTGAACCCAGCCCGAGCCCGAGCCCCTTGCCGATCCCCATCCCACTTCCCATTCCGATCCCCATCCCATTACCGCCCGAGCCCTCGGGACCGGGGGCTCCGACCGATCCCCCGGTGCAACCTCCGGGATTCGGACCGGAGGAGGGCGACCCCTGCGTGCTCATCGGCTTCCTGGGGATCGAGATCCCCGGCATCATCATCGGTGGAATCTGCGTCGGTCTGGGCGGCTGAGTCAGGCGCTCAGCTGACCCCCAGGGCTCTCCACCCCTGGTGAGCGGGCTGGCGAGCCGACTGCATGGATAGGCTGACGGCGATGCCCCGACTGCCCTGGGTTGGTCGCCGAGATCTCGGCGAGGAACGTGCTGAGCTGGCTGGCTACGCCGCCGCTGCGGCCGCCGAAGTGGAGGCCGCACTCGACGTACCGGCCGATCTCACTGGCGCGGCGTTCTTCGATGTGGACAACACGATGATGATGGGCGCGTCCATCTATCACTTCGCCAAGGGATTGGCCGCGCGCAAATACTTCACCAGCCGTGACGTGGCCGTGTTCGTCTGGCAACAGGCGAAATTCCGGGTCGCCGGGATCGAGGATCCCGACGACCTACGCGCCGTCCGGGACAACGCACTTGCCTTTGTCGCCGGTCGTAGGGTCGAGGAGATCGTGAGTGCCGGTGAGGACATCTACGACGAATCGATGGCCGACCGGATCTGGACAGGCACTCGTGCCTTGGCTCAGCAGCATCTCGATGTCGGACAACGTGTCTGGCTGATCACGGCGACACCCATCGAGTTGGCCTCGTTGATCGCACAGCGGCTGGGACTCACCGGCGCGCTGGGGACCGTGTCGGAGATCAAGGACGGGATCTACACCGGTCGTCTTGTTGGCGAGCCGATGCACGGTGAGGCGAAGGCGGTGGCGATCCGCGCGTTGGCCGAACGCGAAGGGCTGGATCTGAAGCGTTGCGCGGCTTACAGCGACTCGGCGAACGACGTACCGATGCTCTCGATGGTCGGCCGCCCGGTGGCGGTGAATCCGGACGGCGAACTCAAGGCGCTCGCCCGGGCGCGCGGTTGGGAGATCCGCGACTTCCGGACCGGCCGCAAGGCCGCACGGGTGGGCCTGCCGAGCGCCCTGGCAGCCGGCGCGGTGGCCGGAGCAATCGCCGGAGCAATCGCCGTACGGCGCCGCTACCGCTACTGATCCGGGGCCGCGCCAAGCCCGGGTTGCACGTTGATGCGGACCAGTGATGTTAGATGCTTCGGTGCGAAGGGGCGACCTGGGTCACCCGCGACCGCGGGTTCGCCCGCTTCCCGGGCCTGCGGGTGCAGGATCCGCTCGACGCAGGACCGGTCTAGAACGACGCGACTAGGAGAACACCGAGCCACGTTGCATCAACAGGCTGTAGAGCGACTGCTGGATGGTTTCACGGATCTCGTCGGTCAGGTTGAAGACCAGCATCGGGTCATCAGCCGCGGCCGTGCCCAGGTGGGCGGTCGGGATCGGCTCGCCGAACTCGATCAGCCACTTGGACGGCAGCGGGATCAGCCCCAACGGACCCAGTAACGGGAATGTCGGTGTCACCGGTAGGTAGGGAATCCCCAGAACGCGAGCCAGCGATTTCAGGTTGCCGATCATCGGGTAGATCTCCTCGGCGCCCACGATCGAGCACGGAATGATCGGTACGCCGGTGCGGATAGCCGCACTCACGAACCCACCACGGCCGAAACGCTGCAGCTTGTACCGGTCCGCGAACGGCTTGCCGACGCCCTTGAATCCCTCCGGGTAGACCCCGACCAGTTCACCGGTCTGCAGCAGACGTTCGGCATCAGCGTTGCAGGCCAAGGTGTTTCCGGTCTTGCGGGCGATCGACCCGACCAGCGGCAGCTTGAAGACCAGGTCCGCTCCGAGTAACCGCAGCCGCCGATGCGCGGGGTGGTCGTCGTGCACCGCCAGGGCCGTCATCAGCCCGTCCATTGGAACAGTCCCCGAGTGGTTGGCCACCACCAGGGCACCGCCTGTGTCAGGAATGTTGTGCATCCCGAACGTCTCGACCCGGAACCACGACCTGTAGAGCGGCCGCAGCGCCGGCAGATACACATGATCGGTGAAGTCCTCGTCGAAGCCGAACTCGTCGACCTCGTACTCGCCGGTCAGCCGACGTCGAAGAAAGGCCAGCGCTTGGGCCAGCCGCTGATCCCGATCTGCTTGTGCGGTCGAGGCCTCCGCGGTTGGCTCCGCTTCCGGCTCCGCTTCCGGCTCCGCCGCCAGGTGCGCCACCGGTGGAGCGAGTGACTCGGCAGCGACGCGCCTGCGCCGCCGCCCGGGAGGTTGGTCCCCCCTCGCCGGCATCGGGATCACCCGGGCTTCAGGCATCGACCGGCTCCTGGATCCGGTTGATGCTTCAGGCATCGACCGGCTCCTGGATCCGGTTGAGGGTGGCGGTCCGAAGCAGCCTGCGCTCGATTCCGCGAATCCGAGCCGGGTCGATCACCGGCCGTTGATGGGCGCAGAAGTCCGCGAAAGCTTCCGCGGTGCTGAAGCACGGCCGGTACCCGAAGTCGTCGATCAGCCTCGTCGTGTCGACCACCCGGCCGAAGTTCAAGAACCGCAACTGTTCCGGAGAGAAGTCTGCGATCCCGGTCTGTCGCAGGAGGCCACCCAGCGATCCGACGAATGGCGCAGGTATCGAAACCGGAATCTGACCTGCGCGGCGAATCGCCTGGGACAGAAGGAGGACTCCTTCTCCGCCGACATTGACGGTGCCGTTGTAGCTGCCCACGGTGGCCAAGCGGAGGACCTCGAGGGCGTCTTGCTCGTGCAGCATCTGTACGCGCGCATCGAACCCCAGAACCGTTGGCACCAAAGGCATCGAGAAGTATCGCGTGAGCATCGAGTCGATGGTGGGCCCGATGAAATTGGTGAAGCGCAGCAGAGCCAGGGACACCTCTGGACGCCGACGAGAAAACCCTCGTACGTAGCCCTCGATCTCGACGGAGTCCTTCGCATAGCCCGAGGACCGCACAGCCCGAGCGTCCATATCCTCGGTGAAAAGCGCAGGGTCCCGCGAGCTCGATCCGTACACCGTCGTCGTCGACTTGACCACCAATCGGCGCACCGTGTCGGACTTCTGGCAGGCGGCGAGCAGCTGCATGGTGCCGATCACGTTGAGCTCTTTCATCGACGTCCGCCCACCGGCACCGCCCGGGGCTGTGCCGATGTTCATGTGCACGACCGTGTCAACCTCGGCCGAACTGATCACCTTGGCAATGAGCGGATTACGGATGTCGGCCCGCACGAACTCGACCCGGCTCGACGCCGGCAGCAGCTCCGATGACGGTAGGACCGAATCGAGTCCGATGACTCGCTCGATTCTCGGGTCAGCAGCCACGGCCGCGGCCAGCTGGCCACCGAGATAACGACTCACGCCGGTGACGAGCACGACCCTCGCTGCCACGCTGGAGCCCGCCGGCGTGGCGGTTACTTCTTGTTCCGACGCTGTACGCGCGTCTTCTTCAACAATTTGCGGTGCTTCTTCTTTGCCATGCGCTTGCGGCGCTTCTTGATGACCGAACCCATTGCGTGAACCTCAGACTTTCCTCGATTGGCGAACTATCGCTGAGGGTACCGGTCGGGAAAAACCGGCCCGCTGCGAAAGACTGAGCGGATGGAAGATCTGATCGTTGTTCGCGGGAGGGCGACCCGAAGCTGTGCCGCCGATCGTGGAGTTCTCGTCGTCACGGCGAGGGTCAAGCAGCCGAGCGCCACCGAGTCGGAGCGTGCCCTGGCCGAGCTGACGACAAGGACGGACGAGGTCCTGGATCGCTTCTTCTCGGTCATCTCCGGCAGTTCTACCGTTGCGCTCTCGATCCGGCCGAACTCTTATTGGCATCCGGAGTCCGGTCGTACCGTGATCGACGGACACGTCGGCGAGCGGGGTGTACGGATCACGATCTCGGACCCGGCTGGGGCCGGCTCACTGATCCGGGCGCTCTACGACGCAGCGACGGTGGAAGTGAGCGGCCCTGACTGGGAACTGGCCGACGACAACCCGGTGCACGCCCAGATTCGACGCGAGGCCGCCCAGAACGCGCGGCAGCGGGCCGAACAGTACGCCGAAGGGCTCGGGCTCTCGGTGGGTGGCGTCGCCTTCGTTCGCGAGCCTGGGGTACGGGCCGAGCCACCTGGACTGGCCAGAGCCTTGACTTTCCAAGCCGACGCCGAGATGGCATCCGAACCGACGATCGCCCTCAGCGCGGCCGAGATTCAACTCAGCGCCAGCGTGGAGGTTGGCTTTCGGATCGAGTCCGGCCGCTGAAGCGCGGCGCCGAACTGGAACTTCAGGCAGGCAGGGTGCCGCTTACCGCGCCGCGGCGAGGCACATCCCACGGCAGGGTGCCGCCCACCGCGCTCCAAGTACGCGACAGACCGCCGGGTAGCCGGATTCAGGCGGTGTCGTTGAAGGCGTCCCGCAGGTAGGCGTGTACGGCGGACTCTGGAACGCGGAAGGATCGCCCGACCCGTACGCCGGCCAGTTCCCCGGAGTGCAGCAGCCGGTAGACGGTCATCTTCGACACGCGCATGAGGCTGGCCACCTCGGCCACGGTCAGGAACGCCACCCCGGACAGGCCACCGATCGAGTTGTCGCCGATCGTGCGCGGCGCATCCTCACTGTTGCGGTTTCCACGTCGCGAGGCCTCAACGGAGCGTTGCGGAGCTGCGGAATCACCGGAGCCACCGGAGCCACCAGAGCCACCGCTGACGCGACGTCCGGGCGAGCCCGAACCAGATTGGGACGCCATATTTTCCAGTCACCAAACCTTCGCCCACGTGTCGGGCGGCCGGCTTCCCCTCCGGCTGACGCGCACGTGCTGGCGTGACACTAGCGGTACGCATGTGACAGAAGCGATAGTTGGAAGCAACCGAAACCAAGCGTGACCGGAGCGTGATCCACTCTGCGGCGCGCCGGCGATCAGTCGTCGGCCTTGCCCAGTTCCACCGAGCGGTCCCGGGCTGCCTCGATGGCAGCCAGCAGAGCGGCCCGTACGCCATGCCGTTCGAGTTCCCGAATGGCCATGATCGTGGTTCCGCCGGGTGAGGTGACCGCCTCCCGTAGCTGGACGGGGTGCTCGCCGGTGTCCCGCAACATGGTGGCCGAGCCCAGAGCCGTCTGCACGATCAGCTCAGCGGCCACCGCCCGCGGCAGGCCGAGCAGGATCCCGGCGTCGATCATCGCCTCCACCAAGAAGAAGAAGTACGCCGGTCCGCTGCCCGACAGGGCGGTCACCGCGTCGAGCTGGGACTCCGGAACTCGGATCACCCGCCCGACACTGGCCAGCACACTCTCGGCGGCGACGAGATGCTCCTCGGTGGCGTGTGCCCCGGCACTGATCGCGGTCATCGCCTGATCGACCAGGGCCGGAGTGTTCGGCATCGTCCGCACCACCGGGGTCCCGGGCGGCAGCCCGGCCTCGATCCGCTTGGTGGTGATGCCGGCCGCGACGGAGATGACGAGCTGACCCTCGGCGTGTGGAGCGATCTCAGCCAGCAGTGCGGTGATGTCCTGCGGCTTGACCGCAATCAGCAGGACACTGCTGGCCCGCACGGCGTCCTCGACCGGCAACGCCTGGACCTGGTAGGTCGCCGCGAGGTGCTCCGCGCGTTGCTCGTTGTGCTCGCTGACCACGATCGAGTCGACCGCGCGCGGCCCGCGCAGCAGGCCCGAGAGCAGCGCTTCGCCGATCTTGCCGCCGCCGAGGATGGCCAGTCGCCGCATCCGGGTCAGCCCTTCGTCGCCACGGCGCGCAGGAAGAAGCTCACGTTCGCCGGGCGCTCGGCCAGTCGGCGCATCAGGTAGCCGTACCACTCCTGGCCGAACGGTACGTAAACCCGGACGGTGTGCCCGAGTTCGACCAGTCGCTTCTGTTCGGTCGGCCGCGTGCCGTAGAGCATCTGGTACTCCCAGGACTCCGGCATCCGGCCGTACCGCGCGGCGCGTTCCCCGGCGATGGCGATCAGCCGTGGATCGTGGGTGGCGATCATCGGGCGTCCCTTGCCGGCCATCAGCACGTTGAGGCAGCGAACGTAGGACAGGTCCACGTCGTGCTTGTCCTGATACGCGGCGTCCTCGGGCTCGGCGTAGGCGCCCTTGCACAGCCGTACCCGCGAGCCGGGGCCGGTCAGCGCCGCACAGTCGGCTTCGGTACGCCGCAGATAGGACTGCACGACCGCGCCGGTCTGCGGGAAGTCCTTGCGCAACGTCTGGAGGATGCCCAGCGTGGAGTCGGTGGTGGTGTGGTCCTCCATGTCCAGGGTGACCGTGGTCCCGGCTCGGTCGGCTGCGGCGCAGACCTCCCGCGCCCGCTCGAGGGCAAAGGCTGCATCGACGCCCTGGCCGATCGCCGACAGCTTGATGCTGACCTCGGCGGCCGGGGTCAGGTGCTCGGCGGCCAGCCGTTCGAGCAGGCCGATATAGGTCTCGGTAGCGGCCACCGCCTGGGCCAGGTCGGTGGTGTCCTCCCCCAGATGATCGAGGCTGGCCGACAGGCCATGCTCGGCCAATTCACGAGCCGCTCGGACGGCGTCCTCGATCGCCTCACCGGCCACGAACCGGCTGACCACCTCGCGACTGATCGGGGCACCGGCAACAGCCTTCTTGACGGTCTCGTTCCC
>JBPCOF010000200.1:0-14300 GCA_051000515.1 Geodermatophilaceae bacterium
CGGGGATGTTGATGGAGGCCATCTGCGGGATCGGGGTCTGCGCCCCGTAGTAGTCGATCAGGATCTTGTTGAACATCGACGGCGTCGCACGACCCGTGCGGAGCGTGCCGAGGTCCTCCCGCAACACAGACACCGCCTTGTCCATTCGGTCCTCGGCGTCGAGCAGTGTGTCGTCGATCACGCGGTCCTCCATCCTCGGCCAGTTGGCTCAGTCGGTCGGTCATCTCGACCGGTCGGCGGCTCCGGCGCATACGTGCGTCACACCGGTGTGACGATCTGGGTGCCGATCTTCTCACCATCGACCGCCCGCGCGATGTTGCCGTCGACATCCAGGCTGAACACGACTATGGGCAGTCCATTCGCCTGGCACAGGCTGATCGCCGCCGCATCGGCCACGGCCAGCCCGCGGGCGAGCACCTCGGCATGGGTGATCGTGTCGAACCGGGATGCGCCGGGCACCTTCTGCGGGTCAGCGTCGTAGACCCCGTCCACTCCGTTCTTGGCCAGCAGCAGCACCTCGCAGCCGATCTCCAGGGCGCGCTGGGCGGCCACCGTGTCGGTCGAGAAGTACGGCATCCCGGCGCCGGCCCCGAAGATGACGACCCGGCCCTTCTCCAGGTGCCGAATCGCTCGCAGCGGGATGTAGGGCTCGGCGACCTGACCCATCGTGATCGCGGTCTGCACCCGAGTGGCTACGCCCGCCTTCTCACAGAAGTCCTGCAGGGCAAGGCAGTTCATTACCGTACCGAGCATCCCCATGTAATCGGCGCGGCCTCGCTCCATGCCGCGCTGGGAGAGTTCGGCGCCGCGGAAGAAGTTCCCGCCCCCGACGACGATGGCGATCTGGATCCCTCGATGGGCGACCTCGGCCACCTGCCGGGCGATGTCGGCCACCACGTCAGGATCGATGCCCACCTTGCCGCCACCCAGCGTTTCACCGGAGAGCTTGAGCAGGACCCGTCGAAATGCCAGTGGCTGCATCGGTGGTTCCATGGCCGCGATCTTGCCCTACGGCTGTCCGACTTCGAAGCGAGCGAACCGACGTACGGCGACTCCGGCCTCGGCCAGCACCGCCGCGACGTCGCGCTTCGGGTCTGTGATCGATGCCTGCTCGAGGAGCACGAAGTCCTTGAAGAAGGCTCCGACCCGGCCCTCAATGATCCGCGACATGGCCTGCTCGGGCTTACCTTCCTCGCGGGCGGTCTGCTCGGCGATCCGCCTCTCGGACTCGACGACGTCGGCGGGGACCTCGTCGCGAGCGAGGAACTTCGGCCGGCTCGCGGCCACCTGCATCGCCACGGACCTGGCCGTGCCTTCCTCACCGCCCTCGTACTCGACCAGCACACCGATCGCCGGGGGCAGGTCGGTCGCCTTGCGGTGCAGGTACGACGCGGTCGTGCCGTCGAAGACGACAAGCCGGGTGATCTCGAGCTTTTCCCCGATCTTGGCCGACTCGTCCTGCAGTGTCTGGGCAACCGTGCTTCCCTCAGCGTTGGACACAGCCAGCAGGGCCGGCACGTCGGCCGGCGTTGCGGCCAGCACGACATCGATCAGCCGACCAGCCAGTTCTTGGAAGCCGGCGTTCTTGGCCACGAAATCGGTCTCGCAGTTCAGCTCGATCATCGCGCCATCCTTGATCAGCACCAGACCGTTGGCCGCCGCGCGCTCGAGGCGCTTGCCAACGTCCTTGGCTCCCTTGATCCGGAGCAGTTCGACAGCCTTGTCGAAATCGCCATCGGCCTCGGTGAGGGCGTTCTTGCACGCCATCATCCCGGACCCGGTCATGTCGCGTAGCCGCTTGACATCGGCAGCAGTGAAACTGAGCATATCGGTGTCCTCCACTCTTGTGGGCGTTCGGCGCTGCTCTCTCGATCAGCGCCAGGTTCCTCTCGATGAGCTCAGTACAGACGCGGGACGGTTGCCGGCCCAGGCCCGCCGTGCTCGGTCGTGCGGTCTGGTTTCGCCGGCTTGTCAGCTGGTCGCGGCCGAGGCCGACTCCCCCTCGCCCCCGGCGTCGGCTGCGGTGGCCGGCTCCGAGGTGGCTGGCTCCGAGGTGGCCGCAGGTGCTGCTTGACTCGGTGCTGCTTGACTCGGTGCTGCAGTCTGTGCTGCTGGCGGCGCTGCCCCGTTCGTCGACGTAACCGCCGCGGCGGTGGTGTCCGGCTCCACCGAAGCTGCGGGAGCGTCCCCAGCCACTGAACCGGATACCGGCCGCGTGCCCTCGAGCAGTTCTCGCTCCCATTCGGCCAGCGGTTCGTTGGCGCCGATCTCCGCCGCGTCCGGGCTGTCTGCGCCTTCACTGCCAGCGCTCTGTGCCGCTTGGCGGGCCATCAAGCCATCGGCGACGGCGTCGGCCACGACTCGGGTGAGCAACGCCGCACTTCGGATCGCGTCGTCGTTGCCCGGGATCTTGTAATCGACCTCGTCCGGGTCACAGTTGGTGTCCAGAACCGCCACCACCGGGATGCCCAGCTTGCGGGCTTCCCCCACGGCGATGTGCTCCTTCTTGGTGTCCACGATCCAGACCACGCTGGGTGTCTTGGCCATGTCCCTGATCCCGCCGAGACTGCGCTCGAGCTTGGCCTTCTCGCGGGACAGTCCGAGCGCTTCCTTCTTGCTCAGGGTCGCGGTCACCCCGGTCTGCTCCATCGTCTCGAGTTCCTTGAGCCGCTGCAGACGGCCGTGCACGGTCTGAAAGTTCGTGAGCATCCCGCCGAGCCAACGCTGGTTCACGTACGGCATGCCGACCCGGTTGGCCTGTTCGGCGATCGCTTCCTGGGCCTGCTTCTTGGTGCCGACGAACAGCACCGTCCCGCCGTGCGCGACGGTTTGCTTGATGAAGTCGTAGGCATCGTCGATGTAGGTCAGCGTCTGCTGGAGGTCGATGATGTAGATGCCATTGCGTTCGGTGAAGATGAATCGCTTCATCTTCGGATTCCATCGGCGGGTCTGATGCCCGAAGTGGACGCCTGCATCGAGCAGGTTCTTCATACTGACGACAGCCACGGGCCGTCCTCTCGGTTCGCGCGTCAAGGCTCACGTTGTAGCCACGACGCTCACTCGGTTGTCGCGACGTTCCGGGTCGGAGCGTCGCCCTGGTGACCAAGGAGCCGCACTGACCCGGCAGTGTCAGCTGACATTGTCGGGACCGAGACGAGGCTGCCTCCCGTCCGGAGACGGGGCAGGTCACGCGAAGTCGATCCGCCGCGAGGACAGACCGCTGGGTCGAGTGTACGGCGCCCTGTCCACATGGGTCAGGTACGGGTTCCCGCTGTCCACAGCTGGCTCTCACCCGGTCCGATCGCGGCCGCGGGGCCTGAGGATCGATGACGTGAGTTCCGCATTGATCCGCCGATCGACGGTATTGCTGTTCCTGTCCGCGGGGCTCTGGTGGACCGCGCCGGCGGCGATCGCCTCGGCTGGATCCTGGGTCGCGCCACTGCCCGAGCCGTTGGCCGTCACCCGCTCGTTCGATCCTCCGGCCAATCCATATGGCGCGGGCCACCGTGGCGTCGACCTCGCCGGCGCTCCCGGTCAGGAGGTGCGAGCGGCCGGCGCCGGCACGGTCGTCTATGCGGGCCTTCTCGCCGGCCGCGGTGTGGTCAGTGTCCAGCACGCCGATGGGCTTCGGACGACCTACGAGCCGGTCCTGGCCTCGGTCGCGGCCGGCATGCCGCTCTCTCTCGGACAGGTCGTCGGCACTCTCGAGGCCGGACACGCCGGTTGCCCCGGCCCAGCCTGTCTGCATTGGGGACTCAAGCGTGGCGAGTCCTACCTCGACCCGATGCTGCTGCTTGATCAGGGGCCGGTGCGACTGCTCCCCCGGTACGGCGCGGCACGATCAGCGGGCGACCTCGCCTCGGGGCTGGCCACCACGGCCGGGCCGCTTGCCGTCGGCGTGCTCGGATTGGGGCTCGTCACGCGCCGCCGTCGACTGCAAGCGGTCAGGCGCGTGGATGCGCTTGTCGGTAGACCGCCTTGAGCCGTTCCGCGCTGACGTGGGTGTAGATCTGCGTGGTCGCGAGGCTCGCGTGTCCGAGAAGCTCCTGCACGCTGCGCAAGTCCGCCCCCCCTTCAAGGATGTGTGTCGCCGCGCTGTGCCGTAGACCGTGCGGGCCGATGTCGGGGGTCTGCGGGACCGCGGCAACGGCCAGGTGCACGATCCGCCTCGCCTCACGTTGTCCGAGTCGGGCGCCCTTCGTGCCGAGGAACATGGCCGGGCCACTGTCGACCTTGGCCAGTACCGGCCGACCTGCCCCGGTGTAAATCTCCAACGCGCGCTCGGCGGGCAACCCGTAGGGGACCACCCGTTCCTTGCTGCCCTTGCCGAAGACCCGGACCACCCGTCGAGCCGAGTCGATGTCCCCGAGATCGAGTCCGACCAGCTCGCTGACCCTGATCCCGCATCCGTAGAGAAGTTCGAGCACGAGCCGATCACGCGTGGCGACGGCACGCTCGACCCGAGCGCCAGAGTCGACACCGGCGCCATCCACGTTCCCGGCCGAGGCGCGTCGGCCGGCCGCATCCACCACTGCCCTGGCTTGGTCGGCATTCAGCACGACCGGAAGTGACCGATGTGCACGCGGGCTGGACAGCCGCGAACCCGGATCGGCCGAGATCCAGCCGGCCGCACGCGCGTGGGCGGTGAACGTGCGCGCCGCAGCGGCCTTCCTGGCCAGGGTCGACCGAGCGGCGCCGAGGGTCTGCTGTTGGGCCAACCAGCTGCGTAGCACGCTGAGATCCAGGTCCGCCAGGTCTCGCGCGCCGTGACGGCTGAGGTGGTCCAACAGTCCGCGGACGTCGCCCCGGTAGGCGCGGATCGTGTGCGGCGAGAGGTTGCGGGTCAGCGCAAGGGAATGCAAGAAATCGTCCAGCGCGGCCTCCAGCGCAGCCGGCAGCTCAGTACTGCCCGCTTCTGCGATGGGGCGACTCACCGGTTGACCGTCGGTCAGCCGTTGTCCACCGTCAAGCGACCACGCCGCACCATCATCCGCTGCGTTGGCGAACCATCCGCCATGCTCCGTCGGCGCACTCCGCGAAGCCTCGTGTTTCCAGCGCGGGGAGTGCGCCGAGCACCTCCAACACGCTCAGCCCGGCGGCACGGGCGAGCTGCTCTGGTAGCACCGGCCGCCTACTCGGCAACGCCTCCAACGTTCGAGCCTGAACGGGGGACAGTGCGTCGCGTGCGGTGTCCGGGCCACGGGTTGGCGGGGCGAGGTCTACGCCGAGATGTCCGATCTCTTCGATCACGTGGTCGACGCAGGTGACCAGCCGAGCTTCGGTGTCCCGTAACAGCGCATGCGTGCCGACCGACATCGCCGACGTCACCGGGCCGGGTACCGCCATGACCGGGCGCCCCAGTTCTTGAACCCGACCGGCGGTGTGCCGAGCCCCGGACCGGGCTGAGGCCTCGACGACCACGCAGCCTGCACCGAGTGCCGCGATCAGCCGATTCCGAATCAGGAATCTGTGCCGATAGGGCGCACAGCCGGGTGGCCACTCGCTGATCAGCAGACCGTCCTGGGCGATCCGCTCGAACAGCGCGGCATGTGCGGCGGGGTAGTTACGGTCAATGCCTCCGGCCAATACCGCCAGCGTCGGGGCGCCGGCGCTCAAGGCTCCCCGATGAGCGGCGGCATCTATTCCGAATGCGCCGCCCGAAACCACCGTCCACCCGCGCTCGGCCAGGGCGAAGCTCAACTGAGCGGCCTGCTCGGTTCCGTACGAAGTCGATGCGCGAGCACCGACGATGGCGACCGCGCGTCCAGTCAAGCGCGCCAGATCGCCCTTGCCGCGCAGCCAGAGCGCCAACGGCGGTGCAATTCCTTCGACACCCATCGCAGTAGCCACGGTCATCGCATGAAGTGGCTCCGCAGGCCACTCAACGTCGCCAGGGACGACGATCCTGGCTCCGATCGCAGCTGCGGCGGCAAGGTCTTCGCACAGCAGATCCTCGTCGAAACGCGCCCCTACCAACGCCTGGACCGCAGCCGGGGCTCGCGCACAACGCAGCGACTGCATCGCCTCGATCGGTCCAACACTGGCCACATAGCCGTGCATCACTGCCTGACCCGGCTCGACCGCTCGACTCAGCCAAGCCCTGGCGTGACGGACGGACTCCGCTACGGCGCCCTCGGTGCCGATGCCCAGGTCGAGGCATCCACCAGTGTCCTCACCTGCTGCCTGCGCGCTCATCCAATCCTCCGCAGCCGGAGCCCCACAGCGGTGTCCACCTCGGACGCACCTGGGCTGCTCATTCCGCTCAGATCCGCGAGGGTCCAGGCGACCTTCAAGACGCGATCGAATCCGCGCACCGAGAGCAGCCCGCGATCGAGAGCCAGTTCCGCGCTGGCCAGAGCTGTCCGCGGCAGCCGCAAACCCTCGCGCAGCACGGCGCCGGGCACGTCGCTGTTGAGCTGTCTCCCCCAGGGCAACAATCGTGCCGCCGCTGCCGCTCGGGCTTCTACGACCCGGGCACCCACGTCCGCCGAACCTTCTCGAGGAACCTGGTCGTCGAGCAGCGCCCGGCGCGAGACCGCCGGCAGACTGACCTGCAGATCCACCCGGTCCAACAGCGGCCCGGACAGCCGGTCGGCATAGCGGCGCCGGACTATGGAGGTGCATCCACAGTCCGCGTCGCCGGTCGCCGGGGCGCACGGACAGGGGTTCGCAGCCAGGATGAGCTGGCAGCGGCACGGGTAGGTCGACACTCCGGCGGCCCGGTGCAGGGACACGCTGCCCTTCTCCAGCGGCTGGCGCAGGGAGTCGAGTACCCCGCGTGTGAACTCGGGCGCCTCGTCGAGGAACAGCACCCCACGGTGTGCCCGCGAGATGGCGCCCGGACGGGCCATCGGCGATCCGCCGCCCACCAGGGCCGGCATGGTCGCGGTGTGGTGCGGGCTCTCGAACGGCGCCCGGCGGATCAGCGGGGCACCGCGTGGAAGGTCGCCGCCCAGTGAGTGCACTGCGGTCACCTCGAGGGCCTCGTCGTCGGTGAGCGGTGGGAGAATGCCCGGCAACCGTTCGGCAAGCATCGTCTTTCCAGCCCCCGGTGGCCCGGTGAGCAGCAGGTGATGACCGCCGGCAGCAGCGATCTCCAGCGCCAGCCGACCGGCCGCCTGCCCCACCACGTCGATCAGGTCTGGCATCTCGGGCGCTGGCGGCTCGTCGACCGACGCCGGACGTTGCCCAAGCCGATCGCCACGCAGGAATGCCACGATCTCGCCCAACGTCGCACCGACCCAGACGTCGGCCGCACCCACGAGTTGAGCCTCGGACCCGTTGTCGTCGGCGACAACCACCTGCTGATGGCCCCGTTTCACCGCAGCTCGGACCGCCGGCAGGACCCCACGGATGGCTCGCACCCTGCCGTCCAGGCCCAGCTCGCCGAGGAAGAGGAACTTCTCGGCTACACCGGCCGGCAGTTGCTCACTGGCCGCCAGGACGCCGACGGCGAGGGCCAGGTCGTAACCGCTTCCATGCTTCGGGAGGGTGGCCGGTGACAGACCGATGGTGATCTTGCGGTTGGGCCAGTCCAAGCCGCTGTTGAGAACCGCCGCTCGTACGCGATCTCGGGACTCCCTAACCGCGGTGTCGGCCAGACCCACGATGGCCATGCCGGGCAGGCCCGCGGACAGGTCGACCTCGACCTCGACGACGCCGCCCGACAGGCCCACCAGCCCTACTGACCAGGTCCGGGCCAGCGACATCTACAACGCCGCCCGGAGGTGCCGCACGGTTGCCGATTGCCCGACGCCAGCCAGCACGGCGACCACATCGAAGCGAACCTCACGAGCGTGCTCGTCGTGCTCGGAGAGCCACTGGGCGGCCAGTTGCCGCAGCTTTCGGGCCTTGCGCCAGGTCACTGCTTCGGCTGGGTCGCCAAAGGCGTTGCTGCGCCTTGTCTTCACCTCACAGAACACCAGTGTGTTGCCCTCGCGCGCGACGATGTCGAGCTCGCCGATCGGGCAACGCCAATTCCGATCGAGAACCTTCAATCCGGCCTCGACAAGATGAGCGGCTGCAAGATCCTCGCCATGCGCGCCGAGCGCGTCCTTGGGGTGCACCGCTCCAGGCTGACTGCTCGGCGTAGCCCGCGGCGGGGGCAAGGCCACATTGTGGACAGCGTCCAACCCTGTGGACAGTCTGCTCAGTCGGCGCCGGACGCGTCTGGGGATTGGTGGCTGGCCGCATCCTTCGGCGGGATGTGGAGTCGGTAGAACCGCCACAGGTCGTTCTCGATAGGCAACACCTCTAGCCCGGCGAAGCCCGCCTCCGCGGCGTACCGGCGAAGCGTGTCGGGCCGCATCACGGTGCCGGTACCTGCCGACGGCGAATGCGACAGCCCGTCGGGCAGGCACACGAAGAGGGAGAACCCGTACATCAGCCGTTCGATGTCATCACCTCGACCCGGAAAACGCTCGGCCACACGTTCATCCATGACGATCACCTGGCCGTCGGGCTTCGCCAGCCGCCGCATCGTCGCGAGCACATCGACAGGGCGGGCAAGGTCGTGGATGCACTCGAAGGCGGTGACGACGTCGTAGTCGCCGTCCCGGTCGGCGGCTGCTGCGTCGCCGGCGAAGTACCTGACGCGTCCCGACACCCCGGCCTCGTCGGCGTGGGCGCGCGCCGCCTGGACCGACGGTTCGTCGAGGTCGTACCCATCGACGACGGCGTCCGGATAGGCAAGCGCCATCGCGATCGAGGACCAGCCCTCACCGCAGCCGATGTCGGCCACCCGAGCTCCGGCGCGCAGGCGCTCGTCAAGGTCGGGGACGGCGGGGAACCAGTCGGTTCCCAACGCACCGAGGAACCAGGGCCGATTCATGTCCGCCTGCCCGGTCCGCATATCCGGGCCGTACTGGCGCCAGCCCACACCACCGCCCGTGCGGTAAGCCTCGAGCAGCGTCGGGAGTTGCATCCCTGCGGCGGTCATCAACCGCATGAAGGGCGCCAAATAGTTCAAGCTGTCGGGGTCGGTCAGCACCTCCGCATGGCTTGGGGGCAGCTCGTATCGACGTTGAACGCCGGGCAGGTCGGAATCGTCCACCTCGAGCAGACCCGTGACCGCTTGCTGCTCGAGCCACTCGGTGGCATACCGCGGGTCGATCTGCGCGGCCGCGGCCAGCTCAGCGCCGGTCAGCGTTTCCCGCTGGGCAAGAGCGGCGTAGAGGCCGAGCTTCTCACCAACGTAGACCGACCACATGTCGATCGCGCCGAGCGCTGCCTCGAAGAGTCGCTGGCTGAGTTCTTCGGTGTCCATCTGCGGGCTCTCTCGCTCAGGAGGCAGGACCGACCGTGCGCTCCTAGCTCAGGCCGGGCTCATCGGGCAGGTGCAGGTCGGGCTTGTCGAGCTCTTCGACGTTGACGTCCTTGAAGGTGACCACCCGAACGTTTTTTACGAAGCGAGCCGGACGGTACATGTCCCACACCCAGGCGTCGGACATCTGGACCTCGAAGAAGACCTCGCCGTCGGCATTTCGTACCTGCAGGTCCACGGAGTTGGCCAGATAGAAGCGCCGCTCGGTCTCCACGACGTAGGTGAACTGGCGGACGATGTCCTTGTACTCGCGGTAGAGCTGCAGCTCCATCTCGGTCTCGTACTTCTCGAGATCCTCAGAACTCATTCCAGTCACCCCCTTCGATGTGTTCGCGTGTCACTTCGGCGGCCCACACCCTCAGCGCGTCCACCATGTCACGCCGTGAGTCTGCCGGTAATCGACTGGCTACGGTGATGAACCCACGTCGGTGCTCGGGGCACGGGCCACGGAGATCGAGCGCGCCGGTATGCCCCGGGGTGATGTACCCCTTGTGCGTGGCGAAGTCGTACCCCGGGTACACCTCGTGCAGATCCACCATCAACCGGTCCCGAGTCACCTTGGCCAGCACCGACGCCGCTGCCACGCAGGCCGCCGTACGGTCGCCCTTCCACACTGCCAGAGCGGGTACGCCCAGACCGGCGATCGGGAAGCCGTCGATGAGCGCGTAGTCGGGCACCACCTTCAGCACGGCGATAGCGCGACGCAGTCCCTCCACGTTGGCTTTGTGCAGTCCCCGGGCATCGACCTCTCCCGGCGGGATGATCATCACCGACCACGCGGCGGCCCGACGCACGACCTGGGTGTAGACCCGCTCGCGCGCTGCGGGGGTCAGCAGCTTGGAATCGGCCAGCTCCGGGATCCGGCCACGAGGTCCCGCCGGCAGGATGCAGGCCGCGGTGACCAGCGGTCCCGCGCAGGCACCTCGCCCCGCCTCGTCGGCTCCCGCGACGGCAGAGAAACCGCGTCGATGCAGCGCTTCCTCCATCGCCCAGAGCCCGGCCTCCCCCTTCACGACAGCACGTCGCGGTCGGGCGATCAGGCCGGTCACGGAAGGGGTCACAATCCGCCTGGCGGGTGCTGGACCCGCAGACCAGCACGATGCCGTCGTACCGCGAACGGGGTCACGATGCCGATCCCCAGTGCTAGCGGCCCCGTCATGGCCGCATACCCAGCGACCCCGGACAGCGCGAGTGCATCCAGCCCCTGGATGTCCGGGTCGTCGAGCATCGTGAAACGACTGAACGGCCAGACGATCACCGCTCCCTTGCCGATGACATCGTCCACCGCGACGGTGCCGCTGTACCTGTCAGAGCGGTGTGAGCGGGAGTCGGCTGACCCGGCGCGGTTGTCGCCCATCACCCACAGCCGCCCCTCGGGCACGGTGATCGGTTCGAACGAACGCGACTCCAGCGGGTTGTTGGTAACGATGTAGGGCTCGTCCACCGGCTCGCCGTCGACCAGAACCCGGCCTTCGGGATCGCAGCACTGGACGGTCTGACCGCCGACTGCGACGACGCGTTTGACGTAGTCCTTCTCACTCGGCGGTCCGACCCCGATCGCACGACCCAGGGTGCCCATGATCGAGGCGAACCAATTCGCCGGTTCGGCGAGCTGCACCTCTGGTGCCCAGGTCTCCGGGCCCTCGAACACGACGATGTCGCCGGGCTGTGGATCGCCGAAGTAATAGACGATCTTGTTGACCAGAACGCGATCACCGGTACAACCCGGGCAGCCGTGCAAGGTCGGCTCCATCGAACTGGACGGGATGAAGAACGCTTGGAACAGGAAGGTCTTGATCAAGACCGCCAGTCCGAAGGCGATGATCAGCAGGACCGGCAACTCCTTGAGCAGCGAGCCCTTCTTCTTGGGCTCGGCCGGCTTGCGGCGCCTGCCCCGGCTAGGCGGATCAGCGGGCTCGGGGGCTGGATCGTCCGGCTCACCGGTGATGTCGTCGTCCGTACCGCCGGTCTGATCGACGGATCGGCCAGCGCTGTCGGCGTCGTCGGCACGGTGAGCCGCGTGCGATGGGGTCCTCATGACCGGTTCAGCCTACGTCGGCCAGCTGGGTCGATGACGCCGATGGCGAGTCGGTGCCTAGCGCGTCGCAGTGTCCCGCTTCTCCTTGATCTTGGCTGCCTTGCCACGCAGGTCACGCAGGTAGTACAGCTTCGCCCGGCGGACATCACCGCGACTGACGACCTCGATCCTTTCCACCACTGGAGTGTGCACGGGGAAGGTCCGCTCGACGCCGACCCCGAAGCTGATCTTGCGGACGGTGAAGGTTTCCCGGATCCCGCCCCCTTGACGACGTAGCACTACGCCTTGGAACACCTGGATACGGGAGCGATTGCCTTCCACGACGCGGACATGCACCTTGACGGAGTCACCGGGGCGGAAATCCGGGATGTCGTCGCGTAGGGACTCGGCGTCGAGTGCGTCCAGGGTGTTCATCGCGTGTCCGTTCTTGGAAAGTCACAGTCGGTCGTCGGCCGGACCTTGGGCAGCAGCGCAGTCATCCACGTGAACCCAGGGCCGTTGCCAGACGATCACTTCGCTGGCCAGCAGCCCTCAATGGTGCCATATCCAGGGGGCAGGTCCCCATCGGGGATCCAGGTCTGGCAGGTGAGGGCCGGTCAGCCGTGCCCGGCGAAGTCCTGGACGTCGACGAACGCCGGAGGCCCCGACCACGGTCCGGCCAACACCGCCGGTAGTAGTTGTGCCAGGTCTCGTGGTGCGAAGGTCTCGCGACTCGTGGCGATCTCGTCGAAAGACCACCAGCGAAAGGGCTCGTCCTCGAGATTCTCGAGTTCGGTCCGGCCGCCGACGTCCACTACATGGTCGACATCTCGAAGCGCGAAAAAGGTCTCCCGGGAGTCGACGTCCTTGCCGAGGAAATAGGCCACCCAGCGCCGTAGCCAGACAGGTCCCTCGAGGTCTGCCTCACTCACCTGTAGGCCGATCTCCTCGGCGACTTCGCGTACGGCGGCGGCCCGCAACGACTCTCCTGGATCTACACCTCCTCCTGGGGTGTACCACCAGAGAACGTCCCCCGGA
Source organism: Geodermatophilaceae bacterium (assembly GCA_051000515.1). Lineage (GTDB taxonomy): Bacteria > Actinomycetota > Actinomycetes > Mycobacteriales > Geodermatophilaceae > JACCQS01. The sequence goes on from JBPCOF010000200.1 coordinate 12,378, forward strand.
AGGGTGTCCAGATCCACCCGCCGCGCGCCGAAGAACAGCACTCGGAGATCCCTGTCGATGATTAGGACGCGGCTGGCAAGCCGCACGGTCGGATAGCGCGCATCACGGCAAGTCTCACCCGCGTCCAGCGTTGCAGGTTGCCCCTGACTCGGTTCGGGGAGAGCGGTCAAGTCGGGTCGTCCTGATCGGAGAGCAGGTCGGGTCGTCGCTGCCTGGTACGGGCCAGGGACTGCGCACCCCGCCATGTCGCAATGGCCGCGTGGTCACCGGAGAGCAGGACCTCGGGTACGTCATACCCTCGCCAGCTCGCCGGCCGGGTATAGCTCGGTCCTTCGAGCAGCCCGACCGAGTACGAATCGTCGGCGGCGGATTCGGAGTTGCCGAGGACGCCCGGTATGAGCCGGGCGAGTGCTTCCACGATGACCAGGACCGCGACCTCACCACCAGCCAGGACGTAGTCGCCCAGGGACACCTCGTCGACCGGCCCGTGCTCGGCGGCCCATTCGATCACCCGCTGGTCGATCCCCTCGTAACGGCCACAGGCGAACAAGAGATGCGGCTCGAGCGCATAGGCGGCGGCCATCGCCTGGGTGAACGGCCGACCGGCCGGTGTGGGTAGGACCAGCCGGGTTCCCTCCGGCCGAATCGACTCGAGTGCCCGGGCCCACGGCTCGGGCCTCATCACCATGCCGGGCCCACCGCCGTACGGGGGATCATCGACGCTTCGGTGCACGTCGTCGGTCCAGGCACGCAGGTCGTGTACGGCGATCTCCAGCAGACCGCGCTCGCTGGCCTTGCCGACCAAGGATTCCTTCAGCGGCTCGAGGTAGCCGGGAAAGATCGTGACGATGTCGAGCCTCACAATGCCGACTTCCCTAACCTCGATGGAGCCTCGCTCGCGGCGCTCACCATCACAGATCCAGCAGGCCCGGAGGCGGGTCGATGACCACCTTGCCCGCGGCGAGGTCCACCTCGGTCACAAGCGCAGACACGAAGGGCACCAACAGCTCTCGGCCATTGGTCCGCTGGATGACTAGCAGGTCGCCGGCGAGGTGGGAGATCCGGACGACCTCGCCGAGTGCGGTTCCTTCGGTGTCCTCGGCCCGCAGTCCGATCAGTTGGTCGTCGTAGAATTCGTCGACCTCAAGCCGCGGTCGCTCACCGGCCGGAACGAGGAGCAGGGTATTGCGCAAGCTCTCTGCGGCTGGTCGATCCTCGAAGCCCTCGATCGAGAGCACCCAGGCCGACCCATGCTGACGCGCCGCTGCGACCCGCAGCGGGCCGCGCTCCGGCGGGTCCGTGACCAGCGTCCTGCCGACGGTGAACCGTTCCTCAGGAGCGTCGGTGCGCAGTTCGACAGTGACCTCGCCGCGGACGCCTTGTGGGCGCCCGATCCGCGCGACGATGACCATGCCGTCAGTGACACCATCGCCGGCTACCGCAGCGTCGGGCGCGCGGCTGTCCGCGGCGCGGTCGTCGTCAACGTGCTGGTCGGTGCCGCGGTCCTCGATCATGCCGACGTCGAAGCGCTCAGCGCCCGTCGGTGTCGACGACGTCGACCCGCAGTCCGCGGCCGCCGACACTGGTCATGACCTGCCGCAGCGCCTTTGCCGTACGACCGGCACGGCCGATCACCTTGCCCAGGTCCTCGGGGTTGACCCGGACCTCGAGAGTGCGCCCACGTCGGTTGGTCACCAGGTCGACCTGGACATCGTCGGGATGATCGACAATCCCACGAACCAGGTGCTCGAGAGCTTCCTCGAGCATCAGGCCTCCGTGGACTTGGCGGCGGGGGCGTCCGCCTTGGGGTCGTCGTCCTTGGACGCGTCGTCCTTGGACGCGTCGTCCTTGGGAGCGTCGTCCTTGGACGCGTCGTCCTTGGGAGCGTCGTACTTGGGAGCGTCCGGCTTCTTGCTGTCGCCC
>JBPCOF010000230.1:0-21831 GCA_051000515.1 Geodermatophilaceae bacterium
AGGGTGCGTGGCGAGCCGTTGAGGACCTTGTTGCGGTGATGGCGGGTCATGGTGAAGACCACGTCAGCTGCGGCCACCTGCTCTTCGGTGATCTGCCTGGCGCGGAAGTTGCGGCCATCCCCGCCCAAGCCGGCGAGCACCATTTCAGCAGTCGGCTCCATCGGATTCCCGACCACCGCGTAGATGCCGACACTGCTGGAGGTGAGTTGGCTCGGGTCGGGCAGGTTCGCCGCCGCATAGGCGGTCACCAACCGTTCGGCGGTGGGGGAGCGGCAGATATTGCCGGTGCACACGAACAATATGTGCACGTTGTTCTGCCCCCTCTCGAGCCTAGCCGTCAGCGACCATCTCCAGGACGCTACCTCGGGCCACTCTAAGAGGAGTTCCCGCGAATTCGCGGTTAGTACGCGCCCGCTCTGGATACGACAGCACGAGCCGTCTTGGCCAGGATCAACAGGTCACCGAAGAAAGACCAGTTCTCGACGTAATACAGGTCGAGGCGCACGGTGTCCTCCCATGACAGGTCCGAACGCCCGCTGATCTGCCAGAGACCGGTGATGCCAGGACGAACCAGCAAGCGCCGGCGTACGTCGTCGCCGTACTGGCGCACTTCGCTCGGCAGCGGCGGACGGGGCCCGACCAGACTCATCTGTCCGCGTACGACGTTGAGGAGTTGCGGAAGCTCGTCCAGCGAGCTGCGCCGCAGGATGCGGCCGACCCGAGTGACTCGCGGATCGTTATGGATCTTGAACAGGATGCCGTCGCGGTCGCTCTGCGCGCGCAGACTGTCGATGCGTTTTTCCGCGTCGATCACCATCGAGCGGAACTTCCAGCACCGGAACTCCTCTCCGTGGGTGCCGACGCGGGTCTGCCGGAAGAAGACCGGACCGCCGTCTCCCACCTTGATGGCTGCGGCGACGATCAAGAACAAAAGGCTGAACAAGAAGAGCAGCGTGGCTGCCGCGACCCGGTCGAACGCCGCCTTGGACAGCCGCCGCATGCCGGTGAACTCCGGTTCCCGCACGTGCAGAAGGGGCAGGCCGGCCACCGGGCGCATCTGGATCCGTGGACCGGCGATATCGGTCAGGCTCGGTACGACCAGCAGCTCGACCCCGACGCCCTCGAGCGACCAGGCGAGTCGGCGCAGAAACGCCGTTCCGGACCCGGACACCGCGGTGACGGCGACAGTGTCTGCACTGACCGCCCGAGCCACTTCGGCGACGTCGTTGATTCCTCCGAAGACCGGAATGTCCTCCGCCGGCAGGAAGTCCTCTTCATAGGTGGGCAGGCACGCGCCCACGACGGCATATCCGAGGTAGGACTCACGACGCAGCACCGAGACCAGTTGACCGACGTGGGCATGGTCCCCGACCACGAGAACGCGGCGCACGAGATGACCGCGCTCGCGCGCCCGGTGCAGCCACTTGCGGGCGATCGATCGGCCGATGACCAGCCCGACCGCGCCGACCGGGAACGCGACGGCGAGGAAGCCGCGAGCCACCTCGATCCTGCCGAGATAACAGACGATCGCCACCGCACCGGCGAGCAAGGCGGTGCTGCCGATGACCCGCTTGTACTCCTCCAGGCCGACACCGAAGATCCCGCGCCGGTAGCCGCCTCGAATCGCCAGCGTCAGCAACCAGGCAGCAGCCAGGCACACCACGACGATGGAGTACCTGGTGCCGGACAGGGGGAGGGAGGGCGACCCGCCTCCGATGACCGCGGTGCTCTCGAAGCGCACCCGCTTGGCCAGGAACAGGGCACCGACCGTGATCACGACATCCATCAGGAAGATCGTGAGAACGTGCGCCGTCATCTGCGAGGAGCGCAGTCCCGGATCGATCGGTGCAGGGTCAAGACCATGGGCGTCCAGGACTTCCTGGACTCCCGGGGACAACGTGGTCACTCAACCCTCCGAAAAACGACCGCAGAACTGAACGGCCGTGATGCGTTACATGCGACCGCTTGCATCCTAGGCAGCGGCCTTCCCCCAGGCAACCAGGCTGCTGTCAGTGCACTCTTCTACCACTGAATACGGCCGCGCGGGCCTTTCGGTTCACCCTTCGCGCACGGAACTCAGGATTGTCGGTCGGTCTGAGCTGGACCCGTCCAGGCCGACAGGTCGGCATCGATCAGCCGACCCAGCAGTCGGACATCGTCAGCGAAGTGCGCGGTGAGTTCGGCCCTGATCTCGGCCGAGACCTTGGGCTTGGGCTGTTCGCGCCACCACAACCGCTTCTTGAGCTTCGCCAGGCGCCGGCTGCGCAGCGACAAGTGCCGCAGCCGCCTGATCGGGGCGGCCAGCAGGGCCGGGGGACGGTGGCGGAGCCGATGCAGAGCCGGGGAGCGAAACGTCCGGGTGCTGGCGTTGTGCACCGCGAAATCGGGTACGGGTTGCTCGGACAGGCCCAGGAAAGCGGTCAGGTCGCGCCACACCTGCTCCGGACGGTCGCGCAGATCCTCGAACCGGATGAAATGCACGTTCTGCCGGTCGACCACGTCCAGCAGGCGGGCGACCGCCGCGCCGAGGCTGCCGACCAACGAGTAGTCCACCAGCTTGGGATCCAGCAGATCGGTGCCGGGCAGGCCGCCGGACAGGCTGCGCCGCCAAGCGGTCTCGAAGTCCGGCTCGTCCTCGTTCATCAGCAACTGCTGGGTCCGGTGGAAGGAGACAACCAGCTCCGCCGGGTCGCGCAGCGCCACGATGAAGCGCGCGGAAGCGCCGAGTTCGGCGACGATGGCGGGCACCGCCTCGCGCGAGTAGAGATAGATGGTCGAGCCATCGGCTCGGTGGGTCGCCTCCTGCGCCGGTGCGCCGGCGTACAGACCCTCGTACTTCGCTCTGGTGTCGAAGCCCCGGATCTCGCGCACCCGCGGGTAGTCAGCGGCCCAGTAGGCGGGTTCCTTGGGCTGGGAGAAGTACAGGGCGGGGTGGCTGGACATCCATCGCGACAGCGATGTCGTCCCGGCTTTGGGCGCGCCGATGAGGTACACGTCGGGAAGGGTCATGCTGTCCGCCTCACAAAGGTTTGGCCGCGCGCTGGAGCCAGGCTGGAGCCGCAACGGTGGGACCGAGCAGCGCAGCGACCTGTCGCAGGTCATCGACGAACAGCGGCTCGAGGCGGGCCCGGGCAGCCGCCGGGACGGTGCTGGGCCGCAGGGAGTGCCGTCGTACGAACTCCCGGAAGCCGTAGCTGGTCGATTTCTTCACGAGTTGGCGCAGCGGCTCGATCGTCGTGGCCCACTGGATGACCTGGGTCACCGGCGCCAAACGGGGAGTTCCGGAGACGTTGACGTGCGCGATGCCCGAGGTCTCGTCCCGATGCTCGGGTACGTCCAGGAAGCGCAGCACGCTGCTGATCGTCGCGTCGGCGTCGCGGGCCAGGTCGTCGTAGAACCAGACCCCGACGCGCTCTGCGCCGAGTCCCTCGCGCAGCGTTTCCAGGCCCTCGGCGTAGCGGCTCATCGCGGTGTAGTGCCACAGATGATGCCAGTTGTCCCGAATCCGATCCGGCTCGTCATCCAGGGCCGCCATGAAATCTTCATGCGGTTCGAAACCGCGCGCCCGCAGGTACTGATAGCCCGAATAGGCCCGGTCCACGGGGTCGCGAAGGATGACGACCAGCCGCATCTCGGGATTGATCCGGAGGATCTCCGGGACTGCGGCCTTCGCGTAGTACAGGGTCGACACCGACCCGTCGCCGAGGGCGAGGTAGTCATGCTCGGCCGGATACAGCCCGAGGTAGCCCTCGTAGTCGGTGATGGCGACCCGATTGATCGTGGCCGCATCGCCGGGCCCGCGGAAGTCGACCTCCTGGCCGTGCAGGGCGAAGTATTGCGGCTCCTTGGGCTGCGTCACGAAAACGCGCGGGTGCTTGCGCAGACCCTCTACGAGGGCGGTCGTACCCGAGCGAGCCGCTCCGGCAACCAGGAAGTTCGGTCGGGTCGTCGATGCGCTCACCGGACCGGCACCCTTTGCCGTGCCTCGTCATAGGCCCGGTCGAGTTCGTCGACGACGCTGGAGGGGGTGAACAGCGACAGGGCGCGGCGACGTCCCTGCTGTGCCTCCCGCTGCCACAGGTCGGGATCGTCGAGGCGTCGGGCGGTCGCGTCGAGGAGGTCGGACATGGCGCCCAACGCTACGACGGCGCCGCCGGCGACGGCCGGATCATCGCCGACCACCTCCGCGACGCCGTTGGCCCGAGTGGCCACGACCGGCCGCCCGCAGGACATCGCTTCGACAATGGCCAGTCCCACTGTCTCGTAGCGAGACGGCTGGACGAGAACGTCGCAGGCCCAGATCCACGGGCGGACATCGGCCTGGGCCGGAAACGCGTGAATCGTCTTCCCCCACTGGGTCGGAGCCAGAGCTTGCAGCTGTGACTTGTCGCCGATGCCGACGATCACCAAGTGGGTGTTCGGAATGGGGCTTGCCTCCCATGCGGCGACGAGTTGGTCCTGGCCCTTCTGACGATGGATGCGGCCCAGGCACAGCACCACGCGAGGCCCTGGCAGCTGCAATTCAGTACGGTACTTGGCGCGGGCCTCTGGTTCGGCCACGGTGAAGTACCCGGTGTCCACGGGTACGCCGAGGGCACGCCCTGGTGTGCTGATGCCAGCGCGGTGGCCCTCTTCGATCTCGTCCCAGCAGTTGGCCACCATCCCGGCGGTGCACCGGCTGGCCCGCCGCTCCACGGCCCACAGCAGGCGCCGGAACCGCGGATCGTCGAGCGCGTCGACCGACCAGGCATGGGGTTGATAGACGATCGGGGAATCGAGGAGTCTCGAGAGCAGCGGTAGCCGACCCACCTGCCCTGCCCAAAACGAATGCAGGTGGATCACGTCGGGCCGGATCTGACGGGCAAGGCGCATGAGCTGGGCCGCCGCGATCGGGTAGCTGTGCGGCCGGCTGCGGGCCAGCCGCCAGTGATGCTCGTTGACCGAGGGCCAGCCCAACGCCGTCGCGGGGGAGAGCAGGTGGACCTCATGTCCCCGCCGGACCTGCTCGGCGGTGAGCTGTTTGAGGTAGTTGACGACACCGCCCGGAGGCGTTTCCTGCACGTGCAGCACCAGCATGGCGGGAGATGAGCCTTTCCATGCCGCAAGTGACTTCAGGACGGTGCAGAGCTTACCGCCGGCTATGTCGTGCCTCCGGAGGTCTTCCCTTTGGAGGGCTTCCATGCCGAGAGATCCAACTCGAGCCGGGCAGCCAGCTTGTCGATGTCACGGGCCAAGTAGGCAGCCAGCTCGTCCCTGGTCTCCGCTGACACCCGGGGGGTCGCGGTGGAGCGCCACATCCGCTCCTTGGTCGCTGCCGCCAGGGGGTTGCTGGTCGTACGCGACCACTGCCGCAACCGACGCACAGGAGCCTCCAGGACGGCTGGCGGCCGGTGCGTCAGCCGTCGCAAAAAAGCCGAGCGGTAGGTCTTGTTACTGGCGTTGTGTACGTCGAAGCTCGGCTCCGGCAGCGCGTCGATGCTCAGGAATGCGGTCAGCTCTGTCCAGGTCCCACTGGGATCGCGGGCCAGGTCGTCGAACAGGACGACGTGCACCGACTCCCTCGGCACGGTGTCCAACAGTCGATCGACCGCGGCGCCGAGGCATCCGACCAACGGGTAGTCCAGCAGCTTGGGATCGAGCGGATCGGTGTCCGGTAGGCCCCCATCGAGGCTGCGGTGCCACGCGGCGGCGAAGTCGGTCTCGGTCTCGTTGAGCGCGATCAGCTGGGTGCGATGCCAGGAGATCAGGAGATCGACCGGATTGCGTAGGGCGACCACGAATCGCGGTCGGCTGACCGCAGCCGTGATCGCGGGGACGGCGCTCCGCGAGTACAGGTAGGTCGTGGAACCGTCCACCCGCAGCGTGGCCGCCTGGGCCTCGGGGCTCGCGTAGAGCGCCTCGTAGGCATCCTGGGAGTCGAAGCCGTAGTGCGCCCGCATCCGCGGATAGTCGGCGGCCCAGTAGTAGGGCTCTTTGGGCACCGACACGTAGACCGAACGGTGATCGGCCAGCCATTGGCTCAGCGATGTCGTTCCGCACTTGGGTGCACCGATGAGAAAGACGTTGGCCAGGCTCACCGGTCCACCGTGGTCGGGGCGGTCACTGGTCCGCCCAGTTCCAGCGCTTGCGCAGATCCATCCCGAGCAGGCCCTCCAGCTCGGCCATCTCCGAGCCCAGGGCGCCCCGCACGTACTGGGCGTCCTCGGGGGTCATCTTGGGCGGCGGCCCGCCTGAGGAACCCAGCGGTTTGTAGAGGACCTTGTGCACCAGCGGCGCACGCTTGATCCGGCCGACCAGCCGGGCGCCGTTGCGCCGACGAGCCCAGTCAGCGGTGTCGCGGACCCTGCGGGCAACAGCCGTCGAGCGGGCTCCGCTGGCCGGCAACCTTGCCTTGACGAGTTCCTCGTCCAGGGTCATCGGTTCGACCTCGAGCCAGCTCAGCAGCGGATCGATGAAGCCCTGCGGGTTCTTCGACAGGTCGTCGAACAGGCCGACGTAGATCTGTGAGCGGTCGAAATACTGCAGGTATCGCTTCAGATGCGAGGCGTAGCGCGAGGAGTTCAGGATCCCTGGTCGGGAGTCGAGCGCCTCCCGGAAGGTGCCGGTCACCGCGCCGTGCTTGGACTGGTACAGGTAGCTGGAGTACGCCCGTGCCGCCGGCTCACGCAGGGTGGCCATCAGCCGAACATCGGGTAAGCACTCCGAGATCCGTTGCGGCGCTTCAGCACTGAACAAGTAGTGCTGGCAGACTTCGCCCACCACCTTGTCTTCGGGACGCGCGTCTTTGAATTCGGCGAGGTACCACTCCATGCCGCGGTCGAAGTAGCGGTCGAAGAAGTACAGATCCTTGGCCTCGGTCATGTAGATCTGCGGATGCCGGATCAGCACCTCGTGCAACCACGTCGACCCCGTCTTTCCGGGGCCGATGTGGATGAAGTTCGGCTTGCGGTCGGTCATGCGCGCTCCTGTTCGGGTCCCGGGCGACCCTACCGGCCGATCAATGGGCGATCTGGCACCGCTAGCGTCGCCGCATGACCGCAGTCGGCCCGGACCTGATCATCGCCGGCGCTGCCCGCAGCGGAACGTCCACCCTCGCGGCCGCGCTTCGCGAGCATCCGGCCATCGACCCGGGATTGACCAAGGAGCCGAACTACTTCAGCCGGCACTACGACCGCGGAGTCCAGTGGTACGACGATCTCTACGCCCCGCGCGCCGATGGCTTGCTGCGCATGGACGCCAGCACTTCCTACACCTACCCGCAGTTTCCTGAGGCCCTGGACCTGCTGGCCCAAGCCGCACCGGACGGGCACGTCGTGTACGTCGTACGCGAGCCGATCGCGAGGGCCGTATCGCACTACCAGCTGCGCCGTCTCACTCTGAAGATCGAAGAGGCGCCGACCTTTGGCGCCGCGTTGGCGGCCAGCCCGTACTACACCGAGGTGAGCGACTACCGGCACTGGATCGCGCGCCTCCAGGAGCTGTACCCGCCGGATCGGCTGCTGATCGTGCCGTTTCCGGCGCTCACCACATCCAGCCAGGACGTGGCCACGGTCATCTGCGCGCGGCTGGGCCTCGAGCCGCCACCATTGGCTCCGGAAACCGTTACGGCCCACCGCAACACCGTCGTCGAGTTCCGCGGCACGGGCGTTCGGAGTGCAGTCAAGACCCTGCGGCAGAGCCGGATCTATCCACGGGTGCGTGCGGTCGTCGGCGCCAAACGGATCCGGCAGGTTCGGTCCCGGATCATCAAGTCCGCTGCACTGCCAACTGTGGCGCAGGCGCTGGCTACCTGTTCCAGCACGCAACAGGCCGAGCTGGCTGCGTTCCGAACTGCGGTGCAGGACTGGGTGCAGGCCCTTCTCCTCGCGCAGGATGCCGCCAACGGGCTGGCCTGGAGCGACCAATGGCCGGGCCCGCGGGCTGACTGAATCCGACCGTTGCGCCACTTGCCATCGGAGCGCCCTTGACGGGTCGAACTCGAGTTGATCCAGTCGCCAGACAAGCGCGACGCAGGCCGTCCCGATCTTCGGCATGGCCGTGGCGGGTGATCGTGACCCGTTCGTGCGTGCGCTCCACGTCCGCGACGTACTCCGAGAGCCGGTCACGGGCCTCGCCTGGCGGTACAGCAGTCACGCAGTCCTTATAGCCAAAACTACGGGCAACAGCTATATCTGACGGCTCGTCGATTGAACACGAAAACGACCGTCCCTTGCCCGGTCCTGGTTAGTCGGGTAGCGCGCCCGTCGGCAGAGCCGGACGTTGCCTGGCGTTGTTGACCGGAACCGCCGTACGACCTCCTGAGCCGGCCGTACGACCTCCTGAGCCGGCCGTACGGCCTCCTGAGCCGGCCGTATGGCCTCGTGAGCCGGCCGTATGGCCTCGTGAGCCGGCCGAACCGCTTGCCAACCTCGCCATCCGCGAACGAGCCGCGGTCGGCGGTGGAGTCTTCTCCAGGGCGTCGATGCGCTCGGCGTCGTCCCCCTCGGCGGGCACGTCTGGCTCGATTGCCTTGCCACGCCTGAGGGTTGCGTGCACGACACCAGTCACGAATGCCATCGCCATCCACCCGTTGACCGAGATCTGGCCGCCGCCCTGCGTCATCATCCGGAACAGGGGAAGGGTCAACGCGGCGGATACCGGAATCATCTCCGGCGGCAACGTGCGGATCCGCAGCAACAGCGACAGCCACAACCCGAAGACGTAGAGGAAGACCACCAGTGTCGGGATGAACACGATGAGCCCGCCGCGCTGGAAGTTGTCCAGGAGGAAGTTGTGTGAGCTGGTGCCTTCGGTGGTGATGCCGCCGGTCCAGAAGTTTTCGCCGATCCGGTCGAGTGCCAGCAGGATGTTCTCGCTTCGGGATTCATAGCCCCGGGTGTCCTCGGCGAAACGGTCATAGACCACGCTCAGGAACCCGCTCGTGGCGAGGCCGGCGAGCCCGATCACGGACGCGAACAGGACGCTCAGCTGGGTCCCGGTGACGCGGCCGGACATCATGGCACGGGCCAGCAGGATGAGCGGCCAGAGCAACGCTGCGAGGGTGACCGCCCGGCTCAATGACAGCAGCACCAGCAGGGTGCCGGCAACCATGGCGAGGCGATAGAAGAACAACTGGTTTCGCTCGGTGAGCGGTCGTCGCGCCTTGGCCCAGCTCGCGATGTACATCGATAAGAGCAGCGCGCCGAACACCTCGTGCCGAAGTTGGACCTGGGTGGACTCCAGGTCGAAGCCGAATCCGATGAAGGCCTGACCGAACAGTTGCTGGGTGAGGATGCTGGGGTCCCCGGTGACGATCGTCTGTTGGACCACCGAGAGCGGGTTGATCCCGTTCTTGAGCAGCGACACCCCGAAGGCCATGAGCAGCACCGTCAAGGTGAACAGTGCGCTCCACCGCAGGGCATCGATGATGATGTCGAGGCGTTCCTTGGCGACCATGTAGAAGTAGCCACTGACCGCAACGAAGGAGATGAGGTACAGCAGCGACTGCGCCGGCTGAATGGGCGGAACGCCGTGGTAGATGTCCATCGCGGTGGTGAGAATCAGCATGTAGACGTTGGCCAGGATGAAGAACTGCAGCCGACGGGTTGCGGCACCGATCCTGGCGAAGCCATACACGGCGATGATGACCCCGGTCAGGGCGAACAGGGCCAGCTGATGCATACGCAGCTCCCCGATGGGGCTGTCGATCACCTGAAACCATTGCAACGGGATGCATGCCAGCGCCAGCAGTGTCACGAGTTTCACAGTTCACCCCGTCCGCGATTGTGAAGGGAATTCCCGCCCAGCGTAAACGAGGTTGCCGCACGCGCGTCGACCACGTCGGTGTAGATGGTCAGGAGGCGGTCCAGGTCTCCCGCCGGGGAGTACCGCCGCAGATAGGAGGCCCGGGCCCGAGCCCGCCGCTGCAGCCACTGCGAGCGATTGTCGACGACATCGTTCAAGGCCTGTACGAGCGACTCGGCCGACCCCACCGCGAAGGTGATACCGACGTCGTCGGCGACCACCTCGTCGCAGATGTTCTCCAGGTCCGACACGACGATCGGGGTCCCGACGGAAAGGCTGCGCAGGATCACCAGCGGCAGTCCCTCATACCACTCCGAGGGAACCACCACGCTATGTGCACCACCCATGAGGGCGGTGATCTCGTCCTCGCTGCGCCAGCCCAGGAATTCGATCGAGTCGTCGGCTGCCGCCCGCTCCTCGACGAGAGGTCGCAGTTCACCATCGCCGGCGATCTTGAGGACCAGCCCGGGGTGCACGCTCGGCCAGGCGTCGAGCAGGGTCTCGATGCCCTTGACGTCGATCAGCCGGCCGACGAAGGCAACGTACGGTTGCCCCTCGTCGGGCTGGCCGGGGGCCCCGGGGTCCGGAACGGAGTTGGGTTTCACGACGATCTGTTCGGCCGGCACGCCGTCGCGGATCAGCAGGCGCTTGGCGAAGCCGGTCAGGGTGATGAACCGGTCGATCTTGTCCAGGGTCCCGAGTTGGCGGTGCAGAACCAAACCGGCGGTCAATGCGGCACTGGCACCGAGGCTGTCGTGATAGCAGCGATGCCGCATTCCCGGGAGCTTCAGTCGCTTTCCCACGCAGTCCTCGCAGACTGCATTGTCCCGGAAGCAGGTTGCGGCGATGCATGACCAGCGGTAGCTGTGCAGGGTGGTCACGGCCGGCACTCCGGCCTTGTCGGCAGCTCGGAACACCGCAGGCGACATCAGGGGGAACGGTGTGTGCACGTGCACGACGTCTGGCCGAAAAGCGTTGATCCGTTGGGTCACCTCGCGGCTGGCTTCGATGTTCCACACTGCCTTGAGGCCGGCGCGCACCGGCGACAGGCCCATCTCCTCCACCGGCGGCAGCGTGTACTGATCGACCGCATGGCCGCCTTCGGCCAGCAGCTCCGCCTCGTGCGCCAGCACCTCCATCGCCCCACCCTTGGTCTGGTGGTGGTTGTGCAACTGCAAGACGCGCACGAGGTCGACCTTCCTGTCGAAGAACGCGCCGACGCTATACCGGCCGGCGCAGGCTGGACCCGATCCGGCCACATTCCGCCGAGTTATGCTGCACGCCGGTCGCGACACTCACATCCCCGTCGCGTCAGTCGATAGAGGAGTATCAGTCAGTGAGAAAGCTCAGGGTGCTTCTGGTTCTGGCGGTCGGATTCCTGCCTGCCTCGCGGCGCAAGAACGGTCTGCTCAACAGACTCGGCCACCAGATCCACCCGACGGCGACCATCGCGCCGATCGTGCTGCTGCGGGTCCGCAAGCTGCGGGTCGGGGCTCGTACGACGATCGGGTTCGGCAACGCATTCCGCGGTCTGCGCCTGGCCGAGTTCGGCGAAGAGACCGAGGTGGGGCCGCGCAACGACTTCCGGGCGAATCTTGCTCACTTGAAGAGCGCGGCCGAGCCGGATCTGGTCGGCGTCCTGAAGGTCGGCAACGTCGTCTTCATCAGCAAGCGGCACGTCATCGACTGCTCGGGCGGGGTCGTCATCGGCGACTGGTCGGGCATAGCCGGGCGCGGAGTATTCATCTACTCCCACTCCTACGACCCGGAGTTCGCCACCATGACCTGTGCTCCGACGCGAATCGGGGTGAACTGCATGGTCGCAGCGATGACCACTCTGGCGATGGGCTCCACCCTCCCCGATGCGAGCATTCTGGCGATGGGCGGCGTGCTCTTGCCCGGAGCGAAGAAGACGTACTCGATATACGGTGGCGTGCCGGCCAAACCGCTGAGCACCGACATCAAGGGCTGGAAGTACCTTCATCGCACCCAGATGACCCCGTCCAACAAGAAGGGCCTGGGCATGCCGCCGCCGGCGCTGTCGGCGGACTGATTTCCCGCGTCGACCTGGACTGAGGCCAGAACCGAGATGACAGAGACCGACAAGGCTGCCCCGCCCAACGCCGGCGGACTCAAGCGCACCGGTAAGAACGCTTTCTGGATGGTGATCGAGCGGGTCATCCACCTGGGTGTCGCGTTCGTGGTCAGCTTCATCGTCGCAGGACAGTTGGGTGCTGAGGACTACGGCCGCTTGGCGGTTGGCATGGCCCTGATGTCGCTGTTGCTGCCGATCTCGAACATCATCGGGCAGTGCCTGATCCGTGACATGGCCGCTGAACCCGGCTCGGCCATGCGCGTGTACACCGCGGGCGTGGTCGTGGCCGGACTGGTGACCTCGGTGATCGTGCTTGCGGTCGGGATCGGAGTCATGTTCACCGTCGGGCTCGGCTCCGACACCGGCATCATCATCATGGTTCTGGTCGGCTCGTCGCTGCTGCGGCCCCTGAACACCGTGGACGTCTTCTTCCTGAAGCGGCTGGAGAGCAAGCGCACCGTCAAGATCCGGATCGCCGTGGGCGTTGTTCTGGGGGCGGCACGGATCGGCCTGCTGCTCATCGGGTTCGGTGTGACGGTGATCGCGTGGACCTACTTCGTCGAGGCGCTGCTGGCCTCCATCGGTATGTGGGTGGCGTTTCGGCGCGTGAACAAGGACTTCACGTGGGAGTTCAACGCGCAGCGGGTCCGCACCTTGCTCAAGGAGTTCACCCCACTGTTCATCGCCTCATCCAGCGCCTTGGTGTTCATGAAGCTGGATCAGGTCATGTTGGCGGCACTGTCCAGCTTGTCCGAGACTGGCGTGTTCGGGCTCGGCGCGAGCCTGGCCGAGACGCCCAGATTCCCGCTCGTGGCGCTCCTGGGCTCGCTGGCTCCCCGCCTGCTCGCGCTGAAGAACCGCGATCCCGAGCTGTACTGGGCGAAGCTGGCCGACGTGAGCCGGCTGGTCACGTTGCTCGGCCTCGGTCTGACCCTCGGACTGATCTTCGTGGTGGCACCGCTGGCTCCGCTGTTGTTGCCCCCGGACTACGACGGCATCAGCCTCGTGATCGTCATCCTGGCGCTAACCACCCCGTTCGCCTGCCTGGGCGGGATCCTGTTGTACGTCACGAACTGGGAGAAGCTCTACCGCGAGGCGATCGTTCGCAACCTCGTCGCCGCAGGGCTCAGCGTCGGGCTGAACCTCTGGCTGTTGCCGCGCTACGGCGCCGTGGGGGCTGCCATCACCACCTTGATCGTGACGATCTACGTCTACGTGATCGGAGCTGGCCTGGCGCGCCGCACCAGGCCGGTGTTCTGGCTGACGCTGCCGACGCTGGAACCGATCAGTTCCGGGCGTACGCTGTGGGCTCATCGACAACAGTCGAAACGTGAACGGGCCGAGTTGCAAAAGCTGGCAGCTGAATTCTCTGAAGTCGACGACGGCCCGACCGAATCCCGCTGACCTGACACCTCGGGCGAGTAATCTCTTAGCCACCCCGATTCTTAGGAAGAATGCCTTGATAACCTCGAACAGTTCGATCAGCGGCTACCCGGCCGTTGGAAACCGGGGATTGGTCTGCGTGCCTGTCGAGGCCGTGCTGGGACTGGGCCCCGAACAGAGGAGTTGCGCCTAGTGGAACTCGGTCAGTATCTGCGGGTCCTGCGGCAGCACTGGAAGCTCATCTGGTCCTCCTTCCTGGTGTTCCTGACGTTGGCCGGGGTGGCCTGCCTGCTCATCCCGCCGGTCTATTCCTCCACCTCCAAACTTTATGTGTCCAACTCGAGTGCCGAAATCAGTGGCACCGCGCAGGGCGGCATAGCTGCGCAGCGGACCGTCGTGTCCTACGCCGAACTGCTCGTCGGTAGCGACTTCCTCGGGAGTGTGAGGGAGGAGTTGGATCTGAGCGCCACCCCCCTGGAGCTGGTCGAGCAGATCGAGGTACTGGCCAACCCGGACAGCGTGATCATCAGCATCACCGTCAACAACGTCTCGCCGGCCCAAGCCCAACTCATCGCCAACACCATGGCGGTGCGGTTCGTCGACGTGGTCAGAGACGTGGAAAGCCCGGACCCGGAAATCACCGAGGACGCCAACGGAGTGGTGACGACGGTGATCGCCAGCCCGCCGTTCAAGGTGACCCAGGTCCAGCAGGCAGGCATGGCCAGCGAGCCGGTTGCGCCGGATCCGTATCTGCTGCTTCCGCTCGGCGGGCTGCTCGGCCTGCTGATCGGCCTCGCCCTTGCGCTGGCGCGACACTTCATGGACAACACGGTCAAGTCGACCAAACAGATCGAAGAGTTGACCGGGGCAGCGTCGGTGGGTGGCGTGTTGTACGACGCCGCAATGGCCGACAAGCCGCTGGCCAGCCAGTTCAATGCGCAGTCGCTGACCGGTGAGGCATATCGCCAGATCCGTACCAACCTGCAGTACGTCAGCGTGGATGCGCCTCCGCGCGTCTTGGTCATCACCAGCTCGGTCAGCGGGGAGGGCAAGACCACCACTGCCGTCAACCTGGCCCTCGTGCTGGCCCAGTCCGGCCTGCGGGTTGCGTTGATCGAGGCCGACCTGCGCCGCCCGCGAGTCATGCGTTACCTGCAGATGGTCGGCGGCGCCGGCCTGACCAACGTGCTGGCCGGCAAGGCCGAGCTGTCCGAGCTGCTCCAGCCCTACGGTGACGGGAAGTTGTCGGTGCTCGCCGCCGGCCCGCATCCGCCCAACCCCAGCGAACTGCTCGGTTCCGACCACATGGGCGAGATGCTGACCACACTGCGCAAGACGCACGACTACGTCATCATCGACGCGCCGCCGCTGCTGCCGGTCACCGACGCTGCCGTGCTGGCCGTGCTGGCCGATGGCGCGGTGATCGTGACCCGCTATGGCTCGACCAAGCGGGACCAACTCCGGGCCGCAGCCGACATCCTGCATGGGATCGACGCGCGAGTTGTGGGAACGGTGCTGAACATGGTCTCCCGCAAGGGTGGTGGTGGCTACGGCTACGGTTACGGCTACGGCTACCAGTACGAGTCGGACCCCAACCCCCGCGAAGAGCTGGACGTCAACTCCTCCAGGAGAGGCAAGCCCAGCCGTGGGCAGACGACCTCCGAACGCAATGGCGACACGTCCCCGGCCATGCCCAAAGTGCCTGCCCGCGATGCGGATAGGCCATCATCAGGCGGATCCGGCAACGGCAGCTCGGCCCAGGGCGGCGGGGGACAAGCCCAGCATCCGCCGGTCGAGGTCGCTCAGTCCGGCGTACGGAGCCGGCGCGGCACGTAAGGACGGCACGCCCGTCCCGTTGGTTCAGGCTGGCGTCGGTTCAGGCTGGTGTCCGGTCGACAATGCAGCTGGGGTCTCTTGACTCGCGTCGTCCTTTCGACGCCACGAATCTGCGAGTGTCGAAAGCGGCGGTTCCGGCCGCGCTGCCAGGCTCGGTGTGGTGGTCAGGCGATGGCTCCACACCGACCACAGCGCCAAAGACGCCGTGCTGGCCGCTCGAAGTGCCCTGGCCGCTTCCGACACAGTTCGCGATCGGCCGCGCTCGCTGACCAGCGCGGCCCAGATCACTGGGTGTCGACGACTACGGGTGCCGGCGGCTCCCCCTCGATCAACGCTGAAGTCCACCCCGTGCCTCGTGCTGGACAACGCTGAACACCGCGCCCGCATGGCTGGCCTGCGCCGCCTGGCTAACCGCATCTGGACCCTGACCGGTGAGATCGCCATTCTCGGCGAGCAGACTAGGGCAAGAGCCCGAGTCAGTCGCCCAGTTCGGTCTCGGCGTCGGCGTAATGCCGCCTCGCTGCATAGCCGCTTCGGGTGCGACCAGCCGAAACGGCGACCGCGCGCTGAACCGGGCCACGATTGATCACGAAGAGCCGCTGTGTCGCCGCAGCTATGACCAGCTAGGCGTACGGCGGCGCTTGCGGCGCAGGGTCACGATCCCGGCTGCGATGGCGATGACCACCAGCACGGCTACTCCGATGATCACGAAGAGGCGGACCGGCGGGGCCCCTTTGCCGCTGCTCGCCGCCACCACCACACCGTCGCCCTGCGGAACGCCGACCGTGCCGGAGGACAGCATCACCTGATAGGTCCGTTCGTCGGTCGGGAGTTCGTAGACCTGATCGGTACTGGCCAGGGCGACTTGCATCTGGTGCCCGGCAGGGAAGACGTGAGCGATGGCGGGCAAGGTGAGGGTGACCGGCTCAGCTGAGTCCAGCGATTCCGCGAGCCCGCCGAGCCTGATCGGCGCGACCAGGCCCCGTAACAGGGTGGCGGTGCCATCCGGGTCTACGTCATAAACCTTGCCGAAGATCACCGCGTCACCGGTGGACGAGGCGATCTGGACGTCGATCACCGGTGCACCGAGCACCTGCATGTCCGACTCGAACGCGGCGCTCTCGAAAACCGCGAACTGTCCGGGGATGTCCATGGGATTTTCGTCCGTTCGAGGATTCTCCTCATCGAGTTCCAGTCCAGGAGGCAGGGCGGACAGGGCCGCCGGCGTACCGCCGGACGGGCTGAGGACCTCCTGGGGGTCACCGGTCAGCGCGATGTCGGTACGCGCCACCCCACCACCTCCGCTACCCAGGCCGGGGTAGGCATCGACGGATTCGAGCACCGGCGGTGTGCCGGTGCGGGAGGTGCCGTCGCCCTGGAAGAGCGAGTAGGTGAAGGTGGTATCGGGCTGGTCACCCTCGCCACGCAGGTAGTAGTCGAACCAGGCGCTGAGTTCGCCGAGTTGCAGTCGGGTGTCGCCCTTCGTGGTCTGGCCTCCGTGCCCGCCGCTGTACCAGATCATCTTCACCGGGGTGCCGTTGGCCGCGATTCCGCGGGCGTTGGCATCGGCTTCAGACAACGGGAAGAGGGTGTCGCCTTCGCCTTGGACGAACAGGGTCGGGGCGGTGATCCGGTCGAGCACCGAGGCGGGGCTGGAGGCTTCCATCAGCTGTTGCAGCTCTGGGGTCAGCTCGCCGTCGGCTGCGGACTCCCCGAGAGCCGAACAGAGCTCCGGACGGAAGTTGCCGCATTGCATGCTCGAAGCGGGCTCCCCAGGTGCGGGCAGGACCCCCCCGCCGGCCTCGACGAAGATCTCGGCCCAGGAACGCTTGAAGACGCCATCCTCGCTCGGCGGCGGGTCCGCGGCCGGCGTCAGGGCTGGCGGGGCGCCCGCGTCATTGGGAAAAATCGACGAGACAAGGCTGTTCCAGGTGGATCCGGGAGAGATGACATCCACCCGCTCGTCGTAGCCGGCGGTGAGCAGGGCCAGCGCCCCACCGTAGGACCGGCCGTACATCCCGACCCGTGGATCACCCTCGGAGTCCTGTAGCACCTCAGGACGCTCGGCAAGCAGGTCGATCATCGTCCTGGCGTCGGCGATCTCGTAGTCCGGAGCGTCGATCGAAATCTCGCCGGTGCTCTCACCGAAGCCCCGAGCGGTGTAGGTGAGGGCGACGTAGCCGTTCTCGGCCAGTTTGCTGGCGACTCCCTGAACGCTGTTCTTGCCGCCACCGAAACCATGCGCGACGATGATCGCCGGGGCCGGCTCGGACTCAGCGCCGTCCGGGATGAACAGTGTGGTGTCGAGTTCGACGGCGTCGGCCCCGGAGCCCGAAGTCACCCGCATCTCCGTCTCGGTGACCCCCGCGGCGGCGGCCGGAGCAGGCGCCCAGACGGCCGAGCCGCTGAGAATCAGGGCCACCACCAGAGTGACCAGCACTCTTGCGGGGCCGGTGTGCGGGCTCGTGGCGCTGCGTACGCCCACGGGCTGCCTCCTGTCGAAACGTTGGGTACGGGGTGAGTCCTGTGGTACGGCCGATTCTTCGTGGCCTACGACAGACCGAAACCCCGCTTCCCCTACAGATTAGACTGTTGGCCGAGGCTGCCCACGTCGTCGTGATCCGATCGGGAACACGCGGGGCGCCACGCTGGACCGAAGGAGCGCTGGGTGACAAGGCTTGGCTTCGTGCCGTGAGTCCCCGTCACGGCGCCGACGAAGGCGCGCCCCGATTCGACTCCGACCCGATGGCCGACGCATCGTCCAGCGGCCACACCGAGGACGAGGCAGCCGAGAGTCCCGACTCCAGCGGGACGCAGCCACCCGAGCAGGGCGGAACTCCCGGACGGCGCAGTCCCTGGCGGCGGGTGCTGATCATCGTGCTGGTCTCCGGCCTCGTGCTGGGGCTGGGCGCGGTCGGCGTCCTGTGGTTTCTCACCGACCGGTATCTGGGCAACGTCGAACGGATCAGCGATCCGTTCGTCGGCCTGGAGGAGAGCGAGCGTCCCGCGCCGGCGACCCCCGCCGAAGAGGCGGGAGAGCCGCCCTTGACGTTCATGTTGGTGGGGTCGGACTCCCGCGACCCGGCCGCCGAGGGGCCGCCGACCGCGCGGTCGGACGTGATCATGTTGATGCGGATCAGCGCAGATCGCCAGCACGTTCAATTCATCTCCATTCCCCGCGACTCCTGGGTGCCTGTGCCCGGATACGGCCTCAACAAGATCAACGCTGCCTACGCATTCGGTGGGCCTAGCCTGCTGATCCGGACCGTCGAGGGGCTCACCGGCGCGCGGGTCGACCACTTCGCGGCGATCGACTTCGCTGGCTTCAAGGAGATCACCGACGCTCTCGGCGGAGTCGACGTCCAGGTCGCTGAGACGACCTCTCAAGGGGGCGTCACGTTCACGGCGGGTCTGAACCACCTCAACGGTGCAGAGGCGCTGGTCTACGTACGACAACGCAAGGGCCTGCCAGGCGGTGACCTCGATCGGGTGCAACGCCAGCAGAACTATCTACGCGCCATCCTCGGCACGGTGTTCCAGCAGAACCTGCTCGGTGACCTCGGTCGTGCTGATGAGCTGCTGATCGCGCTGACCAACTCGATCAGCGTCGATGAGAACCTGACCGATACCGAGATGCTGAGCCTGGCTTATTCCCTGCGCGGGCTCAACCGGAACAGCCTCAACTTCCTGACCGTGCCGGTGGCCGGGCTGGGACGGGAAGGCAGTCAGAGCGTCGTCTACCTCGACACCGCCAGGGCGTCTCCGATGTGGGGCTACCTCAAGAACGACACCCTGGACGAACACCTCACGGAGTTCGGACCGGATCTTCTCCCCGAGGTGCCTTACTGACCGGGTGAGAAGGTCCGGTTGCCGAGCAAGTACCGTAGGCGGTCATGGGGTCCTCTCGTAAACGAAGCCGCCGGGGCAGGTCTTCCGAATCGTTGTTCACGATCAGCAATGTGCTGATCGTGCTAGCGACGCTCGGCGTGGTCGGTCTTGTCACGTATCTGGTGCTCTACCCTCCCGGCGTCATGGACCCGGCCAGCCAGGAGTCGGCGATCCCGGTCGCCGTGACCTCGGAGACTCCCACACCCACACCGGCGCCGCCTCCGCCTCCGCCGGTGCTTCTCACGCTCGCGTCTGGTTGCGGAGCCGTGAATCCGTTGCTCGCCGACGCCGATGAGGTGGCCACCCTCGCGAGCAACGACATAGCGGCACTGGACTCCGAAATGATCAACAACGTGACACGCGAGTTGCAGATGCTCAGCGACATCTCCCCACAGGAACTCAACGATCTCATCGACCCGCTCACTCAGGTGCTGGTCGACCTCAACAACGCTCTGCTGGCCGGCGACGAGAGTCCCGAGGTCGACACCGAGGGCGCGCTCGCCACGACGGAGGAGATCCGCGCCCTCTGCGAACCGGAGGCGTAGGGCGCAGCAACCTACGCTTCATACTGTGGCCGGTAGCCAGAACAAAGGTTCGGCCGTTGAATTGGAGGTCGGGCACCGTACGGTGCGCATCTCCAACCCGGACCGGATCTACTTTCCGGCCAGGGGAGAGACGAAACTCGACCTCGCGCACTATTACCTCAGCGTGGGCGACGGGATCGTTCGAGCACTGCGCGAGCGGCCATGCATGATGCACCGCTTTCCCGAAGGCGTCTCCGGGGAGAAGGTGCATCAGAAGCGGGTGCCGCACGGCGCACCTCCGTGGCTCGAGACCGTACGGGTGGACTTCCCGCGATACGGCCGGCATGCCAACGAGCTGTGTGTCACCGAGTTGGCCAGTGTCATCTGGTCCGTCCAGATGTCCACAGTGGAGTTTCATCCCTGGAACTCCCGCCGCGCCGACACCGAGATGCCCGACGAGTGGCGGATCGACCTCGATCCGATGCCGGAATGCGGGTTCGACCGGGTGCGTCGGGTAGCCCAGGTCGCTCGCGAGGTGCTCGGCGAACTCGGTGCCGTTGGGTGGCCGAAGACCTCCGGCGGCAAGGGCATGCATATCTACGTACGAATCGAGCCGCGCTGGGGCTTTTCCGACGTACGCCGCGCTGCACTGGCTTTCGCTCGTGAGGTCGAGCGTCGCGCCCCTGACGACGTGACGACGACGTGGTGGCGCAAGGACCGCGACCCATCGATGCTGTTCGTGGACTACAACCAGAACGCCCGCGACCACACGATTGCCAGCGCGTATTCCGTACGCGGCAATCCGGAAGGGACCGTCTCGACGCCGATCAGATGGGACGAACTCGACTCGGTCGTGCCGCGGGACTTCACGATCGCCACCGTGCCTGAGCGCTTCGGTCGCCTAGGGGACCTGCACGAGGGGATCGACGAAGCGGTCTACTCCCTGGAGACCCTGTTGGACTGGGCGCAGCGCGACGAGCGGGAGGGCGCCGCGGACCCCGGGCTCCCCGACGAACCAGCACCTGACGAGGAGTGAGCGCCCAGCCTGACCGGGGCGGTTTGCCCCAAGGGAAAGTGCGGTCAGGTCGCCACAAGGCCGGACACGTTCAGCCGCGGCCGTCAGCCGGGGGGCAGGGTGCGGTTCAGAAACTCGCTGGTGATCTCCCAAGCTCTGGCGGCCGCGACCGGATTGTGGAATTGGGGTGCGAAGTTGTTGTCGAAGGCATGGCCGGCGCCTTCGTGGACGTGACACTCGATGTTCTCGTAGCCGGTGGCCATGGCCGCGACGGCGTCGACCTTGTCACGCGAGATGTAGGGATCGGCTCCGCCCCAGTGCATGAGCATCGGGCAGAAGATCGACGCCGCGTCTGACAGCGCGTCGGGGATCCCCGCGCCGTAATAGCAGACGGCGACATCGGGTTCGCCGTGTACCGCCACCTGGTAGGCCAACGTCCCGCCGAGGCAGAAGCCCAACACGCCGGCCCGGCGGTCTTCCTCGGTGACCTCCGGCAGCCCGCGCAGAGCCGCCAGCGCGGTGATGCAGTCGCCGGTTGCCGCGACCACGTCGAGCTTTGCCACCGCGGCGAATGCGCGCTGCAAGTCGTCCCCGTATGGCTGAGCGACAGGCCGGGCTGGGTGCGCCAGTAAGGTCCGGGGCCAGGACGACATAGCCGAGCTCCGAGAGTCGCCGTGCGGCATCCTTGGCGTACTCGTTCACGCCGAAGTTCTCGTGGATCAGCAGATCCGGGACCGAGGTGCCAGCCAAGCGGATCACCTACGCCGCGTGAGGCCCGACAATCACTTCGGGTGATCTTCGGTACGTCGGCTGAACCCCGAGTTGATCATCGGCAGAGCGGGCATTTTTGTCGGATCAATTGCCCGTTTGCCGATGATCAAATCGGGTGGCCGCTCAGCCGTTGGCGAAGGACGATCCCGTCTCCAACAGGGTCTTGAGGTCGCTGAGCACCCAGGCGTGACCGCCGCCCGCGCCGAACTCCTCCTGGGACCCACTGAGGATGGCCGCGAGCTTGGGCGCGCCGTCCAGTTCGTGGGTCAGCGTCAACGAGCAGTAGCCGTCCAGCTCCTTGATCTCGTGGGTGATCCGGGTGGTCTCCTCGTTGGCGATCTCGGGGTCCATAAGCATCTTGAAAGTCGTTACCAACCTGTGCGGCGGGTCGGCTTCGAGTACCTCGCCCTCGATGACGACGTCCGGGATCTCGTTCCCGCCGGCCATGGCGGCCGCCTTGAACTCCTCATTGGCCGTGACCGTGTAGGCGCCGCCGGGCCGTAGGTCGTAGTCGACGAACCCGGTGTAGCCGTACC
>JBPCOF010000080.1:0-21952 GCA_051000515.1 Geodermatophilaceae bacterium
GGCAGCCCGTTGGCGAAGGGCGGCCCGTCGTAGAAGACGTACTCGTTGCTGCCGTTGGCGCCGGACTCGCGGGCCTCGACACTGGCCGGGAAGGTCTTCTCGGCCGCCCATGTCGCCAGGGTGTCCCGCTCGAGATCGGGCAGGCTCGGCGTGGGGGTGACCAACACTGGCTCACCGGTGCTGGTGCGATGCCGGGGGTAGGACATGTGGATCGCTGCCTCGTTCCTCGCGCTCGATCGACTTTCGATCCGTGCGCGAGGACGAGCGTTGTGGCCACTCGGCCACCGCACCCGCGGTACCACCTCGCTTGGCCCGCTCCGCCGTCTGGACGCTGCGAACCCGCTCTGGTCGCTCCGGCTGTGACGGGCCACACCCGTCCGGTTCTACTGGGGTCAGTCGTTGGTTGACGACTGCCTGTTCTTCCGGAGGCTCACCGGTGATGGCCGGGTCGATGCCTGTAGCCAAGAGAATAGTCGAGTCCGCGCGTTGCGTCCGGACGGAGTGTTCAGGCGGTCTACTTCGGTAGGCGAGAATGCGTCATGGCCGCACTCATCACCATCCGGTGCGGCACGCGCCCGTGAGCGCTGCGGACTTCGCGCCGATCCTGCTCATCGCAGCGGTGGTCGTTCTCGTAGGGGTGCTGGCGGTGCGTGTGGCCAGTCGGGTTGGTCTACCGAGTCTGTTGATCTATCTGGGGCTCGGCCTGGCCCTGGGCGAGTCCGGCCTGGGCATCGAGTTCGAGAACGCCGAGCTGACTCAGCTGCTGGGTCTCACCGCGTTGGCGATTATCCTCGCCGAGGGCGGACTCACCACCCGGTGGAGTGCCGCCCGACCGATTCTGGCCCAGAGCGTGGTCCTGTCGACCGTGGGCGTAGCGGTGAGCGTGACGATCACCGCGGGCGTGGCGATGCTCTTGTTCGGGGTCGACTTTCCGACCGCGCTGCTGTTCGGAGCGGTCGTGAGCTCGACCGACGCGGCTGCGGTCTTCGCCAGCCTGCGACGGCTCGGACTGCCGCCCCGCGTCACCGGCGCGCTGGAGCTGGAGAGCGGATTCAACGATGCGCCGGCGGTGCTTCTCGTCGTCGCACTCTCGGAGGCACTGACCGGCTCGCAGACCACCTCGATCCCGAATCTGATCGGGCTGATCCTCTACGAGCTGCTCGCCGGTGCGGTGATCGGCATCGCCATCGGGGTGGTCGGCGCCTGGCTACTGCGCCGAAGCGCGCTCCCGGTGTCCGGTTTGTACCCGCTGGCCACCGTCGCCCTGTGTCTGACCGGATATGCCACCGCGACGGTCGCCCACGCCTCTGGCTTCCTCGCCGTCTACGTCTGCGGCCTCGTGCTGGGCAACTCGGCGTTGCCGCACCGGACGGCGACCCTGGGGTTTGCCGAAGGCTTGGCCTGGCTGGCCCAGATCGGGTTGTTCGTGCTGTTGGGGCTGCTGGCCAGTCCTGATCGGCTGCTCGGCGTCATCGGACCGGCCATCCTGCTGGGGCTCGCACTGCTCCTGGTGGCCCGGCCGGTCTCGGTGTTCCTGTCGATGTGCTGGTTCAAGATTCCGTGGCGAGAACAGGCCTTCTTGTCCTGGGCGGGGCTGCGCGGAGCGGTGCCGATCGTCCTGGCCACCATTCCGGTCTCACTGGCAGTCGACAACGCTGAGTCGATCTTCGACGCGGTATTCGTCCTGGTTGTGGTGTTCACAGTCGTGCAGGGCACCACCCTTCCCACCGTGGCCCGGTGGTTGCACCTGTCCAACAGCCTGCCCGAACGTGAGGTGGATGTTGAGTCCTCGACGCTGGAGGACCTCAACGCCGAGCTGTTGCAGCTCACCGTGCCTGCCGCTTCGCGTCTGCATGGCGTGTATGTCTCCGAACTACGACTGCCCCGGGATGCCGCGCTGACCCTGCTCGTCCGGGACGGTCACTCGTTCGTGCCAGAGGCCAACACCCGGCTGTCCCGAGGCGATCAGCTCCTCGTCGTCACCACCATCGGATCGCGGGAGGCCACGATGCGCCGATTGCGGGCGGTCAGCCGGGCCGGCCGATTGGCACGCTGGCGCGGGGAGGTCGGGAGCCGGTTCGCCGAGTGAGCGGCACCGTCAAGCGCGGTGCGCCGCGTCATGTCAGGACAGCAGCGTCGACTAGGGTGGCACGCCACGTGCCGCCGAGGACCGCGATCCCCGGCGGGTTGGCTCAGATGCGATGGAGTGTGCCGGGTGGTTGCAGCAAAGAAGGCACCTGCCAGGCAGGCTGCACGTGCCAAGAAGGCCGCACCTGCCAAGAAGTCCGCACGCACCACCAAGCCGCAAGCCACGAAATCAGCGGTCACGAAATCAACCGCCACGAAATCAGCGGCCACGAAGCCACCAGTCAAGAAGACAGCCACGAAATCAGCGGCCACGAAGCCACCAGTCAAGAAGACAGCCACGAAAACAGCAGGCAAGGCTGCCTCGGCCAGGACCACCACCCCCACCAAGGCGGTGCCGAAGAAGAAGGCGGCCGACACGTCCACCGGGAAGACCTCTCGAGAAGGTAAGGCGGCGGCCGCCAACAACAACAAGAAGAACGCCGCGGGGGCGGTGAGCCGGGCGGCCCCGCCGAAGAAGACCCCATCCGCGAAGCGGACACCGGGATCCGGTGCTTCTGCCAACTCGAGCTCGGCCAGCAGGTCCTCGGGCGCCGGCAACGGTCCGGTCAAGCAGCCTGCCGCGACAACGGCAGGAGCACCGTCACGCGCACCCGCTGCAAAGGCGGCTGCGGCGAAGAAGACCCGGGCCGCAACAGTCGGTTCGGCGGCGTCCGACAAGCCGGTCGCGGGATGGGCGGCCAAGGAACTGCGGGCGGTGGGCAGGACCCTCGAAGCCGAACTACGTCAACTGCGCAGCGAGTACGAGGAAACTATGGTCACCCTCAACGACCTTCAACAGACCGTGAGCGACAGCTCGGGCGACGATCAGGCCGACGCCGGAAGCAAGACCTTCGAGCGCGAGCACGAGATGTCCCTGGCCAACAACCGGCTGGATCTGATCACCCAGATCGAGCATGCCCTTGTCCGCATTGCCGATGGCACCTATGGCCGGTGTGAGAGCTGTGGCGAGGTGATTGCCAAGGCGCGACTCCAGGCTTTCCCGGGCGCCACCTTGTGCCTGTCCTGCAAGCAACGTGAAGAGCGGCGCTGATCGAGCACCGGTCCTGCCGCCAGACGGCAGGCAGGGCGCAGCCGTGACCACCGAGCCAGCAGCAGCCGACGACGCTGATCTGGCTGCCGGTGCCGGTGCCGGTGAGCCGAGCGTCGCAGAACGTCCGCGTCGCCTCGGACTGCTGCTCACGGTTGGCAGTGTGAT
The DNA here is from genome assembly GCA_051000515.1 of Geodermatophilaceae bacterium. Lineage (GTDB taxonomy): Bacteria > Actinomycetota > Actinomycetes > Mycobacteriales > Geodermatophilaceae > JACCQS01. Next base: position 3,344 of record JBPCOF010000080.1, read on the forward strand.
CTTCGCGCTCGACCTGGCCAGCAAGTTGGCGGTGGTCGCGACCTTGTCCGACCGGCCGCCGGTGCGCCTGTTGGGGGGCCTGATCTACCTCAACGAAGCTCGCAACACCGGAGCGGCGTTCGGTCTCGCTCAAGGGATGACCGTCGTGTTCACCCTGGTGGCGGCTGGTGTGATCGTGTTGATCCTGCGGACCGCGCCCAAACTGCGCTCCGCCGGATGGGCTTGGGCGTTGGGCCTGGTCCTCGGTGGCGCCCTGGGCAATCTGATGGATCGGATCTTTCGTTCGCCGGGGACCTTCCGGGGCGGGGTCGTGGATTTCATCAGTCTCTTAGACCCCGCGGGCCAGGTTTGGCCGATCTTCAACGCGGCAGATTCCGCAATCGTCTGTGGCGGGTTCCTCGGCGTGGTGATGGCCCTTCGCGGCCGGGATTTCGACGGGACCCGCACGCGCTGAATCTCGCTGGTTCACCACTCGGTCACGTCAAGTCAGCAGAGTTCGGCAGACTGTCAACCGTGACCGAGTTGCGCGGCCTGCCCGTACCCGAAGGGTTGGCGGGTCTGCGCGTGGATGCGGCCCTGACTCGGTTGTTCGGTGTGTCCAGGGCCACCGCCGCCCATCTGGCCGACGCCGGAGACGTGCGCGTGGAAGGTCGGGTTCGCGGCAAGGGAGACCGGTTGTCGGCCGGAACGTGGCTCGAGGTGATGTTGCCTGACCCCGTGGCCGCACCGGCACCGCCGGAGCCGGTGGACGGCCTGACGGTGGTCTACGTCGACGACGAAATCCTCGTCGTCGACAAGCCCGTCGGTGTGGCCGCGCATCCCAGTCCAGGTTGGACCGGGCCCACTGTCACCGGCGGAGTGGCGGCAATGGGTTACCTGCTGGCCAGCAGCGGTGCCGAGGAGCGGCACGGCATCGTGCATCGCCTCGATGCGGGCACCACCGGCCTGATGGTCCTGGCCCGAAGCGAGGCGGCCTACAGCTGGCTCAAGCGCGCTTTCAAGGAGCGCACCGTCGACAAGGGCTACCACGCGCTCGTCCAGGGCCATCCCGATCCGAGCACTGGCACCATCGACGCACCGATCGACCGCAATCCCACTCATGACTGGCGATTCGCCGTCGTCGCCGGTGGCCGACCGTCGGTCACGCACTACTCGACGATCGAGGCATTTCCGGCCGCCAGTCTGCTCGACATAACGTTGGAAACCGGCCGCACCCATCAGATCCGGGTGCACATGGCTGCGCTGCGTCATCCATGTGTGGGCGATGCGGTCTACGGTGCCGACCCGAAGCTCGCGGCCAGGCTGGGGCTGTCCCGCCAGTGGCTGCACGCCGTACGGCTGGGATTTGCACATCCCGGAACGGGTGCGCCGGTGAGCTTCCGCAGCCCCTACCCGGCCGACCTCGCGGCGGCCCTGGAGAAGTTGGCCCAGCAGTGAGCCACGGACCGGTGCGCCGGAGACGAGCATCGCAGGAGATGCCCGGCGGGCCGATTCACCCAAGGAGCGGCCGCGCGCCACAGTTCCCGCCGGGCGGCTCCGCGGAGCGGAGTCGACTCGCGCGCGAAGCGCGCGATGCAACAGCGTCCGAGGCGGAGCAGCAATGATGTGGCTGCCGGATTCGTTGGCCGATTTCGAGCCGGCCGCCCTTGCCGCACTCATGGTGGGGGGATACCTGGTCCTCGGTGAGCCATTCGTCGGGTGGGTCCTGCACCGGCGCTTCGAGTCGGCCGTCGGAGTGGCCCCGGGCGCACGCCGCTGGCTCTATGGGCGATTGCTCCTTCTGGAATGGGGACTGGTCGCCATCGTTGTGGCGGTCTCCCTGGTCGCAGCGCGGGTCGGTTGGACGGAACTCGGGGTGCGCTGGCCGGATCGGGTCGGAGTCGTCACCGGGGTCGCCGTGATTGTTCTCCTTGCGGTAACCGTCCTTTCGGTGCGCGCTCTGCGCACCGGTGTGCTGCGCGAGGCTGGATCGGACTCGGCGGCGCTGCGCTCGGTGGGCTCCCTGCTTCCGCGAACGGATTCCGAGCGGCGACTGTTCGCGGCGGTCGCAGCGACAGCCGGGATCGGCGAGGAGATCGTCTACCGCGGCTTCGGGATAGCCGTCCTGGCTGCGCTGGTCCCCGCACTGCCGTGGTGGGGACTGGTCGCGGCGGCTGGCCTGGCGTTCGGACTGGCGCATGCGTATCAGGGTGCGGCCGGGATCCTGGCCACCGGGCTGCTCGGCTCGGTGCTCGCGGCGGTCTATCTCGATACCGGCTCGGTGCTGGTGCCGGTCCTGCTGCACGCGCTGATCGACCTGCGCTTCCTGGCCGTACCGGCCGATGTGCTGCCCGGAGGTGGCAACCAGGCAGCTCCGGCGAGGTCGCCATCGGCCGAACTTTCTGCACCACCCGATGACCCCGGCCCGCACGACACCCAGCCCATCGATTTCGGGAACCGCCCATGACGAAACTGCCGGACAGGGGCTGGCCAGGCATCCTGCGCGTGGCTACCGACCGTGATGCGGCGGCCGTGCGGAAGCTGATCGGTGGCTGTTTCGCCGAGTACGAGGGATGTGTGCTCGACTCCGAGGGCATCGATGCCTGGATGGCAGCTCCGGCGAGCACGTACGCGGACAAGGGCGGCCAGTTCTGGGTCCTGGCCGAGCCCGACACAGCGGCACTGATGGCGTGCGTGGGCTGGGGTCCCGATCGGCCGGGCCGGATCGAGCTGAAGAACCTCTACGTCAGCTCCTCGGCTCGCCGGCGGGGGCTCGGCCGGCGTCTGGTTGCGCTGATCGAGGCAGCCGCCGACGAGCAAGACGCGGAGGAAGTGATCCTGTGGAGTGACACCCGGTTTCTCGATGCTCACCGCCTCTATGCGGGTCTGGGCTATCGGCGAACGGGAGCGCAGCGCGCGCTGCTCGACCCGTCCGACTCGATCGAGTACGAGTTCGTCAAGCCGCTCTGAGCCTTGAGTCCGTACTCGCGGCTGGCGGAACCTGAGCGAGCGAGTGTCGGTCGCGTGGTCTACAAAGACATGGCGCGACAATCACATGTCCGCGCACACTGGCCCCGCACCGAGCACCTTCCCTCTCGGTTCGATCGAGCAAGGAGGTCTCCGGCCGCGATGGGTCACTCGGATCAGTTCGTGCATCTGCATGTGCACACCGAATACTCCATGCTCGACGGCGCGGCCAAGCTGCCCGAGTTGTTCGCCGAGACCAAGCGGATGGGCATGCCGGCCATCGCGATGACCGACCACGGGAATGTCTTCGGCGCCTATGACTTCCACCGCCAGGCCACCGCCGCCGGCATCAAGCCGATCATCGGCATGGAGGGCTACTACACCCCAGGCAGCCGCTTCGACCGGCAGCCGTTCGACTTCGGCGAGTCGGTCCTGGAAGAGCCCGGCGACGGCGGGTCCAACCGCGGCAAGTCTGCGTTCTGCCACATGACGATGCTGGCCACCAGCACGCTGGGGATGCACAACCTGTTCCGGATCTCCTCGCTGGCCAGCCTGGAAGGGCAGTACCGCAAGCCGCGTTTCGACCGGGATCTGCTTCAGCGGTACGGCACCGACCTGATCGCGACCACAGGCTGCCCGTCGGGTGAGGTCAACATGTGGTTGCGGGCCGGCAAGTACGAGAAGGCGTTGGCCGCGGCCGCAGACTTCCGGGACATCTTCGGCAAGGACAACTTCTACGTCGAGTTGATGGAGCACGGCCTCGAGATCGAGCGGGGCACCCGCGAGGACCTGCTCCGCATCGCCGACGAACTCGCACTGCCGTTGTTGGCCACCAACGACCTGCACTACACCCACCAACACCATGCGAAGGCCCACGACGCCCTGCTGTGCATCCAGACCGGGTCGAAACTGGCCGAGACCAAGCGCCTGCGTTTCAACGGAGACAGCTACTACCTCAAGGCCCCGGCCGAGATGCGGGCGCTGTTCACCGAGCATCCCGAGGCTTGCGACAACACGCTGGCCGTCGCGGAGAGGTGCGCGGCGGTCGAGTTCGCCGAGGGCGTCGACCTGATGCCGAGGTTCGACGTACCCGAGGGGGAGTCCCAGGAATCCTGGCTGGTCAAGGAGGTCGAACTCGGTCTGCACCGGCGCTATCCCGCCGGGATCAGCGACCAGGCCCGCACACGCGCGGAGTACGAGGTCGGCGTGATCTGCCAGATGGGCTTTCCGGCCTACTTCTTGGTGGTCGCCGACTTCATCCGCTTCGCGCGGGACGCGGGCATCAGGGTGGGTCCCGGTCGCGGATCCGCAGCCGGATCGATCGTGGCCTACGCGCTGCAGATCACCGATCTCTGCCCGCTGGAGCACGGACTGCTCTTCGAGCGCTTCCTCAATCCCGAGCGGGTGTCGATGCCTGACATCGACATCGACTTCGACGAGCGCCGGCGCGGCGAGGTCATCCGCTATGTGTCGGACAAGTACGGCGAGGACCGGGTCGCACAGATCGTCACCTACGGCACGATCAAGGCCAAGGCGGCGATCAAAGATGCCTGCCGGGTGATGGACAAGCCCTTCACCCTCGGCGAGCAGTTGACCAAGCTGATGCCCTCCCCGGTGATGGGTAAGGACATGGCCCTGTCCGGTGTCTTCGACGAGACCGACCCTCGCTACCGGGAGGCCGCAGATTTCAGGAAGCGGTACGAGGAGGACCCCGAGGCCAGGGAGGTCGTTGACCAAGCGCTGGGCCTGGAGGGCCTGAAGCGTCAATGGGGAGTGCACGCCGCCGGGGTGCTGATCGGCAGCCAGCCGCTGATCGACCTGATCCCGATCATGCGCCGCGAGGCGGACGGCGCGGTGATCACCCAGTTCGACTACCCGACCTGCGAGACCTTGGGTCTGCTCAAGATGGACTTCCTTGGATTGCGCAACCTGACGATCCTCGACGACGCGGTCAACGCCATCGCTGCCGATGGCGGCCCTCGTCTGGACCTGTCGGTACTGGCCCTGGACGACCAGCCGACCTATGAGTTGCTCAGCCGAGGCGACACCCTGGGCGTGTTCCAACTCGACGGCGGTCCGATGCGGGCGTTGCTGCGTTCCCTGCGTCCGGACGCCTTTGTCGACATCGCCGCGGTCCTGGCGCTCTACCGGCCGGGTCCGATGGGGGCCAACGCGCACAATGACTACGCCGACCGAAAGAACGATCGGCAGGACGTCGGGGGAATCCATCCCGAGCTCGAGGATCCGCTGCGCGAGATCCTCGGCGAGACCTACGGGCTGATCGTCTTCCAGGAGCAGGTTCTGGCGATCGCCCAGCAGATCTCCGGCTTCACCCTCGGCGAGGCCGACCTCCTGCGTCGGGCGATGGGCAAGAAGAAGAAGTCCGAACTGGATGCCCAGAAGGACAAGTTCTGCACCGGCGGCACCGCAAACGGCTACTCCGAAGCGGCGATCAAAGCCCTCTGGGACATCCTGCTGCCCTTCTCCGACTACGCGTTCAACAAGTCGCACACCGCCGCATACGGCCTGGTCTCGTACTGGACGGCCTACCTCAAGGCCAACTACCCGGCCGCGTACATGGCCGCGCTGCTCACTTCGATGCGCGACGACAAGGACCGGATGGCGGTCTATCTCGGCGAGTGTCGCCGGATGGGGATCACGGTCCTGCCCCCCGACGTGAACTCCTCGGCGGCTGACTTCGCCCCGGTCGGTGGCGACATCCGGTTCGGGTTGGGAGCCATCCGCAATGTCGGGCGCAATGTCGTGGCCTGCATCGAACGGGCTCGCGAGGCAAAAGGAGATTTCTACGATTTTTTTGATTTCCTGCGCAAGGTCGACGCGGTCGTGTGCAACAAGAAGGTCCTTGAGTCGCTGATCAAGGGCGGAGCCTTTGACTCGCTCGGTCATTCACGCCAGGGCCTACTCACCGTGCACGCGCAGGCCGTGGACATGGCTCTGGATGTCAAGCGGGCCGAGGCGATCGGGCAGTTCGACCTGTTCGCCGACGCTGTGGATGGTGACGGCTTGACTGCCGCGATGATGGACCTGCCGGTCCCCGCCGCCGACTGGGACAAGCGTGAACGACTCGCCTTCGAGCGGGACATGCTCGGCCTCTACGTCTCCGATCACCCGTTGCTGGGACTCGAACACATCCTGGCGAGCCATGCCGAGGTCAAGATCGCCGACATCCAGACCGGCCAGGTCGAGGACGGCGCGTTTGTCACGATCGCCGGCCTGCTGTCGGGGCTGACCCTGCGCACGACCAGGGCAGGCGCGCCGATGGCCTCTGCCAACCTCGAGGACATGGGCGGCGCCATCGATCTGATGATCTTCCCGCAGACCTACACCAAGGTCAGCTTGGATCTCGCCAACGACGCCATTCTGACAATCCGCGGGCGAGTCGACCGACGCGAGGATTCACCCAAAATCATCGTGCAGGATGTCGGCATTCCGGACATCAACCAAGCAGCGCGTGGCCCGGTGATGGTCTCGATGGCCGCGGCCAGATGCACCCCGCCGATCGTCGCTCGGCTCCGTGAAGTGCTGGGCACCCATCCGGGTACAACCGAGGTCCGGCTACGCCTGCTCAACGGTGGACGCGAAACAGTGTTGCGCCTGGACAGTGGTCTGCGGGTGAGTCCGACCGCCTCGCTGATGGGCGAGATCAAGGCATTGTTGGGTCCGGCCAGCGTTGCCCTGATGTAGGCAATATGACCGAATTTCCACTCCGGCGGCAGGAGAGCCCTACGATAAACTCTGGGCTCCGCTCGGGAACCGTCGAAGGAATGGGAAACCTCTAACCGTGTCCGGCTCGCCTTTGCAGCGCAAGAAGCAGAGCGCAAGGAAAAAAGGACGCCCGGATGCGCAGGCCAGGACGGCCAGTGCCGCCGGACCGCGGCCAGTCGGCGCACGCTTCCCGCACGGCCCGACGACCGAGAGTTCCCCGTCGTCGGCGGGCAGGAGTGGCGAGCGGGTCAGCATCTACGGCGGGCGACCGGAAAAGCCGGTCGGCGCCAGGTTCCACGCCCAGGATCCGACGGGCTCGACTCGCCCGCAGTCAGGACGTTGGAGGCTGCGAAATTGGCGACTGAGGTCCAGGTTGGTCGTCTTGCTGGTGATTCCGCTGGTCCTGGCCGGCGTCCTGGGCGGACTGCGGATCGCCGCCTCGGTGAGTGATATTCAGACCCTCACGGCAGTGCAGGGCCAGGTCGCGCTCACCCAGCAGGTGGCCAGCGTCGTGGACGAGTTGCAGGCCGAACGGCATCGCGTCGCCGCCGCTGCCGCCACCGAAGGCTTGGAGCAGCGCGCCCTGGTAGAAGAGCAGATCCAGCGGGTCGACGTCGAAGTCGCTGAGTTACGCGACCTCGAGGACAACCCGGACAACTTGGCCGAGGCCCCGGGGGCGGCGTACCTGGATGTCCTGCGTCGACTGGATACGTTGGCAGTCGTTCGCGAACAGGTGTTCGCGCCAGGCACCGATGTCAGTGCCGCCATCGGCCGGTACAGCGAAGTGATCAGCTTCCTGCTCCGCTTCAATCGAGTAGCCCTGACCGGTGTGTCGGCCGAGTCGGTGTCGCTCGCCGCAGGGCTCGGCTTTCTGGCCCAAGCCAAGGAGCAGCTCTCGGTCCAGCACGCTGTGCTGCTGGCCGCGAGTCTGCAAGATTCCATCACCTCGGTGGAGCAGTCCCAGCTGCGCTCGACCGAGGCCGGGTACGACTCCGCCATCCGGGGATTCTCCGAAGCTGTGCCCTCATCGGAGCGGCAGATCTATTTCACCGCTGTCCGCGGGACCGTCAGCACCGATCGAGAGCGTTTCCTGCTGATCGGGCTGGGTGAGTGGCCGGCTTTCGTCACTCTCGGCAGCATCCCCGCGGGATGGGACGAGGCCGCCACCGGGCTCGAGGACAGGTTGCGTACGGTCGAGGCCTCCCTCAGCGATGATCTGGAGGGCGCGACCGCGGCGGCGAGCGACGCCGCCGTCACCACCACCATCCGCGATGCCTCGATCGTGGCGCTGTTGCTCCTGTTCACCCTGATCCTGCTCGTCCTGGTCGCCCGGTCGGTGCTCAGACCCTTGCTGGCCCTCCGTACCAGCGCTCTCGATGTGGCTCAGCGGCGGCTACCCGCGCTTGTCGACCAACTGCGCCGACCCGGCGGCTGGAAGGACGAGATCGCGCCAGTGCCGACCGCCGTACACACCAGCGAGGACATCGGTCAGGTGGCCCGCGCCTTCGACGAGGTGCACCAGGAGGCTGTCCGGCTGGCCACCGAACAAGCCATGATGCGCAGCACGGTCAACGACATGTTCGTCAACCTGTCCCGGCGCAGCCAGGGAATGGTCGAACGTCAGCTCAGGATCATCGATGCCCTGGAAAGCGGGGAACGTGACCCGGAGGCGCTCGCGGAACTCTTCCGCCTGGACCACCTCGCGACCCGGATGCGCCGCAACAACGAGAACCTCCTCGTGCTCGCAGGCTCGGAGACCCGTCAGCGGACCGGAGCCTCCCGGCCCGTGCTCGACGTCCTGCGTGGGGCCATCTCCGAGATCGAGGACTATCAGCGGATCACGATCGAGAGCGTTCCGGACGCCGCCATCCTCGGTGTCGCGGTCAACGACCTCGTACACCTGACCGCCGAGTTGCTCGACAACGCCACGAACTTCTCTCCGAATGATGCCCCAGTCGTATTGACCAGCGCGATGCAGCCAGATGGCAGCATGCTGATCGAGATCCGAGACACCGGTGTCGGGATGTCCGGCACCCAACGCACTGCGATCAACGACCGACTTGCCGTTCCACCGATGGTCGACGTGTCGGTGTCCCGACACATGGGCCTGTTCGTGGTCGGTCGGCTGGCGACTCGGCACGGCATTTCGGTACGGATGCGGGCGACCGGCTCCGAGGGCGGACTCACCGCCGATGTCTCGGTGCCCAGCGGATTGATCTCGGCCGAAGTCGAGCGTCCCGCTCAGATCGTCGGCCAGCCGGCCGACCCCGAGACCAACGGCTCCATGCCCGCTGCGCGTACGGGCGCGATGTTCTCTGCGCCGGTCAACGGCTCCCCGGCCCCGGCCGCGACCGGTCCCGGGGTCGAGGCTGGACGCGACCCTGCCCTGGCTGTGGGTGGCGGGTCGGGCGCGAAGGGTCCTGTGGCACATGGTCGTGAGTCGAACGGCAGCGGTAACGGCGCTCCCTTCGACGCGGCCATCACCCAAGCCTTGGATTTCTCCCTGGATTCGCTGGTAAGCACCCGGAGCGAGCCCGCACTGGACCTGTTCGCTGCCAGCGTGCCGACCGAGCCCACCGATCACCAGACGACGGATTTCTTCGCGGCACTGCCGCAGGCGGACTCCTCGAGTCAGGGTCAGGGGGAGGGGACGCCGATCTTCCAGGAGATGCGTTCGGCCTGGTTCAGCCAGCTGCCCAGCGTTCCTGACGACCTCTCCGGCGTGGACGTCGACACCGAGCCGTCCCCAGACGATGCCATCGGATGGGAGATGGACCGAACACCGGACTTCGGTTCCTCGGCCGACCAGGGTTGGCAGGCCGCAGATCAGCTGCGTACGCCGGTGGACGCCGGGACCACTGCGGCTGGACTTCCTCGACGCCGACCGCGTGCACATCTCGTGCCCGGAGGGACGGCTCGCCCGGCTGCAGAGACCGTCGCGGCGGGCCGGATGAACAACGTGACTCGGCTGCGCGACGCTGAACGGGTTCGGGGAAACCTGAGCAGCTACCAGCGTGGCACCCGCCGAGGTCGGCACTCCTCGCCGATGGAAGACTCCGACCGCTCGATGGGTGAACCGACGCGCAACGGAGTGGGCCGCCACGGCGAGTTACCGACGTCTCAGGAGCGCCAATGACGACCGAGTACCGGGAGCCGGCCACCCATCCCAGTCAATTCGGGTGGCTGGTGAGCAACTTCGCCGAGCGAGTACCTGGAGTCGCGCACGCGGTCGTGGTCTCTTCCGACGGCCTGTTGTTGACCTCGTCCCAGGCGCTGCCAAGAGATCGCGCCGATCAGCTGGCGGCCGTCACATCAGGGTTGATCAGTCTCACCCAGGGCGCGTCCAGCTGCTTCGACGGCGGCGAGGTCGTCCAGACCGCGGTGGAGATGGAGCGCGGTGCGATGCTCCTGATGTCCATCTCCGACGGTTCTTGCCTTGCCGTGCTCGCCGCCCCCGACTGCGATCTGGGGCTCGTCGGGTACGAGATGGCGTTGCTCGTGGATCGGGCCGGGCAGGTACTCACGCCGGCGCTGCGCGCACAGCTGCGTGAGATCGCCGGGTAGGAGTTGGCCGTGAGCGGTGTTTGATGGAACCCTCCGACGACGCGACCCCGATCGTTCGCCCATACGCGCGGACGCGCGGCCGAACACGGTCGGACTACGACCTGCCGATCGAAGCGCTGATCACCACCATCAACGGCGCCGGCAGCGATGTCGCGCGGATGAATCCGGAGCACCGTCCCATCGCCGACCTCTGTCGGAAGGTGCAGTCGGTGGCCGAGGTGGCCGCCAGGCTGACCCTGCCGCTGGGAGTGGCGAGGGTCTTGTTGGGCGACATGGCCAGGATCGGATTGGTGACCGTACACACCACGGCCGGAGATGCGACCGGTCAGCCCGAGGTCGCGCTGTTGGAGAAGGTGCTCAGTGGACTCCGACAGCTATGACGGTGCCCGTGTCGAGCCGGCGGAGCACGTGACCGGGCCGGTCTGGCCGCGCCTGCCGAACCCTTCTGCTGCACCAGTGTCGCCAGCTCGAAACCCGGGCGCGGCTGCGCGCTCGTCAGCGAAGATCGTCGTTGCCGGTGGTTTCGGAGTCGGGAAGACGACGTTCGTCGGCGCCGTCTCGGAGATAACCCCGCTGCGCACCGAAGCATTGATGACTGAGGCCTCGAGCGAGGTCGACGACCTCGGGTCGACACCGGACAAGGGGACGACCACCGTCGCCATGGACTTCGGCCGGGTGTCCCTGGGGGACGAGCTGATCCTCTATCTGTTCGGAACACCTGGCCAGCACCGCTTCTGGTTCATGTGGGACGACCTGATGCGTGGCGCCATCGGTGTGGTCGTGCTCGTGGACACCCGGCGGTTGGCGGACTGCTTCGCAGCGGTGGACTTCGTCGAGGACCGCGGTCTTAACTACATCGTGGCCGTCAACTGCTTCGACGGCGTCGCTCGGCACCGAGCCGAGGACGTCCGTGAGGCGCTGTCCATCGATCCCGACGTTCCGGTCGTACTCACCGACGCTCGGCAACGCCAAGCGGTGAAGCACACCCTGATCGAACTTGTCGAACATGTCTTGCGCCAGCGCAAGCAACCGGTGACCAGCCAGAGCTAGGCTCGATGGGTGTCTGCACCCCCGTCCTCGGCAGCTCCGTGGCAGAGCCTGCAGTCGACGCCGATCGCTGTCCCACCCTGGTACGAGGGGCTGCGGGTGAGCCCTACGGAATTGCGTTCGGCGCTGCGGCTGGTCCTCGGCCTGACTGCGGCGGGGATTCCGATCGGCCTGCTGTGGCTGGCGCTGGCGCCGCGACGCCAGTACGAGGTCGTGGAAGGTGGCTTCCGGGCCGTCGAACCGCAGTCCGAGGCCCTCATCGGAGCTGACGGTTGGTTGCTGATCCTCACTGGAGCGCTCGGCGTGGTGGTGGCCGGCCTGGCGTGGCGCTACATCCGGGTTCGTGGGGTGGGCATAGTCGTCGGCCTGGCCATCGGCATGGTGCTCGCCGCGATCGTCGCCTGGCTGACCGGGGAGTTGCTCGCCACCGGGCCGTCGGAGGCGCAGACCGCTCGGCTCGGCACGATCGTGGCACCGGCACTGCAGCTACGGGCCATCCCGGTGCTTGTCATCGGGGCGTTCTTGGCCACCCTCACCTACGTGGTGGTGGCGTGCTTTGCCGCCAATGACGAACTGCACCGAAGTCGGCTGGCAGCAGTCAGTTCTGGCTCCACGGGACGGCCAGTTGGACCAACGGCACCGGGACCGCACGGAGACTGGCCAGTATCATCAGTTCCCGCCGGAGCAGACGTGATTGTGCCGCCAACCGCGCTGCGGTCAGATCCTCGACCAGGAGCGCTTGGCGATCCTCGGCCGTGAGCAACGCACCCGCAGCGACCAGATAGGACAGCTCGCGCGGGCCTTCTGGTAGCACCGGAAGGTCGATCGCGGTGCCGTGCAGCGTCGCTACCAGCGAGATGTAACGCAGGAATAGCTGACCGACCAGGTCGCCAAGTGCGGCCGCTTCGGGTCGGGTCTCTGCATCGGTTCCGGCGCCGGGGAGCCATTCCACGTCAGCCTGGAGGTAGGCGCTCTGGTGACGATGGACCTTGAGGACGCTGAACCGGTCCGCGCCGACCGCGATGACCTCGAAGCGGTCGTGGCCGCGTCTGCTGATCGCGCGGACCTCCGCGGTGCAGCCCACCTGGTACAATGCTGGCTCGGAGTCGCCGAACGCGCCGTCGGCGACCTCCCAGCCCTGGCGGATCGCCACCACGCCGAATCTTCTAGGCGACTCTTCCGGCAGCGCCAACAGATCCTCGACCAGCAGCCGGTATCGCTTCTCGAAGATGTGCAGCGGTAGGACGATGCCGGGGAACAACGGACTGCCCAACGGGAAGAGCGGGATCGTGTCCTGAGTCATGACGTGCTCCGCACGTACGCGCCAGAGGCAGTGTGCTCGCTGTGCTCCCGCACTCCGCCTCGTGCGCTGAGCGGACCGGGCGGTCCGCTCCCCTTTCGCTGACGTTCAGTCGATGCTCCCGCCCCCTCGCCGAAGCTCGTTCCTCGGTGCGATGCTCGCTCACGAAACCCGCGATGCTCGCTCACGAATTCAGCCTAGTGCGACTCGCAGCGGCGCCGGTCGGTCACAACGTTGCGGGTCACTACCCTGGCGAGCACGCAGTCGTCTGCAAGGAGTGCCCCCGATGTTGAACCGGCTGGACCTTCGCGGTGCTGCGCTACCCCCGCGCCGCACCTTGGCCGACCTGTTGCCACGCGCTGAGATCGACGTCGATGCGACGCTAGCCATCGTCGGCCCCCTGTGTGCCGACGTACGAATCCGCGGAGAGCTGGCCGTACGAGAGATCACCGAGCGTCTCGATGGAGTGGTGCTGGATTCCATTGCCGTCCCGCAGGCCGCTCTGGATGCGGCGCTGGTCACCTGCTCGCCGGCGCTGCGCGCGGCATTGGACGAGTCGATCGCCCGGGTCTGCCGGGTACACGCCGACCAGCGGCGGACCGATCTGCGCACGGAGGTCGTTCCAGGCGGCCTGGTCACCCAGCGCTGGGTGGCGGTCAGCAGAGTGGGTCTCTACGTGCCGGGGGGCCTGGCGCCCCTGTTGTCCAGCGTGGTCATGAACGTCGTTCCCGCCCAGATCGCCGGCGTCGCGTCCATCGCGGTGGCCAGCCCGCCGCACAAGGAACACGGCGGACTTCCCGACCCGGGCGTGCTGGCCGCCTGCGCGCTGCTCGGCGTCACCGAGGTGTACGCGGTGGGTGGAGCGCAGGCCATCGCAACCTTCGCCTACGGAGCGGGGCCTTGTGAGCCGGTGGACATGGTCACCGGCCCCGGCAACATCTACGTGACCGCGGCCAAGCGGCTGCTGCGCGGCTTGATCGGCATCGACTCCGAGGCCGGGCCGACCGAAGTGGCCATCCTGGCCGACGACAGTGCCGACGCCGGGCATGTGGCCGCGGACCTGATCAGCCAGGCCGAGCATGACCCGCTGGCCAGTGCCGTGCTGGTCACCACCAGCACCGAACTGGCTGACCAGGTCTCTCGCACGCTGGTCCATTACGTCGCGGCTACCAAGCACGTACAACGGATCACCGCGGCGCTGACCGGAGCTCAGTCGGGGATCGTCTTGGTCGATGACCTCGACGCAGGCCTGCAGGTGGTCGATGCCTACGCCGCCGAGCACCTCGAGATCCTCACCCGCGAACCCCGGCGGATCGCAGCGCAGGTCCGCAATGCCGGTGCGATCTTCGTCGGGCCTTGGTCGCCGGTCTCCCTGGGTGACTACTGCGCCGGGTCCAATCACGTCCTGCCGACCGGCGGTTGCGCAAGACACACCTCCGGGCTCTCGGTGCAGTCATTCCTGCGTGGCATCCACGTGGTGGACTTCGACCGGGCCGCGCTGGCTGCGGCTGCTGGGCACATCGATGCCCTTGCCCACGCCGAGGATCTGCCCGCGCATGCAGCGGCCGTCCGCGAGCGGGAACGTTGAGCGCCCCGCCCGGGCCCGACGCGTTGCCGATTCGTCCGGAGCTGCGTGGGCGGACCCCTTACGGTGCACCGCAACTCGACGTTGCCCTACGACTGAACACCAATGAGAACAGCTGGCCGTTGCCAGCCGGACTGGCTGATTCGATAGCGGTCGCAGTCGGCACTGTCGCCGGCGGGCTCAACCGCTATCCCGACCGCGATGCCATCGCGCTGCGAACCGACCTGGCCGGCTATCTCGGGCACGAACTGAGCCTGGGGCAGCTGTGGGCGGCCAACGGGTCCAATGAGATCCTGCAGCAACTGTTGCAGGCTTTCGGCGGCCCCGGCCGGAGCGCGTTGGGCTTCACCCCCTCGTACTCGATGCACCCACTGATCAGTCTCGGCACCTCCACGGCTTGGCGGGACGGGCCGCGGGAAGCCGACTTCGGCATCGACCCGGCTCGAGCCGCGAGCGCCGTGGGCGAGCATCGGCCGGACGTGGTGTTCGTGACCTCGCCGAACAACCCGACCGGCACTGCCGTGAGCCTCGAGGTCATCGAGGCGGTCTACGCGCAGGCGCCGGGCATGGTGATCGTCGACGAGGCCTACGCCGAGTTCGCCCGCCCAGGCACACCCAGCGCTCTTGCGCTGCTGCCCGGACGGGAGCGACTGGTGGTGACCCGCACGATGTCCAAGGCGTTCGGCATGGCGGGTCTGCGGCTGGGTTACCTTGCGGCCGATCCGGCAGTGGTCGATGCGCTGCAACTCGTCCGGCTTCCCTACCACCTGTCCACCCTCACTCAGGTCGTGGCTCGGGTCGCGTTGAGCTATCGGGACCAGCTGCTGGCCACGGTGGCCGCGATCTGTCACCAGCGCGACCGGATCGTCTCCGCTGTACCGCAGTGTGGGCTGGGCGCAGTACCCAGCGATGCGAACTTCGTCCTGATCGGTGGCTTCGGCGACTCCGGCAGGGCTTGGCAGGCTCTGCTGGACCATGGAGTTCTGGTGCGTGATGTCGGCATTGCAGGACATTTGCGGATCACCGCCGGGACGCCCGCCGAAACCGACGCCTTGCTGGCGGCTCTGCAGGCGATCAGCCAGACCGTGCCGAAGCTTTCCGGTGATGGGGGAGACTCACACCTATGAGCCGCACCGCACGGGTCGAACGCTCGACGTCGGAGACGAAGCTGGTCGTCGAGGTCGACCTCGACGGAACTGGCCGGGCCGAGGTCGCCACAGGTGTCGGCTTCTTCGACCACATGCTCACCGCTCTGGCCAAGCACAGCGGCGTCGACCTCACCGTGCATGCCGAAGGCGACCTGCACATCGACGCCCACCACACCGTCGAGGACGTGGCGATCGCACTCGGGCAGGCCTTTACCGAGGCGCTGGGCGACAAGGCGGGAATCACGCGGTACGGCGATGCGCTGGTGCCGATGGACGAGGTCCTGGTCCAAGCCGTCGTGGATCTCTCCGGCCGGCCCTACTTCGCACATGACGAGCCGGACACCATGACCCCGATGATCGGGCCGGACTATCCGACCAGCCTGACCGGGCATGTGTTCCAGTCCTTCGCCCAGTCAGCGCGGATCACCCTGCACATTCGAGTGCTCCACGCTGGGCGCGATGCCCATCACATCGTCGAAGCCCAGTTCAAGGCGCTGGCCCGGGCGCTGCGTGGGGCTCTGGCCCTGGACCCGCGGATCGGCGGCGTGCCCAGCACCAAGGGCAGGTTGTGAATTCCGGGGTCGTGCTGATCGCAGTGGGCGGATTTCTTCTGGGCGGGGCGTACTCGCTCGGCACACTCGAGAGCGGCGGTTCACGCAACCGGCTCCCCCAACTGGTCGTCGCGTCGGTTCTGGTTCTGCTCGCGCTCTACCTTGTCTTTACCGGTGTCCTCGAGGCCATGGGCGAGTGATCAATGTGACCGCACGGCGACCTCGAGTCGTGATCCTGGATTACGGCAGCGGCAACCTGCGCTCTGCCCAGCGTGCACTCGAGCGGGCTGGGGCTGAGGTGTCGGTGACCGCCGACCGCGATGCAGCACTGCGCTGCGACGGTCTGGTTGTCCCGGGGGTCGGCGCCTTTGCCTCGTGCATGCGCGGCCTGCACGCCGTCGACGGCCCACGGATCATCGATCGCCGGTTGGCCGGTGGACGGCCGGTCCTCGGCATCTGCGTCGGAATGCAGGTGCTGTTCGACCGTGGCGTCGAAGGCCCGGCGCAGACCACGGGGTGCCAGCAGTGGGCGGGAGTCGTGGACCGGCTCACGGCTCCAGTCATCCCGCACATGGGCTGGAACACCGTTGCGGTTCCGAAGGTCTCACGGTTGTTCGCCGGCGTGGCGACCGAACGGTTCTATTTCGTGCACAGCTACGCGGCGCGCACCTTTGACGCCGACACCGCCGCGCCGCTTCTGCCGGCGGTCGTCACGTGGGCTGAACACGGCGAGCCGTTCGTCGCCGCCGTCGAGAACGGCGCCTTGTCGGGGACCCAATTCCATCCGGAGAAGTCCGGCCAGGCCGGCGCCATTCTCCTTGCGAACTGGTTGTCGACCTTGTGAACTTGGTTGAGCTCAGTCGGTGAAACGGAATCGCGTGCAGTCCTTGGGAAAGTCGAACCAGGCCAGCGCGCGCTTGGGCGTCAGCACCATCAGGCCGCCGCCGTCGACCCAGGAGTCTGGCCCGGGTGCGTAGCCGAGGGCGTGATACTTTTCGAAGGCCGTCGACAGCCGGGCCCCGAGCCCGTCGGCCGGTGCCTTGGTCGGCTCGGAGTTGCCCTCGACGATCACGGTCTGTGTCCCGCTCTCCAGATTGAGCGAGCAAGCAGAGTTCGTCTCGAGGTTGCGGGCATGCCGCGTGGTAGGCGCGCCGTCGTAGAAGAACCGGCCCTCCAACCACACCCCCCAGCGGGGGACGGCATGCGGCGTGCCGTCCGGTCGCACCGTTGCCAGCCAGTAATGCGCAGCGGCGATCAGCCGCTCTTCGACCGGCGCCCAAGCGAGCAGGCCCTCGGAAGTGGTCGGGATGCCGTAGCCGTCCGGGAACACTGGCCGGTCACCGACGGGATCTGTGGAATCAGTCCTCATGCGGCAGAGGCTAGAAGGCCCCACCGACAATGTGGGCTAGGGACGACGGGCCCAGTCAGCCTTTTGCGCTGACGATTTCCGCGGTGACGAAATCGATGAGTTCCTCCACCCGTCCGAGCAGGGCGGGGTCCAGATCGGCATAACTGTTGACCTGGCCGAGGATCTGCCGCCACGCCGCACCGGTGTCAGGTCCCCAGCCCAACCGGGTACAGACGCCGTCCTTCCACGGACGTCCGCGGGGGACCGCCGGCCAGGATCGGATACCTAGCACCTCTGGGCGGACCGCCTGCCAAATATCGACATAGGGATGACCGACGACCAGTACGTGAGAGCCGGTGACTCGCGCCGCGATCCGGGACTCCTTGGATCCTGGCACCAGGTGATCGACAAGGACGCCCAGTCGGCGGTCTCGTGCCGGCGCGAAATCCGCGACGACCGAAGGCAGGTCGTCGATCCCGTGCAGGGGCTCGACCACCACGCCCTCGACCCGGAGATCATGACCCCACACCTTCTCGACCAACTCGGCATCGTGGATGCCTTCGACGTAGATGCGCGAGGCCACCGCGACCGTGGCCCGGTAATCGGAGTCGACGGTGGAGCCGGAGGCGCTACGAAGTGCACCCGGATCCGGGCGCTGCGGGCGCGGACGGGTCAGTCGTACCGGAGTGCTCTCGAGTAAAAACGTCATCGTCAACGGGAACACCCGGATCCGCCCGTGGCGATCCTCCAGGTAGACGGCATCGGCCGCACATCCGACGACCGCACCACAGAAGCCCGAGCCTGGCTCCTCGACGACGAGGTGGAGGGCAGCAGGGATCTCAGCGACCGCTGTGGACTGCGATCGAGGGTGGACCAGGGGCCTGCCATCGGTCGCACGGGGGTACTGGCGCACGAGAGCCGACCGTAGGCCAGGTGGACGGAAAATCCCCGCAACGGCGCCGACGCGCGCTAACGTCTCTGGGTAACCACCTGTCTACTCAGCGTCAGAAGAGGAGAAACGCGATGAGGACAATCCGGCGCAAGGTGCACATGGCGCTGGTCAGCGTCGCGACGATCGGCATGCTGGCAGGCGTCCTGCAGGCAGTGCCCGCTGCCGCAGCAAACGCATCGCGGCCGACCTTCACCATCACCGAAGTGGCCTCGGGCCTGAACCTGCCCTGGGACATCGCGCAGACACCGGACGGGACGCTGATCTTCGACGAGCGCTTCGGCGGACTGTCGGTTCGACGTACGAACGGCACCGTGGCCGACTTGAAGGCTGACTTCAGCGATCTCTTCGTCCTGGGGGAGACCGGGCTGATGGGCCTCGTCCTGGATCCCGGGTTCGCCAGCAACCGCCGTCTATACACCTGTCAGGGCCACCAGGCCGGAGC
>JBPCOF010000087.1:0-20498 GCA_051000515.1 Geodermatophilaceae bacterium
GCGCTCTGCGACGCCCCAGAAGTGACTTTCTCCGGAGAATGTCCGTTCCCCGACCCGGTGCTCATACCGGCACCTCCGCGCTTGCCTGGGACTCGACGATCTCGGCATAGGTCGGGCAGGTCTCGAGCAGTTCTTCGTGCCGGCCAAGGCCGACGATCGCGCCGTCCTCCAGCACCAGGATCTGGTCGGCGCCGGCGATCGTGGAGACCCGCTGCGCGACGATGATCACCGCGGCATCCGCGGTCACCGGCCGCAGTGCCGCGCGCAGCCTGGCATCGGTGCCCAGGTCCAGCGCCGAGAAAGAGTCGTCGAACAGGTAGATCTGCGGGCGCCGTACCAACGCCCGGGCGATCGCCAGTCTCTGCCGCTGCCCCCCGGAGACCGTCGTGCCGCCCTGCCCGATCGGCGCATCGAGACCACCGGGCATCTGCTGGACGAAGTCCCATGCTTGAGCGATGCGCAGCGCGTCGCGCAATCCTTCGTCGGTGGCATCCGGGTTGCCGTACCGCAGGTTGCTGGCCACCGTCCCGGAGAACAGGTACGGCCGCTGCGGCACGATCCCGATCGTCGCCCACAACAGATCCGGATCGAGGTTCCGTACGTCCACACCGTTGACCTCGACCGAGCCGGCGGTCGCATCGAAGAGCCGCGGGATCAGGGACAGCAGCGTGGTCTTACCGGCCCCGGTGCTGCCGATGATGGCGGTGGTCTGCCCGGGCTCGGCATGAAAGCTGATGTCCCGCAAGACCGGTGCCGCGGCGCCCGGATAGGAGAAGCCGGCGCTTCGCAGCACCAGGTCGCCGTGCAGCGATACATTCCTCACCGGGTGCGGTGGCGGGCGGACCGATGACTCGGTGTCCAGGACCTCACTGATCCGCTCGGCGCACACCGAGGCACGCGGCACCATCATCAGCATGAACGTCGCCATCATCACCGACATCAGGATCTGCACGAGGTAGTTCAAGAACGCGGTGAGCGACCCGATCTGCATCTCACCGGTGGCCACCCGGTCCGCGCCGAACCACAGAACGGCGACGCTGGACACGTTCAGGATCAGCAGGATGATCGGGAAGATCAGAGCTTGCAGCCGGCCCACGCGCAGCGCCGTTTCGGTGAGATCCGAGTTCGCGCGGCCGAAACGCCTTGCCTCGTACGGCTCCCGGACGAACGCTCGGACCACCCGGATACCGGTGATCTGCTCCCGCAGGACCCGGTTGACCGCGTCGATCCGCTCCTGCATCGCGCGGAAGCCGGGGACCAGCCGGACGATGATCAGTCCGAGCGAGACGACCAAGGCCGGCACGCACACCAGCATCAGCCAGGACAGCCCGATGTCTTCGCGCATCGCCATCACCACGCCGCCGACCAGCATGATCGGTGCGCCGACCATCATCGTGAAGCTCATCACGACCAGCATCTGCACCTGCTGGACGTCGTTGGTGTTGCGGGTGATCAACGACGGCGCACCGAACTGGTTGACCTCGCGGGCCGAGAACTCACCGACCCGATGGAATATCGCTCGGCGGAGATCGCGCCCGTAACTCATTCCGGTCTTGGCACCGAAGTACACCGCACCGACCGATCCCACGATCTGGATCAGGGTCACCATGAGCATCCATCCGCCGGTACGGACGATGTAGCCGGTGTCTCCCTTGGCAATTCCGTTGTCGATGATGTCGGCGTTGAGACTCGGGAGGTAGAGCGCCGCCATAGTGGAAACCAGTTGCAGGGCAACGACGTACCCGACCCACTTCTTGTACGGCGCGAGGTAGGTGCGCACCAGGCGGATCAGCATCTGGCGGTCCTGGCGGTGGTCTCAGCCGTGCGAACACCGTCGAGCAGGATCGAGACCACCTCGTCGGGACCGAGCGGAGCATGTGCGCTGATCTGGGGATGGGCTCCGGAGAAGATCAGGCCCCGCAGAAGGTGTGCCACTTCGACCGCGCTGCGACGAAGCAGGTGTTCGTCGGGCCGGATCAGGCCTGCGAGAGCGTCGATGAGTTCGGCGTGTCGAGCCTCGCGGTTGGCCGCCGTCATGGCCGGCCGCGGTTTCTGACTCAATCGCATCGCGACCAACAGCGAGAACACCTCGGTGAACCAGTCGTGCAGGATCGCCGCTGCTGCGCGTAACCGCGACTCGAGGTCCAGCGCGACATTGATGGCGGCGATCTCGGCGAGTAGCTCGCTCTGGTCGAGCGCCTTGTCCAGCGTGGCGCTGATCAGCGAGTCCTTGTCGGGGAAGGCCCGAAAGATCGTGCCCTCAGCGACGCCACAGGCGTGCGCGATCTGACGCGTGGTCACAGCGTCGCCGTACTCCCTCAACAACGGGAGGGTGCAGTCGATCAACGACTCACGCCGTTGGTCCGGGGAAAGGGGGGCCGCCCGGCCAGCAAGGTTCATGGGACGACGATAGGTGAGTGAGTACTCACTCCGCACTCCAATTACTCCGCATCCAGTTACTCCGACTACTCGCTACATTGGCAGAACCACGATGAACCACGTCGTGCCTGCCCGGCTGCACGAGGCGGGTGATCAGCGCCGGAGCTGGCGCAGCCCGTCGGTGAAGGCGCGTGCCTGGGTCCTCGGTAGACGCTGCAGCAACGCCGCCTCGACGGCTTCCACGGCCCGAGGCGCTACATCTGACCCGGCGGCAGTGACGACC
Organism: Geodermatophilaceae bacterium; assembly: GCA_051000515.1. Lineage (GTDB taxonomy): Bacteria > Actinomycetota > Actinomycetes > Mycobacteriales > Geodermatophilaceae > JACCQS01. Next base: position 2,663 of record JBPCOF010000087.1, read on the forward strand.
AGCCGGCGCGCCCTGCTGTCCCCGACATCGTCTTCACGCGAGATGAGCCCCTTCCTCTCGGGGGTTCGGATGACCTGCGAGGTCATCTTGGCATCGACGCCCGCGTGGGCGGCAAGCGCCGCCTGGCTCGGTTGTTGGTCGCGCGAGTTGAACCACCAGGTGCTGGCCAACAGCACGAACTGAACATGGGTCAGGCCAAGCGCGATAAGGGCAGCGGCAACATCGCGTTGCCAGCGCAACGTGACGTGCCACAGCAGGAACCCGGACTCTCGTCCGGTTGCTCGATCATCGGGGCCAGTATCGCCGCGGCTACATAGCCGGCCCACCACCACGCGATAAGTGATCGCGGTCCCCCCGCCGGCGACAGGATGGAGCCGGTGTACGACGCGGATCATCAGATCGCCCATGTCGGTCTCGTCGGTGAGTGGCCGGTTCGGCTCCAGCTCGACGACAGTGCTCCGCAACTCATCCTCGCCCGGGGGCTTCATCCGAAAGCTGGTGCCCACGGCCACGGGCCCGTCCAGCTCGAAGCGCTACTCGATCAGTCCACTGCTACTTGCTTGGGAGTGCTCTCTGGCCCCTACGGAGATGTCTTCGGGCAGGCCCAGGAGGCGAACGCCGTTACGGTCCACCTGCAGGGTCGCCGCGGCCCCGCCGAGTTGCAGATCGTGGATCGTCAGCGCTCCGAACCGTTCAGGCCAGGCCGGTGCCAGCGACACCCGCCGTTCCGGGATCTCCGGTTCGAGCCCGAGCAACACGCGGACCAGATGCATCGGGGCCGCCGAGGCCCAAGCCTGTGGCGAACACGAGGTCGGATAGCCGATCGGCTCCGGATAGTCGGCCCGATCGAACCCACATAGGAGCTCGGGCAACCGCCCACCGAAACAGGCAGCGGCCTCGAGCAGTCCCACGGCGATCCGCTGGGCTGGCTCGACGAAGCCATACCGCATCAGCCCGGTGGCGACCAGGGCGCTGTCGTGCGGCCAGACCGAACCGTTGTGGTAGCTCATCGGGTTGTAGGCAGCCATCGACGTGGCCAGCGTACGAACGCCCCAGCCGCTGAACATCTCCGGCGACATCAGGTGCTGGGCCACCTCCGGCGCCTTGTCCTCGTCGACGATCCCGCTCCACAGGCAGTGCCCCATGTTGGAGGCCAGGGCATCGATCGGGCGCTTGTCCCGATCCAGGCCGACGGCGAACCAGCCCCGCTGGGGAAGCCAGAAGGCTTCGTTGAACGCCAGCTTCAGCCGGGCGGCGCGCTCGGAGAATCGAGCGGCCCCGTCCGTGTCGCCCCTTGCCCGGGCGATCTCGGCACGGGCCAGGTAGGCGGCATAGACGTAGCCCTGCACCTCGCACAGTGCGATCGGGGCCTGCGCCAGGGAACCGTCGGCGAAGTTGATCCCGTCGAAGGAGTCCTTCCAGCCCTGATTGGCCAGGCCCGTGCTGGTCATCGACTGGTATTCCACGAAACCGTCGCCATCCCGGTCGCCGTAGTCCTCGACCCAGGCCAGCGCCCGGTCGGCGTGCGGGAGCAGTGCCTCGATGTCCGCCGCACAGGCACCCCAGCGACACAGTTCGCCGAGCAGCACCACAAACAGCGCAGTGGCATCGGCCGTGCCGTAGTACACGCTTCCACCACCCTGTACGAGCGGGAAGTCCAGTCCCAACCGGGTCTCGTGCAGGATCCGTCCCGGCTGTTCTTCGGTTGCCGGCTCTTCCCGGCTGCCCTGCGTACGGGCCAGGGATCGCAGCGTGCCGACGGCCAGATCCGGCTCCATGAGCAGAGCCATGTACGAGGTGAGCAGCGAGTCCCGCCCGAAGAGGGCCATGAACCATGGGGCCCCCGCGGCAACTGCTATGTCGTCCGGATGCTCCGGATCCGCGATGCGCAGGGCACCCAGGTCCTCCATGCTGCGCCGCAGCGTGCGCCGAAGTTCCACGTCATCGGAATCGACCCGGATGCTGCCACCGCGCCAGCTGCGGAAACGCTGCGCCGGAAGGGATTCCGACACCGGCCGGTCGAGCGGAAAGGCAGGCGGCACCTCGTGGCCGTCCAGGCTGGGGACGACCAGCACGCTGGTGCGCCAGGCACCCCGGGGCGGCACGGTCACCTCGAAGTGCAACCCGTCTCTCGCAGCGGTTGCACCGTGGGCCGAAATACGCACCCCGCGGCGAGCATCACCGTCGCGGATGCCCAGGCGCAGCGATTCTCCGTCGGCAGAGCTGGACAACACACCCCGGTACGGCACCCGGGACTCCTTCACCGCGAACACGTCCGCGAAATCGGCTGCGGCCCCTAGAAATACGGTTGTGTTCAGCGTCTGGTTCCCCAGATTACATAGGACCAGATCCTCGCGCATGCCGTTGCCGACGTACCGATGACGCTCCACCAACAGTTCCGTCTGGGAACCGCGCGGCGCAACCCGGGCCAGGAACGTGGATCGATAGGGGTCCCCGGCCAGGACGGTCATGTGCTGAGCCGGCTGACCGGCAACCAGCAGTTGCCAGGCGGACACGATCCTGGTGTCGCTGAAGAACAGGCCCTGGGCGTAATCGGGGTTCATGTCACCGGCCCGTCCGGACACGGCAAAGGTGGAGCCCTCCACCAGGGTGACGGCATCCATCACCTGTCCGGCCGGCTCGCCCGCCGGGCTACCGATCGCCGGTTGCACCGAGACCGCTCACACTCTGACCGCTCAGACCCTGAACGCACGCACCCTGAATGCTCAGCTCCCGCACGCCTACATCGTAGAAGTCCTGCATTCGTAGCAGAACGGAGAACTTGGCTCATCCCGCCGTCGGCGCCAGTTGGCCCCGGGCGGCCGGCCGAACCGGCCCGGTCATCGTGACTCCGCCCGGATGCGATGGCAGCAGTGCGGTACGCGCACCCGCGCGCCGATAGGCACCTTCATAGGCGGCCGCGACCTGATCGACGTTGAAGCGCCGGGCCACGTCGGCCCGGCAGTTCCCGGGGCTGAGTTCGGGTAGTCGCGCCACCGCGGCGGCCATGGCCCGCTCGTCGCCCACCAGGAATCCGGTGACCCCATCGCGGACGATCTCGGTGGCGGCGCCCTCGGCGAAGGAGATCACCGGCGTGCCGCAGGACAGCGCCTCGACCATCACCATCCCGAACGGCTCGTTCCACCTGATCGGCATGAGCAGCGCACGGGCGCGGGCGATCAGGTCGGCCTTGTGGCTCCCACCCACCTCTCCCACATAGCGCACCTGGTCGCCGTCGACGTGCTTAGCGACCGCCTGCTCGAAGAAGGACTCCTGCCCCGGTTGCACCGGCCCGGCCAGCACCAGCGGCACGCCGGCCTCGCGGGCAGCAGCGATCGCCCGGTGCGGTCCCTTGGTCTCATGCATCCGGCCGAGCCAGAGCAAGTAGTTTCCCTTGTCCGGTTGAAAGGGCCAGGCGGCGACGTCGATCGGATTGGGAATGACCTCGGCGATCGGCACTCCGGCCGGTGCCGAGGCGCGTTGTGCCTGGCTGATCGCCACGACGTGGGCCTTGTCGGCGTGCTGGCGGTAGAAGCGGCTGGTGGCCGGCTCGAAAGGCCCGTGCAGCGTGTGCACCATCGGGGTGGCGATCCGATCGGCCATCGTCAGGGCCATGAAACCGCTGTGATCGTGGATCACATCGAACCTACGGTGGCTGCGACCCGCATCCTCGACGGCGCGGAACACCCGGGCGACGTGATCGGCCTCGTAGAGTGCGCGGCCGATCTCGTCGGGATGGCAGATCTCGAGAACCTCGTGCACCGTCGCCGAGGATCGGCTACCGGGCGCTGCGAACAACGTGACCTCGTGTCCTCGCTGGACCAGGCGCTCGCAGAGCAACGAGACGACAGATTCGATGCCGCCGTAGCCGGTTGGCGGCACCGGCAGCCACGGGGGAGCGAGAACGGCGATCTTCATACTGCGGTGCCCGGCCGCGGCGGTGGGAAGGTGACTGGTCGAAAGGGGCATCAACTGGTGTCTCACGGTCCTCGGATACCCCGTCACAGTGCTAGTTAACACTGTAAGTTGACAGTGTAAGTCCAGTCAACCGAAACATCGAGTTGAAGCACAGCTGCCATGCTGCAGGACGTAGACGTAGCCCATGCTGATCCCGGCCAGCGCCCCGGTCAGAACTGCAATGGCCATCATTCATCCTCGATGTCGGCTTTGAGTACGGCCATGAGCCCATCATGGCCGGCCCGCATTGTGCATTGCCGCCTACAGCTCCCTGATCAGCCGCATCGAGGGCCGTATGGTCAGGCGCACTGTCCCGGCGGCGACGACTCCTACCGCGGCGAGTGTGGTCAGGCCGATCACGGTGAGGTAGGTCCACGGTACGGCCAGCGACGACGGTGCTGGATCAAAGACCCCGGTCAGTACCTTGACCAGTATCCGGGTCATGACCCAGCCCAGGCACGCACCCGCAACCAGCCCCGCCGCGACGAACAACCCCGCCTCGGCGACCACAAACGAACTCAGCTGTCGACCGTTGGCACCCAATGCGGTTGCGATCGCGAACGATCGACGTCGTTCGGCGAGTCCCAGGGCGAGCACGAGTCCGCCTGAAGCTGCTGCCAGCAACAACGCGAAAGACAGCTCGACGCGGGTCAGGCCGCCGAGATCGACGGAGGTCAGACTCGAGCCGACCGCTGCGCGTACCGAGGAGATGTCGGTAACCCTGGCCGACGGCCCAAGCGTCGCGCGAATCTGGTCGGCGACGGCACCTGCGTCATGACCGGCGGTGTCAACGAGGAAGGCACCGACCGCGTCGCTCCCGGTGGTCTGCGCAATGTAGTCGGCGTTCGCGACGAAGAAACTGTCCCGCGGTGCGGTCGGGAACTCCAGGACGATGCCGGCGTAGTGAAAGGGGACCGTCCTGAGCTGCTGTGTCCGGCCGTCCTGTAGACGCAGGTTGATCAGGTCCCCGGGCTCGAGCTGGAAGTCGATAACCGTCTCGGAGCTGACCAGGATGGAGTCCGGGTTCTGCGCGAGTTCGTCGAGCAGTTGTGTCGCGGAGCCGCCTTGGAAGTAGGCGTCCTGCAACGCCGTGACAGATCCGATGCTGGCCGGCATGACGCCGTAGAGGTCCTGCAGGTCCGCGCCGACGTAGGCGAAGCGGTGCTGCACTGGTTCGACGCCGACCACACCAGGCACCGAACGCAGATCGGCTGCTGCCGCCGGTCCGACGTTGACTCCTGGTGACTCGGTGACGGTCACATCGGCACCGTTGGTCAGCTGGGCATCGGCCTCGGCCTGCTGTTGGTAGGTGGCGTTGAACGTGGATGTCGAGATGGCGAAGGAGACCGCCAGGGCCAACAGGACGATGCCCCGGACGAGTGCGCGCCGCTGCCGGGACAGGCTCGCCGCGACCGTGCTCGACAGGTTGCCTGCCAACGGGCGTAGTGCGCGGCCGAGCAGACCCCGACCCCGGCCGAGCGCGAGGTCGGCCAACCGCCAGATCAGGAGGCCCCCGCCGAGCCAGATCAGCGCGGGTCCGGCGAAGGCCCAGTAGGACACCGAGATGGCTGGAACGCCTTCGGGGGCTAGGACCAACTGGTAGCCGGCCTGAGTGGTGACCAGGACGATCGCCGCGGCAACTGCCAGGGCGAGGAGGTCCAGCCCGTAGCGCTTCCACAGAGGTGCCGAGGATGGGCTCGCCACGCTCCGACCAGCGACCACAGTGCAGGACCGCAGGTCACGACGCACGGGCAACAGGACCGTGGCCGCGGCGATACCGACGCCGACCAGGGCACCCAGCCCGGCCCAGGCGAGCGTGTTCAGGCCGGTCGTACCGAATCGAGCGGAACCAAAGGCCAACTGCCCGACCAGCGCTGCTCCACCGAGCCCGACCACGGTGCCGGCGAGGCCGACGACCGCGGCCTCCAAGGCGGCCAGCCGGAGCAGGCCGCCGGCCGAGGCGCCACGCGTCCGGAGCAGCGACTGCTCGCGGCGGCGGCGGACCGCCCCGGCCCCGGCCACCGCGGCGGTCATCAGTCCGGCCAGGACCGCACCGGGCAGGCCGAGGAAGAGGAACAAAACCTGGGCGTAGGCCGCATCGGAGCGGGCCGCATCCAGGGCTGCGCCTTGGTTGTTGCCGACCAGCGCACCGCCAGAGGTCCGGGCCTCGAGATTGTGCGCGGCAGAGGTCACCTCGGCGTAGGCCGCGGCTGGGTCGGGCGACAGCGCAGCGGTTCGGCTGACATGTAGTTGGGTGGCGACCTGGTCCGGGCGCAGCTGGGCTTGAGGGTCGTAGATCTGATGCCATTGTGTGTCAGGCAGCAAGACGACGTTGTCCGGAGGGGCCGAGGGCTGGGATCCGGGCGGGGCCCCGACCTTCTGGAACAGCGAATCGGCTTGCGGCAGGTCCACGATGCCTTCGACCATGACCGAAGCCGTTGGGCCGCCGGCCAACTGGATGCTCACCGGATCACCAGGCTGGACGTGCAGGTTCGCGGCGGTCTGCTGAGCGAGCAGTACGCCCGTGTCCGCACCGGACAGGGTGCGCAGGACACCCGGGAACGCATCGCGATAACCCGGCGGCAGTCCCAGGACCACCCCCGGGCCAGTGGTCTGCGTGCTCCCGTCGATCGACGAGATCAGCCCGGTGGTCTGGCCGAGGCCCACCGGCAGGGCAGTTCGTACACCAGGGGCGGACGCCGTCGCGGACACGACCGAAGCAAGATCCGCGCCCTGAGTGAGTTCCACCTGCCAGTCCACTGCGACGCTGTGGACGGCCCGCTCGGTCATCGTGGCCTTGGACGCCGCCAAGAAGGACCCGACCGAGGCCACTAGGGCGACGGCGAGCGCGACACCCACGGCAGCCCCGAGCAGTCGTCCGGCTCGGCGCCGCAACAGACCTCGCAGCCAGATCAGGTTCATGAGATGCACCGATCGGCCCGGTCGTCGGTTGGCTGAAGTCGCCCGTCACGCATCGACCATTGATCGGGAAAGCGCTCGACGACGGCCTGGTCGTGAGTGCTGACGATCAGAGCGGCGCCAAGCCGGTCGGCCGCCTCGAGCAGGACCGAGATCACCAGGAAACCCGCCTCGTGATCCAGCGTCCCGGTGGGTTCGTCCGCGAGGATCAGCCGTGGCCGACCGGCCAGGACCCGTGCCACCGCCGCACGTTGGGCCTGCCCCCCGGAAAGCTCGTCGGGTAGTCGCAGTGCCAGCTCGCTGATGCGCACGGCGTCCAGCGCCTGCGCTGCCAGAGCGAGGGATTCCACTGCGCTCGTGCCGGCCAGTTGAAGCGGTAGCGCGACGTTCTCCAGCACCGATAGGCCGCCCAGCAGCGAGGGGCCCTGGAACACGACGCCGACCACACCGGGTCTGCCGTGCGGGTCACCATCAAGGGCCGGCCAGGTCAGCTCGCCCGCGGTCGGCGTATCAAGGCCAGCCATGAGGTGGACCAGAGTCGACTTGCCCGAGCCAGAGGGCCCGGTCAACGCGATCTGCATGCCGGCTCGAACCGAGCAGGTCGCATCATGCACGGCAACGACGGCCCGAGAGCCGGAGCCGAAGGTGCGGCCGACGTCTCGGCATCGCACCAGGATGGCGTTGCGCTGCGGAATGCCCTCCCGGGCATGGCTGCCCGAGACTTGGACGCTCACGTCCGTACCCGACCGTCGAGAAGTTCGATGACGCGATCGGCTGTTCGCGAGACCGCCGGGCTGTGGCTGGCCACGAGTACGGCCAGGCCTGCCGCGGTGCGCACACGCAGCAGCCGCAGCAGCGCCGCCTCGGTGTCGCCGTCCAGCTCGCCGGTGGGCTCGTCGGCCAGCAATATCTCCGGGTCGTTCGCCAGCGCCACGGCCAGGCCGGCGCGCGCCGACTCCCCTCCGGACAGCTCACTCGGATAGGCGTCCCGACGGCTGTCGAGACCCACCGACCCGAGCAGCCCGTCTGCTGGCCCACGGTTCCTGCGGTCGCCGAGGGACCGGCTGAGCCGCACATTCTCGGCCACGGTGAGGTGTTCGACGAGGTTGCCGGATTGGAAGACGACGCCGATGTGCGCTGCACGGATCCGGGCACGAAGCGGCTCGGGCTGATGACTGATCCGGATACCGGCCACCTGGACGGATCCGCCGTCCGGATCGTCCAGGCCGGCCAGACACCCCAGCAGCGTCGACTTGCCCGAGCCCGACGGCCCCACGACGACGACGAGTTCGCCCGCCGAGACGCTCAGCGAGACCCCCTGCAGAGCAAGTGTTTCCTCCTCTGCGGCCCGGAAGAACCGGTACAGCGAACGTGCTTCCAGCGCGGGCGCCTGCCGACGCCTGTCGGCAGGAGCGACCGCCCGGCTCAGGGCAGCCATTGCAGTGAATCGGTGACTGTGCGCCAAGGGTCGACGTTGTCGGCACCCTGTGGCCCGGACAGCGTCAGGATCACCTCGACGCCGTTGTTCCAGAACTCGTAGCGCTCGAAGCTGTCGGTGACGGTGCGGCCGGTGACCGGGTCGGGCGCGGAGTCACCGGCGTAGGTGATCAGGACCGCCTCCCCGGAAGTGCGGGCGACACCGACGACGTCCCCGGCGCCGAAGTTGGTGACGGTCGACTCGATCGTCGGGAGCTCGCCGGCGCGTACGGAATCCACCGTCGGCGCCGAGGCGAGCGACGCCGTCTCGATACGGACTGAGTTGAGCTTGTCGGTGAAGATGACCGCGCCACCGGACTCCGTACGGGCCCATCCCTCCGGAACGGTCACCGAGAACCCGCCGGCCGGCCATGGGTATGGCACGAAGGCCTGGTCGTCGGGGATGTCGCCGGCTGGATTGACTTCCTGATTCGCGCCTGAAGACGTCGTGCCTGATGACGAGTTCGCCCCGGTCCCGGCGCCGCATCCAGTCAGCACAGCAAGAGCGGCGAGGCAGAGACAGGAAAGTGCCAACAGACGAGAGCGGCTGCATGCCATGGTCATCTCCTTTGTTTCGTCGAGTTCGTACGACCTCTGACGCTAGGCGGGCGAAGGTCATCGGCAGACCCGGGGAACGCCAACGCACGGCAAAAAGGCCCCGAGCACCGCTGCGGTGGGTGCGACTTGCCGTAGGACGTGCTGATGCGCCGGCGAATGGTTGAGCTGCCACGGTGTCCTGGGAGATGTGGCCCACGGCTTCAGAGAAAGATCGTCGTACGGTTCGCGCACGCTGGGATCGATGCTGTCCTAGGCTGACGCGAGCGCAGACGTGTGTTGCGCGGGGGTCAGCTCATGCTTCGACGAGAAACCTGGAGGCCGTTTCGTGGCCAAGGAACCCGGCACCGACGAGCCCAACGACGACTCGGTCGAGGGATCCGTGCCGAGCGAATCTGGCTTCGATTCCGGCCGCGACTTCGCGCAGCGCCCCTGGTCGAGCCAACCCGCAGGATCCGGTGACGCTGCCGACGCACACGACCAGCCATGGCCCTCCGACGATGCAGATGAACCCACGGAGCAGGTCCGGCGCACCGATGCCGACCGCTGGGCGGCCTCGTTTGCCAACATCGGCGACCAACCGGGCGCAGCCGGCCGATCCGAGGGCGCTGCCAGGAACGGTTCCGAGCAAACGCCGCCCGTCCAGGACAAGCCGGCGTGGGCCAACCGAGCCCCCGAACCGCTGCCCGGGTCCAGCTGGCACACCGAGGCCCCCTCGCAGACCTGGACCCCCGACGTGCCCACCGGGCTCAGCTGGAGTGCTGATACCGGCAGGGCATCGGCAGACCATGCACCGCTGCCACCACCGCCGCCTCCAGACTGGACGCGCAACGACCGGAGCTCGCCGGGTCACACGGCGGGCGCGCAATCCCCCGACGGGGGTTCTGCCGGGGACGACCCCGGTGACGACCAATCCCAGGTGAGCCGGGCCGCTCTGCAGCGCAGTGCGCAGGCAGTTCCCGCCAACCGCCCGCCGCCGCCTGGATATCCGGGTCCGCCGGCTCACGCCGATGCGCAACAAACGACCTACCGGGCGGCCGGCAGTACTGCGTACGGCAGGGATCGGTACGGCACCGATCAGTACGGCACTGATCAGTACGGCACAGACCAGCCCGGCAATCAACAGCCCGGCAATCAGGCCTACGGCGGTGACCAGTACGGCGGAGGCCGGCCGGGCAATCAGTCCTACGGCGGTGGGCAGTACGGCGGTGGTCAGATCGGCGGTGACCAGCCCGGCGGTGACCAGCCCGGCGGTGACCAGTACGGCGGTGACCAGCCCGGCAATCAGTCCTACGGGGAAGGTCAGTCCGAGAATCGCCCGTACGGTGGCCAGCAGTACGGCGGCGAGCAGGGCAGCCGGTACGCCGAGCCGAGTCATGACAACCGGCATGAGCCCGAACAATTCCCCGGGCATCAGTCCGCCGGGCCCGCCGCCCCTGGACAACGCTCCGAGCCAGCCCCCGGCTCGCAGTCCAGCTGGACGGCCCCGCCCCCGGCGCCGATAGCGCCACAAGCCCAGCAGTGGCAACAGGCGCACGCGGCGCAGGGCGGCTGGCAGCCCGCGAGCCAACAGGGGCCGCCGCCGCAACAACACAACTCAGCAGCTGATCTGACCTCTGGGTCCCTGGTCAAGCCGGCGGCGGCCGTACCCAGGGTCGGCTGGCGCAAGATGGTGCACGCGGTCACCGGTGGGACGCTCAATCCTGGTCTGTCCCAAGCGGAACTGCAGCGACGCAATCTCATCGAGCGGGCCACCGCGCCGGTCCGTGGGTGCCACCGGATCGCGATCGTCTCGCTCAAGGGCGGGATCGGCAAGACCACCACCACCGCCGGCCTGGGCTTGACCCTCGCCGAGCACCGCGGTGACCGGGTGGTCGCTCTCGATGCCAATCCCGATGCCGGCACGCTCGCCGAGCGGCTGACCGGCCAGATCGATGTCACCGTCCGGGACCTGCTCGACAACGTGGGGGCGATCCGGTCCTTCACCGACGTCTCGGCCTTCACCTCCCTGGCCGCCCGGCTCCAGGTGCTGGCCTCCGAACAGGACCCGGAGATGTCCGAGGCCTTCAACGAGGAGGAATACCGCACGGTCGCGGACGTGCTGGCGAGGTACTTCAACATCGTCCTGACCGACTCAGGCACCGGCCTGCTGCACTCGGCCATGTCCGGGACACTGGCGCTGGCCGACTCACTCGTCGTCGTCGGTTCACCCAGCGTCGACGGGGCCAGCCGAGCCAGCAAGACGCTGGACTGGCTGATGGCCCACGGTCACGGCGAACTCGTCTCCCGCGCGGTCGCGGTCATCTCGACCGTACGACCGGCCACCAAGGAACTCGACATGGCCCGGCTGCGCGAACACTTCTCCGCTCGAGTGCGGGCGGTCGTCGAGATCCCGTACGACCGGCATCTCGTGACCGGCGGAATCATCGACATGAGCCAATTGGACCGGCCGACCGAAGAGGCATTTCTGGAACTGTCGGCCATCGTTGCCGACGGGTTCCGGCTACCCCCGCTGATCCGGTCCGTACGGGGACCGGCTGCCATGACCGGCGGCTGACTCCGGGCCCTCCTTGCCGCAACAGCCTGCCCTTTGGGGAACAGCCTGAGAAAATGGGCTTGACCCTGTCCTAACGTCAGGGCTTAGCGTCGCTGTCATGAGCCAACAGCAGGAGCAGGCCACCCGCGGCTTCTCCATCGGAGAGTTGGCCAGTCTGGCCGGGGTCACGGTTCGGACGCTGCATCACTACGACCGGATCGGGCTGCTCCGTCCCGGTCACCGCACAAGGGCCGGATACCGCTCGTACGCCGAGGTAGACGCCGACCGGCTGGCCCAGATCCTGGGCTATCGCGAACTCGGCTTCGGGCTCGAGTCGATCCGTAGCGTCCTCGACGAGCCGGGCACCGATCCACGCGAGCATCTGCTTGCCCAACGCGCCTTGCTGACCGGGCGGATCGAACGGCTACGACGCATCGTGGCCGCAATCAACACCACATTGGAGGCACAGACGATGGGAACCACAGGGCTCAGCCCAGCCGAGAAGCTGGCGGTCTTCGGCGACTTCGAACCCGACGACCACGCCGAGGAGGCGCAACAGCGTTGGGGCGGGACCGACGCGTACGAGCAGTCCGCGACCCGTACGAAGTCCTACACCAAGCGGGACTGGGAGACGGTCACGGCCGAGGGTACGGCGACTATGACCGCGCTGGCGGAGGCGTTGGCAGCCGGCCTACCGGCGACGTCGGTCGAGGCGATGGATGCCGCGGAACAGGCTCGCCAGCACATCACCCGCTGGTTCTACGACTGCCCGGTAGCTCTGCACCGCAACCTCGGCGACATGTACGTCGCCGACGAGCGGTTCGCGGCGACCTACGAGAAGGTTGCCCCGGGGTTGGCGGCCTACGTCCGGGACGCGATCCACGCCAACGCGGACCGCACCGCGACCTGACCCAGCCTTGCAGCAGCATTCCTGACTCACGGAGCCCAATCGGTCGCTTCTCGCCGCGCGCCGGCGTGACGGGTCCGGCAGGGTGCCGCCTGCCGCGCTCCGGCCGGGCCCACCGCTGGGCAGGGTGCCGCCTACCGCACTCCGCTAAGACAGCGGCGCAGGTGGGTCAGCTGCGGATCTTGCGGACGACGTACAGCAGGATCAGTACCGCCGCGCCCAGTCCTGCCGCGGGCACAGCCATTCGGGTCAGAACGCTGCCGCCGGCGACCTCGAGCAGGTCGATCGGCTCGGGTTCACGCGAGGGTACGGCGCGCGGACGGCTGGCTGTTTCGGTACTGGCAGTGGGGGTCGGGCCGGGCTCCTTGGCGTGCTTGCCGCCGGCGGATGCAGCGGCCGGGTTGTCCGTACCACCGATGCCGGAGGTACCGCCGGCTCCGCCGGTGGTCCCGGCGGCTACTACGGCGGCCGCACCGCCCAGCGGGGTGTCGGTGGAACCGGCGCCATCGTCGGCGCCGTCGCCTTTACCGGTCTCCTCGGACTGGTCAGCGCTCTGGGTCCCGCTCAACTTGCCCTCCACACAGGTGGCGAACTGGCCGATCAACTTGTTGCCGACGTCGACCATCACGCCGCGACCGAACTGGGCCGGCTTGCCAGTGATGTTCAGATCGGTGAGCACGTCGACCCGGGTCGATGACCCCTCGGACTTCAGCATCGCCGTCACCGTCGCGGCGGCCGTACCGTTGCCGCGCTGGTCCTTGCCCGCCGCGTCGATCACCGCAGTATGGGTCGCCTCGTCCTTCTTCACGAAGGACGCCTTTCCCTTGTAGGTCAAGCTGATCGGGCCCAGCTTCACCTTGACCCGGCCGGTGAAGTCGTCGCCGTCGACGGAGTCGAGAACCGCCCCCGGCATGCACGGCGCGATCTGCTCGATGTCGAGCAGCACCTTCCAGGCGTCATCGACCGGGACCGGGACTGTAAAGGAATGCTCTAGCTGCATTCGATCACCTTCTCATGGCGGTCCAGCCCGGCCGATGACGTGTCAGGGGTGTGCATCAGCCGGCTACTGCGCCGAGGACCGCCCGCTTGGTGAGCACTGTTGCCAGGTGCGTGCGGTAGTCGGCCTGGGCGTTCAAGTCGCTGCTCGGCGAGGCGCCTTCACCGGCATGCGCCGCGGCATGACCGACGGCCTCGTCACCGGAGGCCCCCGCGAGCGCCTGCTCGACGGCCGTGGCCCGGATCGGGATCGGCCCCATGTTGGTCAGTCCGATCCGCGCCTCGGCGATCGTTGCGTTGTCGCTGCGGACCAGGGCTGCGACGCCGACCATGGCCCAGGCCTGCGCGACCCGGTTGAATTTCTCGTACGAGCTGCCCCAGCCGGTGTGCTTGGGCACCCGGATCTCAGTGAGCACCTCGTCGTCGGCCAACGCAGTGGTCAGGTAGTCGACGAAGAACTCAGCCGCCGGCACGGTCCGCGACCCATTGGGGCCAACCAGGACGAACTCCGCTTGCAGCGCCACGGCCACAGCAGGCAGGTCACCGGCCGGGTCGGCGTGGGCAAGCGCCCCGCCGAAGGTGCCGCGATGCCGTACGGCCGGATCGGCGACGGTATGCGTGGCCTGCGCGATCAGCTTGGCGTGCTCGGCGATCAACGGGTCCTTGAGGACGTCGGCATGCGTCGTCATCGCCCCGATCACGATCGCGTCGCCGTCCTCCCGTACGCCGCGCAGTTCGACGATCCCGCCGAGGTCGATCACCGTCGACGGGTTGCCCAGCCGCAGCCGCATGATCGGAAGCAACGACTGGCCACCGGCCATGATCTTTGCCTCGTCACCGGCGGCGGCCAGCGCGGACACCGCCTCCTGCACCGAGGACGGCCGTACGTAGTCGAACGCGGACGGGATCATGCCGGCCCTCCGGTCTGGAGCAGGTTCTCGTCCTCGGTCGTCGCGCCGCCGTACGCGTTGGTGCCCTCCGCGGCTCGATCGCTGTCTTTGTCACCCTGCAACGCTCGCCACACCCGTTCAGGGGTCATCGGCATCTGTACGTCGTTGACGCCCAGGTGTCGCAGCGCGTTCACGACCGAGTTCACGACCGCCGGCGTCGAAGCGATGGTGCCCGCCTCGCCGACTCCCTTGACCCCAAGCGGATTGGTGGTCGACGGGGACACGGTGTTGTCGGTGTCGAAGTGCGGCAGGTCCGTGGCGCTTGGAATGGTGTAGTCCACGAACGTCCCCGTGGTCAGGTTGCCCTCGGCGTCGTACACAGCCTCTTCGAACAGCGCCTGCGCGATGCCCTGGGCCAGGCCGCCGTGGATCTGACCCTCGATGATCAGCGGGTTGACCGGCTCGCCGACGTCGTCCACACAGACGTACTTGCGGATCGTGATCAGCCCGGTCTCGGTGTCCACCTCGGTCGCGCACAGGTGGGTTCCGTGCGGGAAGGAGAAGTTCTCCGGGTCGAAGGTGGCCTCGGAATCCAGGCTGGGCTCGATGCCCTCGGGGTAGTTGTGCGCGGCGAACACCGCAAGTGCGGTCTCCTGGATGGCGACCTTGGCATCCGGCGTACCGCGGACGCTGAACGAGCCGTCCTTGAATTCCAGGTCGTCCTCGCTTGCCTCCAGCAGATGCGCGGCGATCCGGCGGGCCTTGGCCACGACCTTCTCCGCGGCCTTGACCACCGCGATTCCGCCGACAACGAGCGAGCGGGACCCATAGGTGTCCAGTCCGCGCGGCGAGGATGCGGTGTCCCCGTGGATGCACTCGACGTCCTCGAAGGGGACACCGAGCTGGTCAGCCACGATCTGGCTCCATGCCGTGTCGTGCCCCTGTCCGTGCGGGGTCGCGCCGCTGACCACCTCGACCTTGCCGGTGGGCAACATCCGGATCGACGCACTCTCCCAGCCGCCGGCACCGTAGGCCAGCGAGCCGAGCACCCGGGAGGGAGCCAACCCGCACATCTCGGTGAAGGTCGAGATCCCCAGGCCGAGCTGGACCGGGTCGTTGGACTCGCGTCGCTGCTTCTGCTCGGCCCGAAGTTCGTCCCAGCCGAACATCTCCAGCGCCTTGTCGGTGGCCGCCTCGTAGTTGCCGCTGTCGTAGGTCAGGCCGGCGACCGTCGTGAACGGGAACTCCTCGTGGGTGATCCAGTTCTTGCGGCGCAACTCCAGGGGGTCCATATCGAGTTCGACGGCGAGCTCGTCCATGATCCGCTCGATGGCGAAGGTGGCCTCGGGCCGTCCGGCGCCGCGGTAGGCGTCGGTCGGTGTCTTGGTCGTGAACACGCCATCGCAGAGGAACTGGTAGGCCGGGAACTTGTAGATCCCCGGGAACATGAAGGCGCCCAACACCGGTACGCCCGGGCTGACCAGCCGTAGATAGGCGCCCATGTCGGCGAGCAGGCGGACCTTGAGACCGGTCACCGTGCCGTCCCGCTTGGCCGCGATGTCGATGTACTGGATCTGGTCGCGCCCGTGGTGGGCCGAGAGCAGCGACTCACTGCGAGTCTCGGTGTACTTGACCGGTTTGCCCACCCGTCGGGAGGCCAGAATGACCAGGAACTCCTCCGGCGTCACCTGCAGCTTGCCACCGAATCCACCGCCGACGTCGGGGGCGATCACCCGTACCTTGTGCTCGGGAATGCCCAGACTCAGCGCGATCATCACCCGGGCGATGTGCGGAACCTGGGTCGCTGCCCAGAGCGTCACTCCCCCGCCCTGGAAATCGGCGAGGAAGGACCGGGGCTCCATGAAGGCCGGGATCAACCGCTGCTGGATGAACCGGCGGCTGACCGTGACCTCGGCGTTGGCGAATGCCTCCTCGGTGGAACTGCCCGTGCCCACCTCACCGGCATCGAAGACAAAGTGGAAGCTGGTGTTGGACTCGATGTGGGAGTGCACCAGGTCCGCCCCGTCCTTGACCGCCTCCTCCATGTCCAGGATCGCGGGCAGCGCCTCGTAGTCCACATCGATGGCTTCTAGAGCGTCTTGCGCGGCGGACTTCGTACGAGCCAGCACGATCGCAACGGCCTCACCGACGTGGTTGACCTGATCCACGGCGATCGACGGGTGGCCAGGATTGACCATGTCGGGCGTGACCGGCCAGGCGCACGGGATGCTGCCTTGCTCGTCGGCGAAGTCCTGGCCGGAGAAGGCAGCGACGATTCCGGGGCGCTCGAGCGCGCCGGACAGGTCGACGCTGGTGATCCTGGCGTGCGCGACCGGGCTGCGCAGGATGCCCATGTGCAGCATTCCGAGCATGGTGTGGTTGTCGGTCCACATGGTCCGCCCGGTGATCAGGCGCTGGTCTTCCTTGCGCTTGCGGGACTTGCCGACCTCGCGGTCGCTGGCGGCATGCCCCGATGCTTCGACGCGGTCTTCGGTGATGGTCACGCGACACCTCCTGTGCTCTGGCCGGCGGCGGCGGCGTCGGCGATGTCTCCAGCGGGCGCGCCGGCACTGTGACCGGCGGGTACGGCGGCATTGGCATCGCCGGTCTCGCCGGCGACGATGTGCTGGGTGGACCGCTCCTGTTGCTGTCCAGAGCCCTGTTCGGTGGAACTCTGATCAGTCGAGCTCTCACCAGTTGAGCTGTGCTCAGTGGAGCCTTCTTCGGGTGAGTTCTGTTGGGCGGAGTTCTGACCTGCGGCCTGCTGGATGGCGCTGACGATGTTCTGGTAGCCGGTGCATCGGCAGAGGTTGCCCTCGATGCCTTCCCGGATCTCGTGCTCGGTGGGGCTGGGATTCTCCTTGAGCAGGTCCAGCGCCGCCATGATCATCCCCGGCGTACAGAATCCGCACTGCAGGCCGTGCTTGTCGTGGAAGGCCTGCTGCATCGGGTGCAGCTCGCCGTTGCGGGACAGGCCCTCGATGGTCGTGACCTCGCAACCGTCGGCCTGTACGGCCAGCACGGAGCAGGATTTCACCGACTCGCCGTCGAGATGCACGGTGCAGGCGCCGCAGTTGCTGGTGTCGCAGCCGACCACGGTGCCGACCTTGCCGAGGTTCTCCCGCAGGTAGTGCACCAGCAGGACTCGAGGCTCGACCTCAGCTGATTCCCTGATGCCGTCCACGGTGAGGTTGATCTGGGTCACGACTTGGCACTCCATCCGCCGTCGGGTCGGACCCCGGTCTCCCGGGGTCGCTCTCGAAGTCTGGCAAGTGCGGCTCGGGTTAGGACACGCTCAGCTGGGTCATAGGCAACGACTGGATTCCGTATGAACGGCGAAGCTGACCCTGACTCTCCCGCCACTATGTGACCGCCCAAGCGCCACCGGTCCGTTTTGGCGGAACTCGGTTGACGTTGCAATTGATGCAACGTCTGCCACGTCAACCCACGCCAACCGTCGCCTGGCGCGCCGCAGATCAGCCGAGCCGAAGGCTTAGCTGAGCTCCCAGCTCACGGAAACCAAGCGCGCGAGCCACCTGCCGGGAGGGTTCGTGTCGGGCTCGCCACTGCGGGAGCTGCCCGTCCCGCAGGGCGTGGGCG
>JBPCOF010000123.1:0-4378 GCA_051000515.1 Geodermatophilaceae bacterium
CACGATCTCGCTGTGTACGCGCGCCTCGCGGATGCGGCGAGCGATCAGTTGCGCGTACTGCGCCCCGTAGTCGACGACCAGAACGGTGCCCTTTCCCGGGACGCCTCGCTCGCTGCGCTCACCGGTCATGCGCCCGGCCGGGACAGCACCAGGTCCACCTTCTGGAATTCCTTGAGGTCGCTATAGCCGGTCTTGGCCAGGGTGCGGGCAAGGGCGCCGAACAAGTTGGTGCGCCCACACTGTGCAGCACTGGGGCCGAACAGCACCTCGTCGAGCGACACCCGGTCGACCTCGGCCGGCGCCAGTCCCCCGCGGGGCAACCGCGGATGGGCGGCCACCGAATCCCAGTACCGACCACCGGCCGGCGCCTGGGTCGCCGTCCGCAGCGGCTCCCCGACCACGACGGCATCCGCGCCACAGGCCAGCGCCCGGGCGATAGCGCCGCTGGTGGAGATCTCGCCGCTGGCCAAGACGTGGACGTATCGTCCGCCGGTCTCGTCGAGATAGTCCCGACGAGCCGCAACGGCATCGGCGATCGCGGTGGCCATCGGGACCCGGATGCCGAGCACCTGATCGCTGCTGGCGTATTCGTCCGCGCCCATCCCCACGATCACCCCAGCCGCTCCCGTCCGCATCAGGTGCAGCGCGGTTTGGTAGTCCGCACAGCCGCCCACGATCACCGGCACGTCGAGATCGGCGATGAACTCCTTGAGGTTCAGCCCTTCACCGTGGTTGGTGACGTGCTCGGCAGACACGATCGTGCCCTGGATGACCAGGATGTCCACGCCTGCTGACAGCAGCGCTGGTGCCAGTTCAGTGGTGTGCTGGGGCGAGATGCGGGCAGCGGTGGTGACGCCGGAGTCCTTGATCTCCTTGATCCGTGCGCTGATCAGGTCAGGCTTGACCGGCTCGGCGTAGATCTCTTGCAAGGTGGGGATCCCACCGTTCTCGCCCTCGGCCAGGTCGGCGATCCGCGCGTAGGCCTGGCTCGGATCGTCGTACCGGGTCCACAGTCCTTCGGCGTTGAGCACCCCGAGACCGCCGGCTCGGCCGACGGCGACGCACATGTCCGGACTCATGACGGCATCCGAGGGGGTGCCCATCATCGGAATGCCGAAAGAGAACGCGTCGATCTGCCAGGCCGTGGAGACGTCGTCTATATCCCGGGTCCGGCGGGAGGGGATGATCGAGACCTCGTCCAGGGTGTACCCGCGTCGAGCCGTTCGGCCCAGCCCGATCTCGACGTAGTCACGCATGCGTTTGGCTCATCGGCGGGCTCGGTAGTTGGGCGACTCGACGGTCATCTGCACGTCGTGCGGATGGCTCTCGGTGAGCCCGGCCGAGGTGATCCGCATCAGCTGCGCGTGGTCGCGCAGGTCGGCGATGGTCGCCGCCCCGCAATAACCCATACCGGCACACAGCCCGCCGACCAGCTGATGGGCGACTCCGGCCAGCATTCCGCGATAGGGGACCTGGCCCTCGATGCCCTGTGGAACCAGCTTGTCGTCGGACAGCACGTCGTCGGCGAAGTACCGGTCCTTGGAGTACGAGCGGGCCTCGCCGCGGCTCTGCATCGCGGCGAGCGAGCCCATGCCGCGGTAGGTCTTGTACTGCTTGCCGTTGACGAACACCAGCTCGCCGGGTGCCTCCTCGACACCGGCCAGCAGGCTGCCCAGCATCACCGTGTCGGCACCGGCGGCGATCGCCTTGGCGATGTCGCCGGAGTACTGCAGTCCGCCGTCCGCGATCACCGGAACCCCGGCTGGGGCGGCGGCCCGCGACGCCTCGTAGATCGCCGTCACCTGGGGCACGCCCACCCCGGCAACGACCCGGGTCGTACAGATCGACCCCGGTCCGACACCGACCTTGATCCCATCTGCGCCGGCGTCGATCAGGGCCTGAGCTCCGGCCCGGGTGGCGACGTTTCCGCCGATCACCTCGACGGTGTGATCGGCCTTCAGCAGGGCGATCATCTCCGGAATGCTGCGGTGGTGGCCATGGGCCACATCCACCACCAGGACGTCGACTCCGGCCTCGATCAGCAGCCCGGCGCGCTTGTAGGCGTCCTCGCCGACTCCGATCGCCGCGCCGACGACCAGTCGACCGGTGTCGTCCTTGGTGGCCGATGGGTACTCATCGCTCTTGACGAAGTCCTTGACCGTGATCAGCCCGCGCAGCCGCCCAGCGTCGTCGACCAGCGGTAGTTTCTCGATCTTGTGCTGGCGCAACAGCGCCAGGGCCGCTTCAGGTTTGACGCCGTAGGGCGCGGTCACCAGTGGCATCGGCGTCATGATCTCGCGAACCCGTCGACTGGGATCGGTCTCGAAACGCATGTCCCGATTGGTGACGATGCCGACCAGGATTCCGTCCGGGTCGACGACCGGTGCGCCGGAGATGCGGTACTGGCCGCACAAGCGGTCGACGCTTGCCACAGTGTCCACGGGGGCGCAGGTGATCGGGTGGCTGACCATGCCGGCTTCAGAGCGCTTCACGACATCGACCTGATTGGCCTGATCGTCGGCAGACAGGTTGCGGTGCAGGATGCCCACCCCGCCCTGGCGAGCCATTGCGATGGCCATCCGGGACTCGGTCACCGTGTCCATAGCGCTGGACACCAGGGGGATCGCCAGCCGCAGTCTGCGCGAGAGCCGGGTGCTCGTGTCCACCGAAGTCGGCAGGACGTCCGAGGCCGCCGGGACCAGCAGGACATCGTCGAAGGTAAGACCCTCGTCGAGAAACTTCGGTCGGGTACCGCCGTTCTGGTCCACCTGTGCTCCTCGCGCCGTGCCCACGTCTCTTTTGCCCCGTCGGCTGACGGTTGTCCGCCCACGTGAGATTTCATCGTAGTGGCGGCTACGGTGGCTCCTGTGAGTTCCGATCTGCCCGGCGAGCCCTACGCCGAAGACGCCGACGATGACGATGGCGAGCACGTGCCACTGACTCCCGAAGAGCGCGAGGACATCGTCGTCGATCTCGAAGACCTCGAGGTCTACCGCACCCTGCTGGAGCCGACCGGCATAAAGGGCATCGTGATCGACTGCCCGGACTGTGAGACGGTCCATCACATCGGCTGGGCGCTGATGCTGTCCAACCTTCGGCAGTTGTTGGACGAGGGCATCACCGGACTGCACGAACCGCCCTACGATCCCGACCCCGCCGAGTACGTCACCTGGGAGTACGCACGGGGGTACGCCGACGGCGTGGTCGCCTCCGAGAGCGCCATCGACTGACAGCCGTTGTCGAACGCTCCTGCTGGGTTCGCGCCGCCGCGCATCTCAGCTCAGCAGGGTCGATGAGGACTTCGCTGCCGACACCCCGCCCGATGAAGGAGTTCGCATGCGCCGTGGTCGTCAGCTGGTCCTGCGGCCCCTCCTGGCGGCCCTGCTCGGGCTAGTGGCCGCGTCGCTGATGATCGGGGCCGCGCTGCTGCTCCTCCAGGTCTCGCCGGAATCCGATGAGCCCTGGGGCGAGCTCGGACAGATCTTCTTGGGCGTCCTCCTCGCAGGGGTCGTCGGCGTAGTGGTGTGGGTCGCCGGACTCGGCCGCGCCGCACGGCACCTCTTCGCCCCTGGGCGGCGCCTCGGGGTGGTGATCTGGTCGACGTTCGCGATTCTCATGGTCGCCGTGGCGCTCGGCGTCGCCGGAGGTGCAGTGGACGCCGACCGCCTCGGGGACGAGGTCGGGCGGGGACTCCTGGGTTGCGGTTTCGTTCTGATGCTGGCCGCACCGAGCGTCATCTTCCGGCTGTGGGACCGCCGGCCCGGAAGTCAGCCATCGCAGCGCTAGGGCCACGTCGAGTTCCGTCCATCTGCCGCAACCCGAACCGTCCTAGCTTGAACTCAGTGAGTTCAGTGGCTGTGCCCGTGGCCGTGCCCGTTGGCCTGACCGTTCTGGTGGTCGTGCTTGGCCGGCGCCTCGACGACTGAACTGTCCGTCGTAAGGATCATCGCTGCGATCGACGCGGCGTGGGTCAACGCGGCCTTTGTGACCTTGACCGGGTCGATCACACCAGCGGCAGCCAGGTCACCGAACTCACCGGTGGCTGCGTTGTAGCCGTGCCCGAGCCCTAGCTCCAGGACCTTGTCGGCAGTGACCCTGCCTTCGGCACCGGCGTTGTCGGCGATCTGCACCAAGGGGGCGCGCAGGCTGCGGGCCACGATCGTGACGCCGGTGCGCTCGTCGCCTTCCAACCCCAGTCCGTCCACCAGCACGGCACCGGCGTGTACAAGTGCGCTACCGCCGCCGGGTAGGACGCCTTCCTCGACGGCCGCACGGGTCGCCGATATCGCGTCCTCGATCCGGTGCTTCTTCTCCTTGAGCTCCACCTCGGTGGCCGCCCCGACCCGGATCACACCGATGCCGCCGGCCAGCTTGGCCA
>JBPCOF010000158.1:0-27803 GCA_051000515.1 Geodermatophilaceae bacterium
GAGTTACGGCAGCCATAGCGAGAGGGAAACGCCCGGTCCCATTCCGAACCCGGAAGCTAAGCCTCTCAGCGCCGATGGTACTGCGCGGGGGACCGCGTGGGAGAGTAGGACGCTGCCGGACATCTTCCACTGAGGGGGCTGGTGCCTTGTGCGCCGGCCCCTTCAGCCTGTCTAGGACATTCGTCCAGTGCGGGCCGTCGTGATGTCGATCGTGTGTCCGTCTGGTTCGGGAGCGAGAGGAGTCAGATATGAGCGCGCCCCGTGGTGGAGGCCGTCCGGATCGCGGCGGGGCTGCGCAGGGCCGGTCGAGTGGATCGGATAATGGCCGGGGTGCTTCGCGGAGCGGCAGCGATCAGGGCAAAGGCCGAGCCGGTTCCTCAGGACGCGGCGATGTCCGCCGATCCCGCCAGGAGCCGGGCGCATCCCGGTGGTCTGCATCCGGCACGTCGGCCAACCGATCGAGTAACAGCGGAAAACCTGGGGGCGCCGCGGCGGGCGACTCACGCGCCGACAAGTCCGGCAACCGGGAGTCGGACGACATAGCCGGGCGGCCAAGCGCGTCCGGACGTTCCGTGTCATCTGGGCGCCCATCAACTTCAGGGTCAGGTCGACCCTCGGCGTCGAGTCGCCGCGACTCTCCGGGACGGCCCACCGATGCGGGCACCGGGCGCGCGTCGAGCGGCAGAAGCGTGACGGCGGCTTCGGGAGGCGAGCGGTCGGGGTCCGGCCAACGGAGGTCATCGGATCGGACGCCGGCCGCCGGGAGAGGGCGCACCCGCACTGCATCGAACCCGCGCTCGGGCGGGACCGGAGATCCCGCAGATCGCCGCGCCGCCAGACCCACCGCCTCGAGGTCGGCCGGTTCGACTGCGCGAAGGGGGGAGTCCGGACGACAAGATTCGATCGGCCGGGACTCCTGGAACAGGGGGGGATCGGAGCGTGAGACCCCGCGAAGGACCGAAGCAGCGCGTGGTGCGGAACGCTCGCGTGGCCGGGATCGCGGGCCGAGCGGCCCATCGGAGCGCGGCGCAGCCCCCCGCGGTCAGGCGTCGCGCGGCACGGCCCCCCGTGCGGAAACTGCGCGCGGTGCAGACCGTACCGGGGGTTCCTACAGTTCCAGAGGACCCACCGATCCGCGGATGACCGGCTCTGCTCCCCGATCAGGTCAGCGGGACAGCCCGCGATCGGACCGGCGCTCAGAGATGCCCAAGCCGGCCGCTGATCCCGACCCGCCGATTCCTGACTGGGCGCAGCTGAACCTGCTCGAGGACGCCGTACGAGACGAGCTGTCTTCGTTGGCGCACGCGAATGCCACGACCGTGGCCGGCCACCTGGTGGCTACCGGTGAGTTCCTCGATGAGGATCCGCAGTTGGCGCTTGCTCACGCCCGTGCCGCTCGTGCCAGTGCGTCGAGACTGGCTTGCGTTCGGGAGGCAGTAGGTGTGGCTGCCTATCACGCCGGTGAGTACGCCGAGGCATCGCGCGAGCTTCGCGCCTACCGACGACTGTCCGGACGTTCGGACTACCTAGCCGTGCTGGCCGATTGTGAGCGGGCGGCTGGTCGCCCCGACGCCGCATTACGGCTGCTTGCCGAGGCTCCACGTACTCATCCCGGCCACTCCGAGTGGGTCGAACAGCAGATCGTCGAGGCCGGGGCCCGGCGTGACCTGGATGAAGTCGGCGGCGCCATCCTGGTCCTGCGCGACGCTTTGGCGGCGATTCGGAAGGGCGCGGGCACAGGAGTCGATGCCGATGACCTGATTCGGCTGCGCTACGCCTACGCCGACAGCCTGCATACGGCTGGTCGGACCGATCAAGCACTCCTCGAGTTCGCCGCGATCGCCGACTCTGACGACAGAGGCATGACCGACGCGGCCGAGCGTGCCGCTGAATCGCCGATGCCCGGCGAGGAAAACGCCGCGGCAGCGCCGAATCGCATGCAACCATGAGGATTCTGCTGACCGGCGCGGCCGGTTTCATCGGCTCGCACATTGCCGAGGCGCTGTCGCGATCTGAGCACGACATCGTCGCCCTGGACTCCTATCTGCCTGCCGCTCACGGCGGCGAATCAGAAGCCATCGATCAGCCGGACACCGGCGGACCTGCCATCGAACGCGTGGATGTCCGCGACTCGCGAGGTGTTCTGAGGATGCTGGCCGGCGTCGACCTGGTGTGTCACCAAGCCGCCATGGTCGGCAACGGCGTCGACGCCGCCGACCTCCCCGAGTATGTGACGCACAATGACTTCGGCACGGCGGTGCTCCTCGCGGCAATGCATGAGGCAGGGGTCGGGCGGCTGGTGCTGGCCAGCTCGATGGTGGTGTACGGCGAGGGCGCCTACGCCTGTGCTGAGCACGGTCCGGTCGAACCGCCTGCCCGTACCCGAAACGATCTCGACGCAGGGAACTTCGAGCCGCGCTGCCTGCATTGCCCGCGTCCGCTCTCCTGGGTCTCGGTGTCCGAGGACGCCGCGATCGCGCCACGCAGCATCTACGCCGCCACCAAGGTGGCCCAGGAGCACCTCGCATGCGCCTGGGCGATCCAGACCGGTGGGCGGGTGGTGGCGCTTCGCTATCACAATGTGTACGGGCCGCGAATGCCTCGAGACACCCCGTATGCGGGAGTGGCGGCGATTTTTCGGTCCGCGCTGGAGAACGGTCGAGCACCGGAAGTCTTCGAAGACGGCGGCCAGACCCGCGACTTCGTGCATGTGCACGACATCGCCGGCGCCAACATAGCCGCAATCGACAGGCTGGACGCCGCCGTAGGCAACGGTGGCCTGCGTGCGTACAACGTGTGCTCGGGGCACCCCACCACGATCGGTGACATGGCCCGCATTCTGGCGACCGCCCAGGGTGGACCAGAGCCGACAATTACCGGACGATATCGCTCCGCCGACGTCCGCCATGTGGTTGCCTCACCGGAGCGAGCCCGTCGGGAACTCGGCTTCACCGCTCAGGTCAAACCAGCGGAGGGCATTGCCGCATTCGCCCACGCCCCCTTACGGGCGCGCAGAGAGGCGTAAGGACCAGCAACGCGTTGAGGACTGGCCGGCTCTTCGGTGATGAGGCGACCGCAGTTCCAGACCGTGGGCGAGGCGGCAGCTGGGCGGTGCAGTCCTCAGACGGTCTGTGCAGCGGGCAGGCGGACCTCGAACCGGCAACCGCCGTTCTGATTGATGACCTCGATCCGGCCGCTTTGCGCCTCCACCAATGAGCGGGCGATGGCCAACCCGAGGCCGGCGCCGGCTGGCTCGCCGCTGAGCCCGGAGGTCGCGGACCGGGCCGGGCCGGCGCCCCGGAAGGCCACATCGAAGACTCGCGGTAGATCGGTGGCCGGGATCCCTCCGCAGCGGTCGTCCACCCGCAGGTACACCTCCGCTCCCTCTCGGCCCGTGGCGACCACGACCGTCCCGTCGGCTGGCGTGTGTCGTACGGCGTTGGCAACGAGATTGCGGACCACCCTGGCCAGTTCCTGGTCGCTGGCCAACGCGAGTGCCGGCATGGCAGCCGGGCGGCACTCCACCCGAACCCCGCGCAGTTCGGCCGGGCCTCGAGCCCCCATGACGACCTCGTCGACGACTTCGTCGAGCGCCACGGCCTCCAAGGTGAGGTTCAAGGCGCCGGCGGTGACGCGGGAGAGCTCGAAGAGATCCTCGACCATGATCGACAGCCGTTCGGTCTCCCGCCGGATCCGGCCGGCATAGTCGGCAGTGGCGGCCGGGCCGGTGACGAGCCCGTCCTCGAGTGCTTCGCTCATCGCGCGTACCCCGGCCAACGGGGTCCGCAGATCGTGGCTGATCCAGGCCACCAACTCGCGACGGGAGGCTTCCACCGCCCGTTCTCGATCGTGTGCCTCGCGCTCCCAGATGGTGCCCGCGGCGAGCCGGCGACCGAGCAACACCGCGGTGGGGATGGTGACCGCTGCTGCCACCCCGCAGACGATGAGGGTATGGCCGAGCTCTTCGGTGAACATGAACCCGCTGTAGCCCAGGACGCCAGCCAGAATGACCGCGACCGGGACCAGAGCCAGCCCCACGACGTTGATGGTGATCGTGCGCATCGTGAGTCGGCGCATGCCCCACGCGGCCAGGGCGGCGACCGGGATCGTGCAGGCCAGCACCAGCAGGGCGATGTCGCGAAGCTCGGTCATGGTCGGCCCTTTCGGTCATAGCGGTATCCGGTGCCCCACACCGTGGTGATCCGGCTCGGTCGTACCGGGTCGTCCTCTACTTTTCGCCGGAGTCGCTTGATGTGCACCGTCACCGTCGAATGATCCCCGAAGGACCAGCCCCACACCTGATCGAGCAGTTGCTCTCGGGTGAACGCCTGGCCGGGGTGGGTCATCAGAAAGGAAAGCAGATCGTGTTCGCGGGCGGTGAGCGGGACCAGCTGGCCGCGTAAGGTCGCGGTACGCGCCGGACCGTCGACCACCAGGTCTCCGTCGGTCACCAGCGGTCCCGGTTTCGCCGAGGACGACGCTCGGCGCAGGACTGAGGCGACTCGCAGAGCGAGTTCCCGGGGACTGAACGGCTTGGTCACGTAGTCGTCAGCCCCCACCTCGAGGCCGAGCACTCGATCGGCCTCCTCGCCGAGTGCGGTCACCATGATGATCGGGACCGGACTGATCCGGCGCAGCTCACGGCACAGTTCGATGCCACTGATATCGGGCAGCATCAGATCGAGGATGATCAGGTCAGGGTCGATCTTGGCGACCACAGCGACCGCCTCCGACCCGCGCTCCAGAGCCGTGACCCGGTGCCCGTCGCGTTCCAGATATCGCCGGACGACGTCGCGGACGGTCGCATCGTCCTCGACCACCAGGATTCGACGCCCCTGGGAGTCGGGCTCCGGTGTCACCATGTGGTGTCCATCAGCACCGCGACGGTGCCGGCAGCCACAGCCTGGGCGCCCAGCCACCCTCGACGCCGATGGGGTCCGAGGGCCGCGGCGAGAGGGATCAGCCAGACCATGAACGGCAGCCAGATGCGCTCCACCTCCGACTTCGACAACCCGCTGAGATTGGCTGCCAGGATGCCGACGAGTGAAGCTGCGGCGAGCCAGTACGACGGCGGGATCCGCAGCCCCACCCGTCGGCTGCGATGGATCGCGGCCCCGATCCCGGCGACGACAGCCGGGCCGCCGGCAATCGCCAGAACGGCAGCATTGGCCCAGACCCAGTACGAGTACGGTCGCAGTGCGCCGATGCCCTCGTAGTAGCGGATCACCACCGCCGATTGGCCGTCGAACCACCAGAAACCGGCGGCGGCGAAGCTCGCCGTGACCGTGCCGGCTCCGATTGCAGCGGGAAGAAGTGGCCATCGGGCTCGCCCCAGGATCAGAACGGCCAGCGCAACGGGGAGCAGCAGTACCAGCCCGTAGGACATGAACAGTGTCGCCCCGAGCCCGATTCCGGCTCCGAGTGCCAGCGCAAGTCCGCGCACCCGGCCACGATGTGCCAAGGCCAACGCACCGAGGGCGATGGACCAGGCGCTGAGCGCCATGACGATGCCATCGGCCGAGACCACCAGCCAGATCACCGCCGGGGTCAGCACCAGAAACGGGGCGGCCCGGCGGGCAGTGCCTGCATCGCCCAGTGCCCGCAACGTCACCAGTACGGCGAGGATCCCGGTCGACCCGATCAGTGTGGTGAGGACTCCAGCCCAGGCCGGTCCATCCAGGCCGATCCGGTCGAGCCCGACGTAGAACAGAAACGTCAACGGCGGATGCCCGGCCACCTGCGTGGTCCAGTGCTCCGGTGCGGAATAGACGATGTTCCCGGCGAAATTGGACAGCAACGGGCCCATATTCGCGGCCCGGTCGACGTCGGCGAGGTACTCCGCGGGGTTCCTGAGCGGCTCGACGAGTCCCCCGGACCAGCCGCGTGCCAACGCCAGGCCGAGACCCCAGAGCAGGCCGGCCGCCCAGGTGACCCAGAGCAGCCGGCGCCACGACAGGACCAGAGCCAGGCGCGGCCCGTACCCGATGGTCACACCGGCGACCGATGCGGCGAGCAGCAGGCCCGGTCCGAATGCTGGGTCGAGGGAGGCGCTCAATGGAGGGAAGCGGGCGTGCACATCACCCCACAGCGGCTCGGTCACCAGCGCTGCCAACACCAGCGCAGCACCGATCCCCACCGCAATCAGCTCCGCGCGCCGTGGCCATCTGGCCAACTCGGGCTGGCGGGTCGCAGCGGCGGGCATAGGTATCAGCCTAGGGATCTGCGCGGCAACGATCTGGCAGGTCCAGGCCGTTCAGCAAATGGTCACAGCCCGGACCACAGAGCGCGGGACGTCACCGATTGGTAAGGCACCCAGAACACAGTGTGCGCAACCCGACGCCCTACAGTCGTTTTGTGGTCGATGAGCGTCGGGCTGAACTCAAGCCTCCGTCGGTCACCGTGGTATTGCCGGCGCGCGACGAAGCGGGTGCGCTTCCCGGCGTACTGCAGCGAATTCCGGCTGGCTACCGGGCGGTCGTGGTCGACAACGCCTCGACCGACGGGACAGCCTCGGTGGCGCGGCGCCATGGCGCTCACCTCGTTTACGAAGCAACCCCCGGTTACGGCGCGGCAGTACACGCCGGGCTGCTTGCAGCCGACACCGAGATCGTCTGCTTCCTCGACGCCGACGGCTCGATCGACCCTGAGCAGCTGCCGGCCATGGTCGCTCTGCTCGGAGGAGCGCCCGGTGGCGCGGAGTCGACGCAGGGTCCGGATGGGGGTCGCGTCGATCTGGTCGTGGGTCGTCGCCGCGCCACGGGAAATGGCGCCTGGGCATGGCATGCGCGGGCCGGCAATGCGGTACTCGCGGCGCGGCTGCGCAGCCGAACCGGGATTCCGATCCACGATCTGGGCTCGGTCCGAGTGACCCGCCGAAGGGCGCTGCTGGAGCTCGGAGTCGAAGACCGACGATTCGGCTACCCGATCGAGCTGCTGGTACGCGCTGCGCGGGCCGGATGGCAGGTCCGCGAGGTGGATGTGGACTATGCGCCTCGCACCGCGGGGCGTTCCAAGGTCACCGGTTCGATCGCGGGGACCGCTCGAGCGCTGCGCGACTTCGCTGCGGCGATGCCGTGACCCGATGTTCGGACGTCACCGTCCTAGTCGTCGCCAAGGCTCCCCGTCCGGGTGCGGTGAAGACCCGGCTGGCTGCTGATCTGGGTGAGGTCGGGGCCGCCCGGGTGGCCGCGGCTGCTCTACTGGACACCCTGCTCGTCTGCGGCACGGTTTTCGACCACCGCGTTCTCGCTCTGGCGGGCGACCTGGCCGATACCGGCGTCGTGGACACCGACGACATCCGCCGGGAGATCAAGACCTGGACGGTGATCGGGCAATCCTCCGGGGACCTGGGCCGTCGCCTGGCCAGCGCCCACGCCGATGCCCACGCTCGCACGTCGGGCGGACGGGCGAGTCGTATCCTGCAGATCGGCATGGACACTCCGCACGTGCCGGCGAACCTGCTCGAGAGCAGCGCCGGCCTGCTCTGCCAGCATGGTGTGGACGCCGTGCTGGGCCCGGCCGAGGATGGCGGCTGGTGGGTGTGCGGTAGCTCTGATCCGGCTCACGCCGCGCATCTGGCCAACGTACCGATGTCCCGCCCGGACACCGGGGACCTCACCCTTGCCGCACTACAGGCCGCCGGGGCGCGGGTCGGACTGGTTGCCGCACTGCGGGATCTCGACACCCTCGACGATGCCAAAGTCATTTCCGCAGAAAACCTCGGCCTGCACGTGTCGGCCGAGCTCACACGTCAAGGAGTGGGATGAACCACGGGGACACGATCAAGGACACCGGTCTGAATCCGGTGCTGGTCTATGCGCAGGCGCTGACCAGCCGCCGCTGCCGAGCAGTCGATGACACGGGGCGCGACCTTCGACTTGGGGTCACCCGCTGGCTGGAACCGGCCAGCCGGGATGACGACATCCTGCTGGCCCATTGCACCCGCAACACCCTCGATGTCGGTTGCGGCCCAGGGCGGCTCAGCGCCGCGTTGACCGAGGCCGGGATCAGCACACTGGGCATCGATGTGTCCGCGGAGGCGGTGCAGATGGCCAGGCGACGTGGTGCCACGGCACTGCGCCGGGACGTCTTCTCCTGGGTACCCGGACAGGGCAGGTGGCCCAGTCTCCTGCTGGCCGACGGCAACATCGGGATCGGCGGTGATCCGGTTGCCCTGCTGCGCCGGGTGGAGACAGTGCTCGCCCCGGGCGGCCGGGCTGTGGTGGAGGTCGACCCGCCTGGGGAGGGCGTCAGCTGCCGGATGATCCGGCTGGAAGTCGACGAGCTGGTCAGTTCCTGGTTCCCCTGGGCCCGGGTCGCTGCGGAGTCCATCCGTGACCTGGCCGAACAGTCCGGTCTGGTCTTCGCCGGGCTCGACCAGCGGGCAGATCGTTGGGTCGCGCTGCTGGATCGTCGGCTGTCATGACGTCGTTGATACCCCGCGAGGAAACCTTCACCAGTCGCGGGCGCTCACCCGCGATCGCCGCCCGAGTCGGCATCGGGCTGGGCATCGCGATCACCGTCTGCTTCGTCACGGGGTTGCTCTCCCACGCCGCCCAGGATCTGGTCTGGTTTCCGTGGCCCTCCGAGCCGAGCTGGGGATATCGGGTCACCCAGGGTGCGCATGTCATCAGCGGGGTCGCCGCGATCCCCCTGCTGCTGGTCAAGCTCTGGTCGGTCTACCCGAGGCTGTTCGTGCGTCCCCCGGTCCGATCGCTGGTGCACGGCTTGGAACGGCTGTCTCTGGCCTTGCTCATCGCCTCGGTGATCTTTCAGCTGGTGATCGGCGTACTGAACATCGCGAAGCTCTATCTCTGGCCCTTTGACTTCCGCCAAGCGCACTTCGCTGTGGCCTGGGTAGCCGTCGGGGCGATGCTGGTGCACATCGCCGTGAAGCTGCCGATCATCCGTACGGCGTTGGACCGGCCACTCGAAGCCGACGATCTGTTGCCGACTGCAGCCGGCGCCCCCGACGGCGAGCCGGGACCAGGCGGGCGGGAGACGGGGTCACCGGCGTCAGACGCGCACGAGGACGACGCCGCAGCCTCGGCAGCTGTCGGCGACGAGCGGCCGGGTCTGCCCCGCCGTACGGTGCTGACCTCGGCCTATCTTGCCTCCGGGCTGGCCGCGCTGTCGGTCGCCGGTGGATCGATCCCCTGGCTGTCGAAACTGGCCGTGTTCTCCCCGTCGACCGGTACTGGACCGCAGGACGTGCCGATCAACCGGACCGCCGAGGCGGCGGGGATCACCGACGAGGCCGTCGGGCCTGCGTTCTCGCTGTCGCTGGTGTCCGAGAACGCCACTCAACGGTGGAGTCTCGACGAGCTGCGGACCATGCCACAGCACACCGTCAGGCTGCCGATAACCTGCGTCGAGGGATGGTCGACCAATGCGGAGTGGACCGGCGTCCGGGTCAGCGACTTGCTTGCCAGCATCGACGCTCCGGCCGAGTCGCGGCTGCGTTTCATCTCATTGCAGACCAGGGCCGCGTTCGGGGAATCCATCCTCCCACCGCAGCACTCGGCAGATCCGACGACGTTGCTGGCCCTACGCCTCAACGGCGAGGAGCTGGTCCGCGACCACGGCTTCCCGTGCCGGTTGATCGCCCCCAGCCGGCCAGGCGTCCTGCAGACGAAGTGGGTCACCCGGATCGAGGTCATCTGATGACGCGGACCGACGAACTCAAGGCTGGGGCCCCGCGACTGCTGATCGGCCTGGCCGGTCTGGTGCTGATGGGCGTCGGTGCGATCGAGTTGCTCGAGTTCGATCTGGTCGACCTGCTGTGGGTGGGATTCTGGCTGGCCGCAGGCGTCGTCCTGCACGACGGTGTCCTGGCGCCGGCCACCTCGGTTCTGGGCAGTCTGAGCGCCGACCGGCTGAGCGCCGACCGGCTGAGCGCCGACCGGCGCCGGTTACTGGTCATCGCAGCGGTGAGCGTCGGCTCCCTGACGCTGCTCGCCCTGCCGTTGATCCTGCAGCAGGATGGTGTCGCCGGAAACTCCTCGTTGCTGGGCCGCAACTACCTGGTCGGTTGGGTGGTGGCGTGCGCGCTCGTCCTGATCGGCGCGACCATCGCAACGGTCGTGGGCCGCGTCCGTGCCAAGCGAACTGCCCCGAAATCCACAGCCGCCCGCTGAATCCACAACTGCTCGTAATCGCACCTGCGCGTGACCCGGATCTCGCACGCTTACCGGTAGTCGCGGCGCCCATCCGGGGCCTCGCCGAACAACAGGATCCGGGGACACCATGAGCCTGGCCGTCATCGACACCAACGACGTGCATCTGATCGGCCGGTTGGCCGAGGAGCCGGTGCACAAGACAATGCCCAGCGGCGACGCCGCGGTGAGCTTCCGGCTGGTCGTGCGGCGCCCACCTGCGGCAGTCCGGCGACAGAACACAGATTCCATCGAATGCACCAGCTACCGCGCTGCGACCGTGAGAGCCGCGGCAGGCTGGGCGCCCGGTGACGTGTTCGAGGTGCACGGAGCGCTGCACCGCCGATTCTGGCGCGACGGGCCGGCCACGCGCAGCGCGTACGAGGTCGATGTGCGTACGGTGCGTCGGGTCTCTCGTGCCCCGGCCACCAAGCCGCGTCGATCTCCGGTCAGCACCGGAGCCGCCTGAGCTCGCCGGGATGTCCGGTCGGCTACTCGGCTGAGGCGGGGTTGTCGGGCTCGTCGACGAAGCAGCGCATGACCAGACCGGTCCGCGGCTTCGGCACGAAGAAGGTCGACTTGCGGGGCATCAGGACACCACGGGCTGCGAGGTCCAGGACGGTCGCGGCGGCAGTGGGCCTGACCAGGACGGCGACGCCCGACCGTTCGCTGGCCGTCTCGATCGCAGCTGTGATGGAATGCCGCAGGACCACCGTGCCCGAGGCGGCCCACCTGCTTTCGATCAGGCCGGCGTCGATCAGGGCGATGTCCAGATTGCGCCATGCTGCGGCGAGTTCGGTCGGGGTGTTGGCCAGCAACGGTCCTCGATCCGGATCGGTGAGGGTCACCCAGTCGGTGCCGTCCGTGAGTAGCACGATGGTCGACTGTGCCGCCCCCAGCAGGTCCTCGGCCTCGGCGGAGCTCAGTGGCGGGATCGACGAAACGTGAAAGGCACCGATCGCAGCCTGCACCGCTCGGTCCAGGGGGAGGTCTGGAACAACTCGGTGAATGGCTCGAACCTGCGGTCCGTGTGTCTGCGTCGGTACGAGCAGGGCCAGCCCGCGGTCCCACGGTCCTGCACCGGCTGCCGTGGCATGTTGCAGGGCCTGGTAGTCCAGGTAGCTCTTGTACCGGTGATGCCCGTCGGCGATGACGGCGCGACGGCCGGTGAAATCGTTTCGGACGGCCTCGATGTGCTCGCGTTCGATGACGCACCAGAGCCGATGCCGAACCCCCGCATCGTCGAGCAGATCGATGATCGGCTCGGTGATCTCGACGTAGGAATGTGCGAGCTCGTCGGAGACTGCCGGGTCGCCGTCGTGGGTGAGCACGATCGGTTCGAGATTGGCCTTGGTCGCCGCGAGCAGCCGCAACCGGTCGGCCACCGGGCCAGGCATCGTCGCCTCGTGTGGCGAGATCGCCGGTGAGCCCGGCTGGACGAGCGTGACCGAGCCGACCCATCCTCGGGTGGAGGACCGGTCTGATGCAACGCCGGTTTCGGCCAGGTCGTAGACGAACAGCGCCGGCGCGGAATCAGGAACCAGGACGCCCTCTTGCCGCCAGGCGTAGAGCCGGCGCTGGGCGTCGTCGGCCCCGAACGTGGGCAGGGTCAGGTGCACGATGCTGTGCTCATCGGCCTGGGCCAGGTTCTCCCGCTCGTGGGGAGCGATGAGGTCGTAGGCGAGCGAGGTCAGCGCGGACAGGCGTTCGGGATCGCGGTAGCGCGTGGCCACGAAGGGGAACAGCTCGAGCCGGTCCGCGCGGGGGGAGAGCTCGGGACCGGCTGATGCCACGTCCCGGAGGTTAGTCAGGGACTTCTGGCGTGGTGATGCTGCTATACGTTCTGCACTGTGCGCCAGCGTGCCCAAGCAGTCCGGGTGAACCCGGCGCTGTCTCTCCAACGGCTGAAGCGGACAGGCAGGGTGACATGGCCGTACACGCAGTGGTCGAGGGAAGCCTGGTGGACACCCGCCATGGACCGGCTCGCCTGCTTCGCTCTCCCGCTGAGCGTGCAGCGACGACCTTGGTGCTCGGGCACGGTGCCGGTGGCGGTGCCCAGGCTCGCGAGCTGGGTTGGCTGGCCCAAGATCTGCCGCCCGCGGGAATCGAGGTCGTCCGGGTGGAACAGCCCTGGCGAGTGGCTGGCCGAAAGGTGGCCGCCCGCGCCGCCGTGCTCGACGACAGCTGGCTGGACGTCCTGGCTCAGCTCGTGCTTGCCACCCCGCTGGTCGTCGGCGGGCGCAGCTCCGGAGCCAGAGTCGCCTGCCGTACGGCCGTTTCGGCCGGTGCGCACGGCTGCCTCGTACTGGCCTTCCCCCTGCATCCCCCATGGCGGCCTGAGCAATCCCGCCTTCCGGAGCTGCAGGCCAGTGGAGTGCCGACCCTGGTGGTGCAAGGTGATCGCGACCCGTTCGGTGCCCCGGCGGACTTCACCGAGTTGCCCGACACCTGCCGGGTCGCGGCCCTGATCGACGCCGACCACGAATTCGCCGTACGCCGCAGCAGTTACCGTACGTCCGTGCTCACTCGCGCGGACCTGATCAGCGCTGTGATCGGCTGGGTACGCGAGATCATTCCGGCGGCCCGTACCCCGGCCAAGGCGTCATCCCGGCTGACACCCGGCCGCTCGACATGACCAGGCGGGCGCTGCAGGCCAGTGACCGGCCGCTCGTCGAGAGACACGACGTCGCCCTGCTCGACCTCGACGGCGTGGTCTACCTAGGGGCCGATGCCGTACCCAACGTTCCGCACGTCATCGCCACCGCGGCCGCGGCGGGCATGCGGTTCGGGTATGTCACCAACAACGCTTCGCGTACGCCCCACCAGGTGGGCGACCATCTCCGGCAGCTGGGGGTCCCTGCGCTGGACAACGAGGTCATCACGTCCTCGCAAGCCGCGAGCCGGGTCCTCGCGAGCCGGCTCCCCGCAGGTTCACCGGTGCTGATCGTCGGCACGGCCGCTCTTGCGGCCGAGGTCGGGAATGTCGGCTTGCGGGCGGTGTGGTCGGCCTCCGACCAGCCCGTCGGGGTCGTACAGGGGTACAACCCGGAACTGTCCTGGTCGATGCTCGCCGAGGCCTGTGTCGCGGTGCGGGCGGGCGCATTCTGGGTGGCGACCAACACCGACTCGACGTTGCCCTCTCCGCGCGGACCGCTACCGGGCAACGGGAGCTTCGTGCAGGTCGTCTCCCAGACGACGGGAGCAACTCCGGTCGTAGCGGGCAAACCCGAGCCGGCCATGCACGCCGAATGCGTGCTGCGGACCGGTGCCCGACGGCCGCTCGTCGTCGGAGACCGACTCGACACCGATATCGAGGGTGCGCAACGGGCCGACGTGCCCAGCTTGTTGGTGCTGACCGGAGTGGCCCGGGCAGCGGATCTGTTGGCCGCGCCGCTGGGTCAGCGGCCCACCTATCTGGCCGCCGACCTGGGTGGGATCCTGCTGTCGCACCCCGGGATCGAGCGCTGCGATGGCCTCGCGCGCTGCGAGAACTGGCTGGTGGGCGAACGAGAGGGCTCGTTGCTTCTGACCTCGGCTCGGGACGGTGACGGAGGCGGTGGATCGCACCCTTCGGATCAGGCCGTCGCGGACTGCGCGGCACTGCGAGCCATCGCCGTACTTGCCTGGGATGTGGGGATCACCCATACGGTGGCCGGTGACAAGGCCGCAAGTGGGGCGCTCACCCGTCTGGGGCTCGCGGCGGGCTAACCTTCGCGGTGTCCGGAAGGTCGAGAGGTCCGGATCCCGATTCACAGATGGGAGGACCGTGGTGAGGGATCGACTAGGCATCGTCACCAGGATCGTGCGGGGGGCGGCGCAGGACGCGGTCCGTGGCCTGCGGCTGTTGGGCCGGGCGAGCGTCGCAACCATCCGCGAGCATCTCCCGGCGTCCGTGCAGCGGGCCCGGAGGGGTGCTGCTGCCGGGCACTCCCACCCGACCCGCACGACACCCCCGGCGCGCGCCGTAGAACCGGCTGCGATCCCCCCCGCGCGGGCGTCGCAGGCGACTGGCAATGCCGCACCACCCGCCGCGGCAGTATCCAGCGCGCCGACGCTCTCGGCTGACGAGCAGGCTCCAGAAGCGGCAACGTCGACCCGGCCGGGAACCGAACCCAGTCCCGGTCAGGCAGTCGCAGCCAATAAGACGCCGCCGGCGAAGAAGCAGACGCAGAAAGCCGTGGCCGAGAAACCTGCCATCTGGAAGAAGAGCGCGGCCCAGAAAGCCGCGGCGGCGAAGAAGACAGGCCCGACCAAGAAAGCCGCCCAGCCGAGAAAAGCCACAGCCAAGAAAGCGGCCCCGCCGAAGATCTCGCCCACCGAGACCGCCGCGCCGGCAACCCTGCCACAGCCACCAGCGGAGGTCG
The DNA here is from genome assembly GCA_051000515.1 of Geodermatophilaceae bacterium. Taxonomy (GTDB): domain Bacteria; phylum Actinomycetota; class Actinomycetes; order Mycobacteriales; family Geodermatophilaceae; genus JACCQS01. The sequence continues at coordinate 14,519 of JBPCOF010000158.1, forward strand.
ACGTCGAGGCCGGCTTGCCTAGGCGCTCCGGGACGCCTGCTGAGGACCTCGAGTGGTGACCGGTGAGCCGGATGCGTCGGCGGAGCCGGCGAAGCAGGCATCGGTCACCGAACCGGAGATCTCGCCCGGTGTCGCCACCAAGATATCGGCGCAACTGGCCGGGCTGGCCGACCGGCCGGTGGAGGAGCATCCGGAAGTCTACGAGGACGTGCACCGGCGCCTCGAGAACACGCTGTCCGGCATCGACGACGTCTGATGCCGTGCGCCGGCGAGTGCGCCGGGGAAGCCGTCGGTAGTGCCGCCCCGGATGCGCCTGGACGCTGAGCTCGTTCGCCGTGGACTTGCCCGTTCCCGGGATCAGGCCGTGGAGCTCATCGGGCAGGGCAGGGTCACGATCTCCGGGCAGATGGCGACCAAGGCGGCGACCGCCGTGGCACCAGACACAGCCTTGGTCGTCCGGCCCCTTCGAAACGGACCGGACTACGTCTCGCGGGGCGCCCGGAAACTGGCCGGTGCCCTGGACGTGCTGCACGTCCCCGTTGCCGGCCGCCGTTGCCTGGATGCCGGTGCCTCGACCGGCGGCTTCACCGACGTGCTGCTGCGCCGTGGCGCGCGCGAAGTCGTAGCCGTGGACGTCGGCTACGGACTGATCGCCTGGTCGCTGCGCACCGACGACCGGGTACGCGTCATGGATCGTCACAACGTCCGGCATCTCAGCGTCGAGGACATCGGGACCGCAGTCGACCTGATCACAGCCGACCTGTCGTTCATTTCCCTGACGCTGGTCCTTCCCGCATTATCGAGCCTCAGCGCGGAGGGCGGTGATCTGCTGGTCATGGTGAAGCCACAGTTCGAGGTGGGCCGGGAGCGGATCGGCAAGGGCGGGGTGGTCCGTGACCCGCTCGTACGCAGGGCCGCGGTCGAGTCGGTGGCCGCGGCCGCAGCCCGGCTCGGGTGGGGGGTTGCCGGAGTGACTGCCAGTTCGTTGCCCGGCCCCGCTGGGAACGTCGAGTATTTTCTGTGGCTCAGGCGCGACGCCCCCCCACCGGACGGCGAAGATGTCCGAGACGCAGTCGAGAATGGGCCCCGATGACGCGCCCTGGCGAGGCAGGAGTGAGGTGACCGGATGAGCCGGACTGCCCTGCTGATCGCCCACACCGGCCGGGCCGACATCGTCGATCTGGCCACGATGGTGTGCAAGGCGCTGCACCGCGAGGGATTCGACGTCCGCGTGCTCGAGGAGGAGGCCGAAGATCTGGGCGTCGACGGGGTCACGGTGGTGCCTGGTGATGACCGGGCCGCCGCTGCCGCCGAGATCGTCATCGTCTTCGGCGGGGACGGGACTTTTCTGCGAGCCGCGGAGTACGCACGGGCGGCCGATGCCCCGCTGATCGGGGTCAACCTCGGCCGAGTCGGCTTCCTGGCCGAGACCGAGCCGGAGGCCGTCGACGACACGATCCGCCACGTCCTGGATCGCACCTACGTCGTGGAGGAGCGGCTCGCCGTCGAGGCGTACGTGCTCGGTCCCGACGGCGCGTTACTGGGCAGCACATGGGCGCTCAACGAGATCTCGGTGGAGAAGGCCAGCCGTACGCGGGTTCTCGACGTTGCCCTACGGGTCGACGGCCGCCAGCTCACCAGTTTCGGCTGTGACGGCGTGCTCTGCGCGACGCCGACCGGGTCGACGGCGTACGCGTTCTCCGCCGGGGGGCCGGTGGTGTGGCCCGACGTGGAAGCGCTTCTGGTCGTACCCACCAGCGCCCACGCGCTGTTCGCCCGTCCGCTGGTAACACCGCCCACCTCGTTGCTGACCGTGGCCATCGCCGAGTACGGCGAAGGGGCGGTTCTGTGCGCCGACGGACGGCGGACTCTCGCCGTACCGCCCGGCGGACGGGTCGACGTGGTCCGATCCGCGCGGCCGGTGCACGTGGCCCGGGTGCACTCCACCGGCTTCGGCGACCGGCTCGTGGCCCGGTTCCGGCTTCCCGCTGAGGGTTTCAGGCACACGGCCGCGGTTCCCGACGGGGGCTGAGCTGGTGCTACGAGAACTCCGCATAGAACAGCTCGGCGTGATCGACGAGGCGCGGCTGGAGCTGACCGGCGGCTTGACCGTGCTGACCGGGGAGACCGGAGCCGGCAAGACCATGGTGGTCACCGGCTTGGCCCTGCTCTTCGGCGGGCGTGGTGATCCGGGCCGCATCCGCAGCGGTGCCACCCGATTGTCGGTCGAAGGGCGCTTGGAACTGCCTGCCGACCATCTGGCCTGGGAGATTGCCCGCCGCGCCGGCGCGGAGCCCGACGAGGACGGCACGCTCATCGTGTCGAGGACCGTCAACACCGAGGGTCGCAGCCGCGCGCACCTGGGTGGGCGAAGCGTCCCGGTCGCCGTACTCAGCGAACTGGCCGAGACCTCGTGGGCCTTGCACGGCCAGTCCGACCAACTCCGGTTGCGGCGCCCCAGCGAGCAGCGGGCGGCGTTGGATCGGTTCGCCGGAGCGGACCACGCCGACCTCGTGGCTGCCTACCGCGCTGAATACGTCCGCTGGCGTGAGCTCGATGATCGGCTGGCGGTCAAGAGCGCACGCACTCAGGAGCTGACTCGTACCGCTGACGTTCTGCGCCACGGACTGGCCGAGATCACCGCCGTCGACCCGCAGCCGGGCGAGGAGCAGGAGCTGAGTGCCCTCGCCGTCCGGTTAGGTGACGCCGAAGCCCTGGGCAGCGCCGCGCAGCAGGCATATGACGCGTTGTCCGGCGACCCGATGGCCCACGGCGGTGGGGGCCAGGTCGATGCACTCAGCGCGCTGGCCCGGGCCGCCCTACCGCTGGAACGCGCCGGCGACCAGAGCCTGCGGGAGTTGGGCGCTCGGGTGGCCGCCGTGTCGTACACCGTGACCGATATTGCGGCCGAGCTCGCCAACTACATCCAGGACGCCGTTGCCGATCCTGGCCGGCTGGCCGAGGTTCAGGAGCGGATCTCAGCGCTACAAGGGGTGATCCGCCACTTCGCCGCCCCGGGGACGGGCAGCGATGGTGTCCTGGCCTGGGCTCAGGAAGCGCAACACCGGCTCCTCGACCTCGATGTCTCCGACGACGCCCTGGCCGCGCTGCGCGAGCGACGTGATGCAGCCCGCTGCGAACTCGGTCGACTGGGTGGGCAGCTCTCAGCTGCCCGTCGACTGGCCGGACGTCGATTCTCGGCGTTGGTGCAACACGAGCTGGGCGCCCTGGCCATGCCTGCGGCCAAGATCGAGATCGACATCCGGACTGACGCCGATGCACCCGGTGCGGACGGCCTCGATGAGGTGCGGCTGTTGCTGGCGGCACATGCCGGGACCGAAGCGGCCGCGCTGCACCGCGCCGCCTCGGGTGGCGAACTCTCCCGCGTCATGCTGGCCATAGAGGTGGTGTTGGCCGGGACCGACCCGGTTCCGCTGATGGTCTTCGACGAGGTGGATGCCGGGGTCGGAGGGCAGGCTGCTGTTCAAATCGGTCGGCGGCTGGCGGCTCTGGCCGCTCATCATCAGGTCCTGGTCGTCACTCACCTGCCGCAGGTTGCCGCGCACGGCCGCACTCACCTGGTCGTCGACAAGACCGGCGACGCCACGACCACTGCCACCGGGATCCGCCAGGTCACCGGCGAGCCACGCGTCCAGGAACTGTCCCGCATGCTGGCCGGCTTGCCCGACAGCGAGACCGGCTTGGCCCACGCCGCCGAACTGCTGGCCAACGCCGCCGATCCCGGCTGACCGCGTGGCGCCTCGGCGCCCACTCGGTCCGGTGCGAGACTGGACGGATGCGACTAGGCACCCTGCGCCGCGGACGATCTGCGGATGCACTACCCGGAGTTTCCGGTGTGGTCAGACTCGACCGACGTACCAAGGATCTGACCAAGCGGCTCAACGCCGGTGAGATCGCGGTCATCGATCACACCGACATCGACCGGGTTGCCGCCGATGCCTTGGTGGCCCGTGGCGTGGTCGCCGTCGTTAACGCCTCGCCGAGCATCTCCGGTCGCTACCCCAATCTCGGACCGGGCATCCTGGCCAGGGCCGAGATCCCGATCCTGGACAACGTCGGTGCCGAGGTGTTCGGCAAGGTCAAAGAGGGAACGCGGGTCCGGGTCGACGGGGAGTGCCTCTACGTCGGCGACCGTCTGGTCGCCGAGGGGCGCCACCTCGACGAGGAATCCATCGCCGTGGCGATGGAGGATGCCAAGGCAGGTCTGTCCAGCCAGCTCGAGGCCTTCGCCGCGAACACCATGGAGTACATGAAGCGCGAGCGTGCGTTACTGCTCGACGGAGTGGGCGTTCCGGACATTCGAACCGACATGGAGGGGCAACACGTCCTGATCGTCGTCCGGGGTTACGACTACAAGGAGGACCTCGCTCAGTTGCGCTCCTACATTCGCGATTACCGGCCGGTGTTGATCGGTGTCGACGGTGGGGCCGATGCGTTACGCGAGGCTGGGTACAAACCGGCGATCATCGTGGGGGACATGGATTCTGTTACCGACGACACCCTGCGCTGTGGTGCTGAAGTGATCGTGCACGCCTACGCCGACGGCCGTGCCCCCGGACTACCGCGCGTCCAGGACCTCGGCGTGGAGGCCATCACCTTTCCGGCCACCGGCACCAGCGAGGACATCGCCATGCTGCTCGCCGATGCCAAGGGCGCCACGTTGATCGTCGCGGTGGGCACGCACGCCACGCTCGTCGAGTTCCTCGACAAGGGTCGTGGCGGGATGGCCTCGACGTTCCTGACCCGACTTCGGGTCGGCGCGAAATTGGTCGATGCCAAAGGAGTGAGCCGGCTGTACAAGAGCCGGATCTCATCCTCTGCGCTGGTCTTTCTGGTTCTTGCCGCCTTCGTCGCCATCGGCGCGGTGCTCGCGGTCTCGACTGCCGGTCGCACCTACCTCGAATTATTTACTGACCGGCTGGGCGACCTGCTCGGCTGGGTGAAGGGCCTGTTCTCGTGATCGACTTCCGGTATCACCTTGTCTCGCTGATCGCGGTGTTCCTCGCCGTCGCCCTCGGCATCGTGATCGGGACGACGCAACTGAACGGCCGGGTCCTGGACGGACTCGAGGCCCAAGTTGGCACCCTCTCCGAGGAGAAGGACAGTCTGGAGGCACAGACCGAGAGCCTCACCGAACAACTGAGCCAGGGAGACGCCTACGACGATGCCGTCGCGCCGCTTGTCGTGGCCAATCGGCTCGTCGGATCCTCAGTCCTGCTAGTCGTGAGCAGCGACGACGTGAGCGCCGAGGTTCTCGGCCAGACCGTGACCCTGCTCCAAGCCGCGGGCGCGGAATTGTCCGGCACGCTGCGTCTGCAGCCGGAGTTCACCGACCCGCAGAACGCCCCCGAGCTACAGGAGTACGTCACCGGAATCGGCTTGCCGGCCGGGATCACGCTGCCCCAGACAGACGACACCCCGACCCTGGTGGCCAGCCTGATGAGCCAGGTCCTGATGCAGCCGGCCGAGGGTGCTTCGGCTCCCACCGCAGAATCCACAGCCACCGTCTTGGCCGGACTGGCCGCGCTCGGGGTCGTCACGTCTGACAGCGGCGACATCAACTCCGCGGACTATGCGCTGATCCTGACTGGTGAAGGGTTCACCGGGGAGGACGCCGAGGCGCGCAATCAGGCGCTGGTTGCCCTGACCGTCAGCCTGGACTCGGCCGGCAGCGGAAGCGTGGTCGCCGGGAGTGCAGCTTCCGCGCTCGACGGTGGACTGGTTGCCGCCCTCCGCGCCGACGCCAGTGCCGCAACGTCGGTGTCCACAGTGGACAATGCCGATGCCGCCTCCGGCCAGGTGGCCGCGTTGCTGGCGCTTACTGCTGAGCGAACCGGTCAATCCGGGCACTACGGCGTCGGCGAGGACACGGTGCCGCTACCGCCCCTGGACCCGTGAGAGCGCCGGGCGGCGACCACCCGCCGCGGGGCAGTGCGGGCCAGCGGGTGGCCGGTGTGATCGCTGCGGCTGCCGGAACGCTGGTGCTGACCGAGGTAACCCGCCGGTCCTCTGCTCTGTCCGGACCGGCCTGGGTGCGGCGAAATCACCGCGGAGAGCCGGTGAATATTGTCGCGGGCCCGGTCGTTGCCGTGCTGGCCAGTGGCATGGCCGGACTACTTCTGCCACCGTGCCGGCGGCGTGAAGCAATGCTGCTCGGCCTCGCCTGCGGGGCGGTCGGTTTGTACGACGACATCGCGGGCGCTGACCCAGAACTCCAGGCGGACAAGGGGTTTCGGGGGCATCTGCAGGCGCTGTCGTCCGGCCGAGTCTCGACCGGCGCGCTGAAAGTCATCGGAGTGGTCGGCGCAGCGCTGGCAGCGGCTGGGCCAGGCTCGAGCGGTCCGGTAGATCGAGTTCTCGGTGCCGGCGTCATGGCTGGGACTGCGAATCTCGTCAACCTTCTGGACCTTCGTCCGGGGCGGGCCGCCAAGGCTAGCGCCTTGGGGGCCGCCGCCCTGCTTGGCGGTGCCGCCGGTGGAGCCGGTGCTGCGGTGCTGGGGGCATCGCTGGGTGTTCTACCGGCCGATCTGAGCGAGAAGGTGATGCTTGGTGACGCGGGAGCCAACGCTCTGGGGGCGCTCCTCGGGTATCGATTGACAGTGGGGGCGAGCCCGCTGGCACGTACGAGCATGTTGGCGGTCCTGGTGGCCCTGACTGCCGCCAGCGAAAAGATCAGCTTCACCAGGGTGATCGAGGCCACGCCAGGCTTGCGTGATCTGGACCGCCTGGGCCGAGCGACCGATGCGCGCAGCACGCAGCGCGCTGCCGGCACAAGCCAGCCCCGGCCTTGAGCCGGCCGCCGACCCCGATGACCGGCCCCGGGCTGCCTGCCGTGGTCAAGGGCGTCGGCGCGGCTGCTGCCGTGATCGCCGTCATCACCCTGCTGGCTCGCCTCGCCGGGTTCGGCCGCAATCTGGTCTTCGCTCGTACGGTCGGAACGACCTGCGTGGGAGACACCTACGTCGCGGCGAACACCGTGCCCAACATCATCTTCGAGATCGTGGCCGGTGGGGCACTGGCCAGTCTGGTCGTCCCGATGCTGTCCGGAGCAATCTCCAAGGGGGACCATGAAAGGGCGAGGCGGACTGCTTCGTCACTGCTGACCTGGACGATCCTGATCCTGGTCCCGGTCAGCGGTCTGCTCGCCATCCTTGCCCGACCGCTCTCCCAGGCACTTCTGTCGTCGAGCAGCTGTTCTGAGGCCGTCGAGCTCGGCACCCGGATGCTCCTGGTCTTCGCGCCGCAGGTCGTGCTCTACGGCGTCGGCATCGTGTTGACCGGCATCCTGCAGGCACACGGGCGTTTCGCCGGACCGGCGCTGGCACCGCTGTTGTCCAGCGTCGTCGTCGCGGTTGCCTACCTGTTGTACCGGTTGTCGGCCGGGGTTCCAGAGTCGGTCGAGGAGTTGAGCACTGAGTCCGAACTCGTGCTGAGTGTGGGCACCAGCCTCGGGGTGGTCGTGCTTGCGGGTGTGCTCTTGATTCCGTTGCGCGGCACGGGGCTCCGTCTGCGGCCCAGCCTCGGCTTTCCGGTCGGGGTAGCGCCCCGGGTGCGGCGACTGGCCGTTGCCGGAATCGCGACCCTGGCAGCCCAGCAGGTCGCCGTGGTGGTCGCGATCCGGCTGGCCAACGACGGTGCCCCCCCGGGCACCCAGGTTCTCTACCTGCTGGCCATGACGGTCTTCCTACTGCCCTGGGGTGCGCTGGCCGTCCCGCTGGCCACGTCGGCGTTCCCACGATTGTCGGCTTCCTACGAGCAAGCAGACGAGGCGTCCTATCGTGCGACCCTGGCCCCCACCACTGGTGCGGTGCTCATCGGCTGCCTGGTCGGGTCAGCGGCCATGATCGCCGTCGCACAACCCGCGGCTCGAATCTTTGTGCAAGGCACCGGCGTTCCAGACTCCGAGCTGACAACGAGCAGACTCGCCGAAACGATTGTCGCGTTCGCACCAGGTCTGGCGGCGTACGGGTTGGTTGCGCTGCTGACCCGGGCGTTGTATGCCCGAGGGTTGTGGAAGGAACCGACTTGGGCCGTGGTCGGCGGCTGGCTGCTGACTGTGGCCGCGGACGTCGGGCTGGCCGTCGCGTTGCCGGACACCTCCCGAGGGGTGGCCCTGGCCGCCGGCCACAGCATCGGCGTGATCGCGGCGGGCATCGCGCTGATTTTCGTGACGAATCGCTGCGCCGGAAGGGAGTCGCTGCGGGGGGTGGCCAGAGTTGGCGCCGCGGCACTGGTCGCCGCGACCGTGGGCACCGTGGCCGGGAGGTTGCTGGCCCAGGCGTGGGACGGCGGTGACGCCCTTCAGGCAGTCGTGCAGGTGCTGGTCATAGGCACCGTCGTGGTCCTGGTGTCGGGCGCGACCATGATGGTCTTAGCCCGCAGCGCAACAGGTGCGGTCCTGCGTGGTCTGCGCCGCCCGGACCCGGTCCAGGAAGAGGTGCAGAGCACGTCATGACACGAAGCGATCAACGCAGCGATCAACGCAGCGATCAACGCAGCGGGACACTATCCAGCGTGTCCGTGCTCGCTGGACGGCAGATCGCCCAGGTGCTGGCCACCAGCACCGGCGGAGTCGGCACGCACGTCCGCGCCATCCTCCCGGGCCTGCTGTCCGCCGGAGCCGTCGTGGGCGTGTGCGGCCCGCCGGCCACCGACGAGTTGTTCGGGTTCAGGTCATCCGGGGCCCAGTTCCGGCCTGTACGTATCGCCTCCGGCCTGCGTCCGGTCCAGGACGTCCGCGCCTTGATCAGCCTTCGGCGAGCGTTGCGTGGCGCAAATCTGGTGCACGCACACGGACTGCGCGCAGGCCTGCTGTCGGTGCTGGCGCAACCCGCTGCACCCGTCGTGGTGACCCTGCACAACGCCCTGCTCGACATCGCCGGCCCGAGAGGGACGCTCGACAAGGCCTTGGAGCGCTTCGTCATCCGCGGCGCCGATGTGGTCCTGGCGGCCTCTCTGGATCTGGGCGAGCATGCCCGGTCCGTCGGCGGGCGTGATGTCCGATCTGCGCCGGTCACCGCACCGACGCTTTCTGAGGCTACCCGCACCCGAGCCCAGGTCCGGGCCGAACTCGGCGTGCCGGAGACGGTGCCACTGCTCCTGGCGATCGGGCGACTGCACCCGCAGAAGGGGTACGACACGCTGTTGTCCGCAGCAGGGCGCTGGCGGGATCGGACCGACGGCCTGCGCACCGTCATCGCCGGGGAGGGGCCCCTGCACGCTGAGCTGTCCGAGCGGATCGCACGGGAGCGCCTTCCAGTCGTGCTGCTGGGGAGGCGCAGCGACATGGCGAACCTGCTGGGAGCCTGCGACCTGGTCGTGCTGACCTCTCGATGGGAAGCGCGGGCACTGGTGGCCCAGGAGGCGCTGCGCGCGGGGCGGCCACTGGTGGCTACCGCCGTCGGGGGTATCCCGGAGTTGGCCGGCCAGGGAGCCGGGGTCCTCATCCCGCCGAACGACCACGCCGCCCTGGACGCCGCAGTCACCGCCGTACTCGGTGATCCGGCCCGCTCGGCTGCCCTTGTCGAGGCCGGGCTGGCCGCAGCTGCCACGTGGCCGACGTTGGACGACACCGTCGCCCAGCTCAGCGCGCTGTACGCGGAACTACTGGGCGCGTCCTGACCATGTTCACGGTCGGGTCACCGTGAGCCCGCTGCCGGGTAGGCGCCTGGCTGCCTGGCTGCTGACCGCGGCGCTGTGCGCGAGTCTCGGACCAGGACTTTCAGCACCGGTGAGCGCTGCTGCTGACATGACACCGGTCTCGGCGGACCGGGTGGTGATCGTCGGTGTTCCGGGATTGCTCTGGGGTGACGTGGCCTCGGGCCTGGCGCCTGCGCTCAACCAACTGGCCGCCGACGCCGCACTGGGGGACATGACGGTGCGGGCGGCTCGTTCGCGGACCTGCATCCTCGACGGTTGGGCCACCCTGGGTGCCGGGAACCGGGCTCGGTACCCGGCGCCGATCGAGGACGCAGTGGAGAACCTGCCGCCGCTGACGGCCGAGGAGGCGCAGCAGATGGCCGTTCTGGCCGGATGCGGGCAGCAGGAGCAGGTGGCGTTGGCCGGCCTCACCGACGTCACCCAGACCGTCGCCCGGATCGCCGAGGACGAAGGCACCCGCTCGTTCGGCGCCGAGCCCGGAGCCTTGGGGACAGCGGTCAGCTGCTCGACTGCCATCGGTCGCTCCTCGGCTGTGGCGGTATCTGCTGACGGCAGCCGGGTGACCGTTTTGGACGACCTACCCGCAGATGCCGAGCAGCGGGCGGCAGCCCTGAGCGGATGCCCGTTGACTGTCATCACCGTGCCCGACCTGATCGGCTCGGTCCCGACGGTGTCCCTGTCCGGACAGGGGCCCCCGAGCGAGTCACAGCCCGAGGCGGGCCCAGGACCACTGGCCGAGTTGGTGGGGCGACCTCGACCGGTGGCGCTCGCTGCTTTGGATACGACGATCGCGCAGGTACGTGCCACGGTCGATGACCTGCCTGGCGACACCCTGCTGCTGATTGCCGGACTGTCGGAGAAGGGGGTCAGCAGGGCGCAGCTGCATCCGCTGCTCGCCATGCACCCGGGGCTACCCCCCGGCTACCTGATGTCCTCGAGTACCGGCCGGGCACCCTACGTGCAGCTGATCGATGTCGCGCCGACGGCGTTACGTGCGCTCGGCCTCGAGAATCCGGACACCATGGTCGGTTCGGTGATGCGCTGGCACGCACCGACGACCGGTCTGGATGCGGCGCTGAGCGACCTGCGTGATCTCAACCGGGCGGCCGTGGCCCACTCCGGCCTTACCAGGCCCTTCTTCTGGACCCTTGTAGGACTTGCCGCAGCGCTGGTGGCCGGCTTCGCGCTGGCCCGGCTCTGGCGGCCGGCCAGGCAGCAGCGCCGCGTCCGGCTCGAGCGGGCGGTATCAGTCGGGGCGCTCGTCTTCGCAGCGGTTCCGGCCGCGACTCACCTGGCCAACCTCACGCCGTGGTGGCGCTCCCCGAACCGCGAAGTGGCACTCGGATCAGCGGTGATCCTGTGCGTGGGGCTGCTCAGCATCCTGGCCTTCGCAGTCGGTGGTCGCCGCTGGGCGTCGACCCGTTCGGCGAACTCGGGATGGACCTGGGCCGGGCCAGCCACCGTTGTCCTGGTGTCGACCGCGCTGATTCTCGGCCTGGACGTGGTGCTCGGCTCGCCGATGGAGCTGAACAGCCTGCTCGGATACAACGCGATCGTGGCCGGGCGGTTCGTAGGTCTGGGGAACTTGAGTTTCGGCCTGTTCGCGGTGTGCAGTCTGCTGGCCGTCGCTGTGCTGGTTCGGGGATCCAAACGGCGAGTGCTCATCGGCATCGCGGCGATGGGACTCGTGGCTGTGGTCGTCGTCGGCGCTGCGGGGCTCGGCCGCGATTTCGGTGGCGTAGTGGCGCTGGTGCCCGCCTTCATCATCCTGGCCTTTTTCGCCACCGGAATTCGCCTGTCGGTACGCCGGGTGGTCTCGATCGTCGCCGTGACGGCTCTTGCTGTGTCCACGTTCGCACTGCTCGACTTCCAGCGCGATCCCGACGATAGAACGCACTTGGGCCGCTTCGTCGCACAGATCATCGACGGCCAAGCCTGGGCGGTGATCGCTCGCAAGGCCCAGGCCAACCTGGACGTTCTGACCGGAAGCCCCGTGACGTGGCTGATCCCGATCTTCGCCGTTGCTGGTTGGCTGATGCTTCGGCGTGGGGGACCGCTACGGGACTTCTTGGCAGCGGAGCCACGCTGGCGTGCCGGATTGCTCGCTGCCATGATCGCGGTCGCGATCGGCGCAGCCATCAACGACTCCGGTGTGGCGGTGCCCGCGATCGCGGGCTGCGTCGTCGTACCCGTCTTGATCTGGATCAGCTTGCGCTGGGCCCCATCCGAGGACGTGCGAGCGGCTGAGTCGGTCCTCGACACCCCGAGTCTGACCGCTGCGGCTGCAGGAGCGCGTGTTAGCGTGAACTCCCGTGAACCGACCGGGTGATCGTCGCACTTCCCACACCACCAACTATCTGTTCGTGACCGGCGGTGTCGCCTCGTCACTGGGCAAGGGCTTGACTGCGAGTTCGCTCGGGTCCCTGCTATCGGCTCGGGGTCTGCGGGTCACCATGCAGAAGCTCGACCCGTACCTCAATGTCGATCCGGGCACGATGAACCCGTTCCAGCACGGTGAGGTCTTCGTCACCGAGGACGGGGCCGAGACCGACCTCGACGTCGGTCACTACGAACGCTTCCTCGACATCAACCTCGCCGGCTCCGCCAATGTGACGACCGGCCAGGTCTACGCCGAGGTCATCGCCAAGGAACGGCGTGGGGAATACCTCGGCGACACCGTCCAGGTGATCCCGCACATCACCAACGAGATCAAGGACCGCATCCTCGGCATCGCCGGCGGCCAGGACGGCCATCCGGGTATCGACGTCGTCATCACCGAGATCGGCGGGACTGTCGGGGACATCGAGTCGCTGCCCTTCCTCGAAGCGGCCCGCCAGATCCGGCACGACGTCGGTCGAGACAACGTGTTCTTCCTTCATGTGTCCCTTGTCCCGTACCTCGCGCCCAGCGGGGAACTCAAGACCAAGCCGACCCAGCACTCGGTCGCCGCCCTGCGCAGCATTGGCATCCAGCCCGATGCCATCGTTTGCCGCAGCGACCGGGAGATCCCGGCTGCGCTCAAGCGCAAGATCAGTCTGATGTGCGACGTGGACTCCGAGGCGGTCGTCTCGGCCTCGGACGCGCCCTCCATCTACGACATCCCGAAGGTGTTGCACGCCGAGGGACTGGACGCCTACGTCGTGCGCCGCCTGGGCCTGCCCTTCCGCGACGTCGACTGGACGCAATGGTCCGATCTGCTCGACCGGGTGCACAAGCCCCGGCAGTCACTGACGATCGCGTTGGTCGGCAAGTACGTCGACCTCCCTGATGCCTACCTCTCGGTGACCGAGGCGATGCGAGCCGGCGGCTTCGCCCATCACACCCACATCGAGACCCGTTGGGTGACCTCGGACGACTGCGAGACCAGCAGCGGTGTCGCGCAACAACTCTCGGATGTGGACGGTGTCGTCGTGCCCGGCGGGTTCGGAGTACGCGGAATCGAGGGCAAGGTACGTGCCATCTCCTACGCCCGTACCAACGGCATCCCGACGCTCGGGCTGTGCCTCGGCCTGCAGTGCATGGTGATCGAAGTGGCCCGCAATCTGGCCGGTCTGACCGGTGCCAACTCGGTGGAGTTCGACCCGACGACCGAGCATCCGGTGAT
>JBPCOF010000161.1:0-4203 GCA_051000515.1 Geodermatophilaceae bacterium
TCGGCCACGGATTCCGCAACTTCGACAACTACCGGCTGCGGCTCCTGCTGCACTGCGGAGTGGACTGGCAAACTCACCAGACGACACCACTCCGAGCCCGACTACCACGCTTAGCTGCGTAGAGCCATTAAAGCCGCCGACGCCATCGCGGCCGCCTCACGCTCGGCCTCAGTGGGTTCGCGGTCCTCCGCCACCCATGGAAAGCGGTTGCGGTCCAAGCCGAGCAACACCGTGTCGATCACCCGGTGGGCCATAATCGGGTCAGCACGCAGGGCCTGTGCGCTTAGCCGTGCTTCGGCCACGACCTTTAGGTCGTCTGTCGAGATCGGCGGTCCGGCGAGATAGCGGACAGCCTCGAGAAGGGCAGGGTCGGTAAGGACATCGAGGGCCCTTTCGCTGAGCTGCGATAGATCGACGGTCATTTCAAGCAGGTTCTCGACAGCGCCTCGGACCTCGTCGAAGTTCTCCAGATAGTCTTCGAGTGGTTCCCCCATCCGCCGCACTCGGAACGCGGCGATAGCAAATGCGCAATCGCTATCGAGCCGTGCGGTGTCCCAACGCGGGGGATGGACGGTCACGATCTGAGCAGGCTGTCCAGTGCGGGCACCGGTAGTCGCTCCATCTCTCGGGGCTCGAACTTCGTTAAGCCCCCAGCGTAGGTGCGCCCTTGCGCGAGGGTGATCGACGTACGCAGGCACGCCGCCAACTTGGTGAGGGCATCCTCGGGAAGCTCCTCCCGCGGGTAGAGGCCGTGGGCGATGTTGATGTGCCTGGCGCCAACGAGGTTGCGCACGAACGCCGGCGGCCGGCGGGCCATGTACGTGGCCAGCATGGGAGCCGGGGCGCGTAGGCCGATCGCCCACCACGCGCCTTTCGGGCGGTGGGAAGCAATGTACCCCTTCCGCACTCCCGCCCGGCGAGCACTGGCGATGAACTTTTCAACCTGCTTGCGGTCGCCGACGTCCAGCTCGTCGAGGTCGGCGGGCAGATCGATGACGAGCCTGAGCTGCTCGGCGCTGGCCAACTCGGCCCCCGCAGCGAAGAGTTCCCGGGCGCGGGTGATCGACGGGAACAACACGCTCTCGGGCAGATCGTTGGCCCCGGGCAGGGTGACCCAGGTCCGGTTCGAGCCTGTCACGCTGCCGCGGTGGACGCGGCAGAGTTCACCCAGCTCGATGAAGCCCTCGGGTATCGCGTTGCGCGTGCGCACGAAGGTGGACCAGCGTCCGGTCTCGAGCAGCCTGTAGCGGGCAACTGGTTCCCCGGAATCGGCGAGGCTAGCGAGGTCGGCCACTGTGGTAATCGATTGGAATCTGATGGCCTCGGGTGGTTTCTTGACCCGGAAGCAAGTGATGGCCGCAGTGGTGGCGGTCTTCTGGAAGGGCAGCGACTCCGGCGCCAGGACGTGGATGGATTCCCCACCCAGGCCATCGAGCAGCAGGTCACGCACGATCGCCCCATAGTTCACGTCCAGCCATTCGCCGCTTGTCACGTAACAGCCGATGTCGCCTGCGCGGCCGTTGCCCGCGGCCGCGAGGAAGAAGTAGGCGTGCAGTCCGGCCAGGCCGGACACCTTCAGACCGAGCTTCTCCGCCGCCTTCTGCGCCCACGCCTTCGTTGCCGGTGACAGGGCGTGGTGGCGGAGGTAGGGCGGATTGCCGATGAACGCCGTCACGCCGTTGATCCGTGGCGACCGCAGCCGGATGAAATCGGTGTTTAGTACTTCGACGTTGGGGAGCTTGAGAGCCGCGAAACCAGCCCGGGTCATCAAGGTAGCCAGCGGGTCGAGGTCCACCGCCACCAAATGGGCGCGGGACTTGCGGCGGGCAATGTCGAGGATGAAACGTCCACTGCCGGAGGGTCGATCACCCGTGCAGGACTTTCGTCCATGACCCAGTCGACCATCGGCTGGACGAGCGCGGGCGGGGTGTAGATGGCGCCGCTCTCGCGGCGCGCGCTGGGCGTCCTGATCGCGCAGAACTCGTCACCAAGCGGGTCGAGGCCAGCTCTGAGAGCCCTCCTTGCCGTTGCTAAGCGAGTCCTCGGCGTGGACGCCATCAACCGGTTGGCGCGGGTGACCAGTCTGGCCTCGGCAGCGCTCAACGGGCCTCCGGCGTCAGCGGCGCCTAAGTCGATCGCGAGCCGTACGAGGGAAGACTCGCGAGGGTCGGGCGTGATGGATCCGGGTTCAGCCACGAAGGCGGAAGGCACCTCGACGCACCCTCTCGAAGAGCCTTTCGTCCTGAAGGCCGCCGCGCACAGACGACTTGGGGATCGCCCCGCCGAGGCGCTCCTCTGCTGCCCGTTGGATCTCCGCGATGGTCGCTGTCTCACCGCGGTCACGCAAGAAGTCCGCCATCGCAGCTCGGACCTGACCATGTGGGCGGCGCTGCCTCAAGTCAACCTCCATCGCCCCTCCGAACTGTTGTCGACGCTGTAGCGTCGACAATCGCAGGTCTACCATCCAACCGTCGCGGCGGCGGAGCGACCCGCCCACGAACACCGGTAAAGGTGGGTTCAGTAGTCCAGTCGGCAGGCGGCTCAACAAGGGTCACGCCGTCTGGGTCGATGTCCTCGCGGTGCAACAGCGTGATCATCCAGCTCTCGTCATCCAGTCCGACAAACTCCACAGCGAGCACCGCCTGATCGAAGGCCTTCTTGATCGACAAGCCCGACGCGATCCCGGCGTAGAAGCGGGCCGCAAACGTGGCGGCGGTGGTGTCGAGAACCGAGGATGCCATAGCGATGATCACAGGAGCCGTCGGCAGAAGATCATCGCTGGCACCCTCCACCGTGTCACAAGCATTGAGTACCAATAGCTTTGGAGTTTCTCGGCTTGTGCTCAGCGCACGGCCGAGTTGGGCGAAGGTGAGGTCGCGGGCCTGAGGATCATTGATGTCGCTGTTGTCCAGGACAACGGTGCCAGCACCTCCGTGACCCGAGAAATGCACGACGTGCGGCGTGAGGTCGTTGAGACCATCCAGCAGATCCTCCGGTGTCGCGGCAGGACGGGGCGTGATTTTCACATAGTCACGGTGTAGCGCCCCTCGTACGGCTCGTTGAACCTGAGCGAGTTCGGCATCGACCCTAAGGTTCGTGTTGGGATCGGCCACCAGTGGGTTCGCTGTCAGATATAGAATCCGCAGCTCCTCCATGCGAGCGGGCGATATCTCGCGGATCTCGTGGATATAGCGGACGATTGGGCGAGATATCTGAGCGACCTTTCGGGCGTGGTGGACCTCATCACGCCGCTTCTTGGTCGTTGCCAGGTCTTCTCGGCGGGCTGTCGCCCGTTGTTCGCGTTCAAGGTTTGCCTGGGCAGTGTGCAGTTTCTTGGTGCGATCGGCGTCTTGTTGGCCAGCTCGGCTGCCTTCTTCTCATGTCCCTCGGCTTGCTTGTCATGTCGGTCGGCGGTGCCCTCGTGGGAATGCGTCATCGAAGCGCTGGTGGTGGGCTTGATCTTGCGCCGCGACGTGGTCGCCGCAGAGCGGGACTTCCTGGCCGCAGCGTTGGCCGTGGCCTGCTTGCCGGACAGATCGGCCAGCTCCTTGGTGTAGCGGTCGATCTGATCCCGGTATTGCTTCTCAGACATCCCTGATCTCCTTAAAACGGGTTAAGTCCTAGACAGCATGCCGACCGGATGCGACAGCGGAGCGATGTTGGAAGCAGCGGCCCCGCCGTCCATCCCACGAAGCCACTGCCGCAACTGGTGGGTGGGGATCATGAACACCCTTCGGCGGATTGGTCAGGGCAAGAGTTCGCGGGCCCAGCGGCCGCCGTTGTTGGCCGCTAGGACCAGCCCGTCGGAGCCGTCGGCATCCAGGGCCGAGTACGCGCCGGAGCCTGCGCCGACGAGGGCGCTCACCGTCGACACCCCCGCTCGCCGCTGGAAGAAGCTCTGCCGGATCTTCCAGCCGACGACTGCGCGCTGCTGCATCACCGTGGTCTGCCGGACCAGGGACCCGGACCGTACGGCGAAGGCGTCGCCGGTGAAGGCGTGCCCGAGCGCTCGGTAGCGGTCGATACCCAACGGGATCCCCAGGGCGCTCAGCACCGCGCCGACGATGATCACGACCTGCACACCCAGGATGAGGCCGACGATCAGGACGACCGCCCCAGGGCTCACCGAGCGGACAAGGCGCCGGCGCAGTGCCGCGACCGGGTGCGCCCGAAACGGTTCGTCGAAGGACATCACGGCCCGCC